>UROM01000105.1 GCA_900549455.1 uncultured Collinsella sp. | reverse complement strand
TCTACACTTATGCGATCGTCGGCAGCGTCAGATGTGTATAAGAGACAGGTCCTATGTGTCCACGCTTGGTGACCTGCCTCGCACCATGGATCGCGACGAGCTCAGGGGCTGGGCGTATGAGCGCATGCTCTCGGCGCTCGATGAGCGCGCCGACGAGGAGATTCGCCGCGGCGTGACGCTCGTGGGTCCGCATCGCGACGAGATCGAGTTTTCCGTCGCGGGCCGGTCGGCCCGTTCATTTGCCAGCCAGGGCCAGCAGCGAACGCTGGTGCTTGCCTGGAAGGTGGCAGAAGTGGCCGTGGCGCGCGATATCCTGGGCACCGCGCCGCTGCTGCTTTTGGACGACGTGATGAGCGAGCTCGACGCCGGGCGCCGAGGCGCTTTTCTGCAGCTGATCGGTGATGATATCCAGACGGTCATAACCACCACCAATCTGGGGTATTTTACCGATGACCTGCTTGATCGAGCCAAGGTGGTGAACATGGGTGAGACGTGCTAATTACGAGCGCGAGAACGGAACGGTTGCCTTTGGCGGCTTTTTGGATGCCGAGCGTCAGCGCATCCTGGCGGCCGCGACACCCGAGCGCCGCGCGCAGATGGAGGCTGCAGAGGAATCTCGTGCGGTCTATCGCGCCTGGAATGCGGTGTGCTCGGGCACGCGCGAGGGACGCCACGTGACGGGCCTGCGCTACCTGCCCGAGTCCAACGAACTGCTGGTGTACCTCGATTCGCCCTCATGGACGCAGGAGATGACACTCTTGCGCGAGATTATCCGCGCGCGCATGGAGCGCGCCGGCGCGCACGTAGACGGCCTGGTGTTCAAGACGACCGCCCCCGGCCACACACCGCCCGCTGCCAAAGAGCGCCTGCGTCCGGCCGCGCCCGAGCGTCCGCCGGCTCCGCATGCCGACCTAAGCGGCGCCGAGCGTGCCGAGATCGAGCGCCAGGTGGCACCCATCGAGGACCAAAAACTGCGCGAGGCCCTCGAGAACGCCATGAGAGCCAGTGCCGAGTGGGCGAAGGGCGTGCAGGACAAAAAAGAGCCTTAAATCGCATCTGGTGGCCTTGTAGAGCCAAATACCCTCGTTCCCGAGGGTATTTTTTTACGATAAACTAGTAAGGCTGTACACATTTTCTTAGCTGAAGGAGGACGTGTGGCAAACGAAAACGATTACGATGGCGGCGAGATTAAGATTCTCGAAGGTCTCGAGGCCGTTCGTAAGCGCCCGGGCATGTACATCGGCTCGACGAGCGCCAGCGGCCTGCATCACCTGGTGTGGGAGATCGTTGACAACTCCGTTGACGAAGCCATGGCCGGTTTCTGCACCGAGATTCAGGTGACGGTCCACGCCGACAACTCCATCACGGTCGTCGACAACGGGCGAGGCATCCCCGTCGACGAGCATCCCATCAAAAAGATCCCGACGCTCGAGGTCGTTATGACGATCCTGCACGCCGGCGGTAAGTTCGATAACTCGGCCTACAAGGTCTCGGGCGGCCTGCACGGCGTGGGCATCTCCGTCGTCAACGCCCTGTCCAGGCGCGTGGTCGTACAGGTATGCCGCGATGGCAACATCTACGAGATGGAGTTCTCGCGCGGCAAGACCGTCAAGAAGATGGAGGTCGTGGGCACTTCGGAGACGACGGGTACCACTGTCAGCTTCTGGCCCGACGACGAGATCTTCGAGACCTGCATCTACGATTTCGACACGCTGCACAACCGTCTGCAGGAGACGGCATTCCTCAACAAGAACCTCAAGATCGTGCTGACCGACGAGCGCGAGGCGACTCCCCATGTGGAGGAGTTTTGCTATGCCGGCGGCATCATCGACTTCGTCAAGTTCCTCAACGAGGGCAAGGATGTCCCCGAGGCCTTTAAGGAGCCCATCTATATTGAGGGCAAATCGGATCCGGATGCGCCCGTGACCAAGATGGGCGAGGTCGAGGTGTCCTTGCAGTGGAATAGCGGCTACGGCGAGAACGTCATGTCGTTTGCCAACGACATCTACACCCCCGAGGGCGGTATGCACCTCGAGGGCTTCCGTACCGCACTCACCCGCGTGATCAACGATTACGCCCGCAAGCAGAACCTGCTCAAGGAAAAAGACGCCAACCTGACCGGCGACGATGTGCGCGAGGGCCTTTCGGCCGTTATCTCGGTCAAACTGCCCGATCCGCAGTTTGAGGGCCAGACCAAGGCCAAGCTCGGCAGCTCCTATATGCGCGCGCTGACGCTCAAGATCGTGACCGACGGCCTTGCCGATTACCTCGAGGAGCATCCCAAGCCCGCTCGTGAGATCGTCAAGAAGGCCCAGCAGGCCTGCAAGGCGCGCAACGCCGCCCGCAAGGCGCGCGAGGCGACCCGCCGCAAGAGCCTGCTCGAGACGGCGTCGCTGCCCGGCAAGCTCGCCGACTGTTCGGTGCGCGATGCCGAGTTGACTGAGCTCTTTATCGTAGAGGGCGACTCGGCAGGCGGCTCGGCCAAGGACGGCCGTCGCCGAGACATCCAGGCGATTCTGCCCCTGCGCGGCAAGATTTTGAACGTCGAGCGCGTGGGTGACCACCGCGCGTTCTCGAGTGACACCATCCAGTCGCTCATCACCGCGATCGGCTGCGGCGTCACGACGAGCGCCGGCGACGGCGGCGACTTCGATATCACCAAGGCGCGCTACCACAAGATCATCATCATGACCGATGCAGACGTCGACGGTGCGCATATCCGCATCCTGCTGCTGACGTTCTTCTACAAGTACATGCGCCCGTTGATTGACGCCGGTTACGTTTATGTCGCCTGCCCGCCCATCTTTGGCATCAAGGTGCGCAACAAGATTCACTACGTGTATCCCAACGGCCGCCAGCCCGAAGACGAGATCCTGCGCGACACCATCCAGAGCCTGGGGCTGAACCTCGACGACAACGACGAGGACGGCAAGGCCAAGGACGGCAAGATCACTAAAAAGCGCAAGGGCTACACCGTCCAGCGCTACAAGGGCCTGGGCGAGATGGACCCCAAGCAGCTTGCCTCGACGACGATGGACCCCAAGACCCGCATTCTGCAGCGCGTGTCGATCGAGGACGCCGTGGTGGCGGACCGTGCCGTGCGCGAACTGATGGGTTCCGAGGTCGGCTATCGCCGTGAGTACATCGAGAAGCACGCCCATGACGCACGCTTCCTAGACGCCTAACCTGTTCGGCTTTCCCAGCCACCGCACCTTCGCCCTCAATCGTCGGTCGCGTACCCAAGTACGCTTCCCTCCTCTTTCGAGCGAATCTGCGGCACCTGGAAAAGCCGTCTCCGTGGCAGGATGATTAATGGACCACGCAAACCATGAGGAGGTAACGTGGCAGACGATATCAACAATAACGAGGGTATGGACGAGGCCGGCGACGCCGGCATGCCCGATGATCTGAAGCGCCTGCTTGCCCGCGCTGAGCAGGGCGAGGACGGCGATCCGGATGCCTATAACCCCGATGCCGATGATGATGAGGAAGAGGACGACGACGCCGAGCTCGAGGAGAGCTTTGGCGAAGTCGACCGTGGTGCCTCTGCCGGTGAGGATATCAACGGTGGTCAGCTCCAGATTTCGGAGTTCGGCCGCGAGATGAAGCAGTCGTTCATCGAGTACTCGATGTCGGTCATCACCGCCCGCGCCCTGCCGGACGTGCGCGATGGCTTAAAGCCGGTGCACCGTCGCATCCTGTACGCCATGAACGAGAGCGGCATCTACCCCAACCGTCCGCACAAGAAGTCGGCCTGGACGGTCGGCGAAGTTATCGGTAAGTACCATCCGCACGGTGACTCCGCGGTCTATGAGGCCATGGTCCGCCTGGCACAGTGGTTCTCCATGCGCACGCCGCTCATCGACGGTCACGGTAACTTCGGCAACATCGACGGCGACGGCGCCGCCGCCATGCGTTACACCGAGAGCCGCCTGGCAAAGCCCGCCATGGAGCTCCTGCGTGACCTGCAGAAGGACACCGTCGACTGGCAGCCCAACTACGACGAGTCGCTCGCCGAGCCCCAGGCGCTGCCCGCGCGCTTCCCCAACCTGCTGGTCAACGGCAGCCAGGGCATCGCCGTCGGCATGGCCACCAACATCGCCCCGCACAACCTCACCGAGGCAATCGAGGCCACCTGCTACCTGATCGACAACCCCGACGCCACTGTCGATGAGCTCATGCAGATCATGCCCGGTCCGGACTTCCCCACCGGTGCCATCATCATGGGTAGTGCCGGCATTAAGCAGAGCTACGAGACCGGCCGCGGTTCCATTACCGTGCGCGCCAAGGCTCATGTGGAGTCCACCAAGACCGGTCGTAGCCGCCTGGTCTTTACCGAGATTCCCTACATGGTCAACAAGGGCACCCTGCAGGAGAAGATCGCCCAGCTCGTCAACGACAAGCGCATCGAGGGTATCTCGGATATGCGCGACGAGTCCAACCAGAAGGGTATCCGTCTGGTCATCGAACTCAAGAAGGGCGTCATCCCGCAGGTCGTGCTCAACAACCTGTACAAGTACACCTCGCTGCAGACGACCTTTGGTGCCAACAACTTGGCGCTTGTCAACGGCGTTCCCAAATGCCTGAGCCTGCGCGAGATGCTGCAGCACTATATCGACCACCAGGTCGACGTCGTCACCCGCCGCACCCGCTTTGACCTTAAGAAGGCCCAGGCACGTGCCCATATCCTCGAGGGTTACCTGATGGCTCTCGACCATATCGACGAGGTTATCAGCATCATCCGCTCCTCGCAGACCGACTCCGAGGCCAGCAGCCGCCTGATCGAGCGCTTTGGCTTTACGCCCGAGCAGACCACGGCCATCCTCGAGATGAAGCTGCGCCGCCTGACCGGCCTGGAGCGCGACAAGATTCAGGAAGAGCTGGACGGCTTGCGCCGCGCCATCGCCTACTACGAGGACCTGTTGGCGCACGAGGAGAAAATCCTGGGCGTCATCAAGGAAGAGATGCGCGAGATTTCCAAGAAGTTCGGCGACAAGCGCCGCACCGAGATCAGCCATGTCGAGAAGGACCTGGATGTCGAAGATTTGATTGCCGACGAGGACATGGTCGTGACCATCACCCACACCGGCTACGTCAAGCGCATCCCGGTGGCTGCCTATCGCGCCCAAAAGCGCGGCGGCAAGGGCGTGTCGGGCGTCAACCTTAAAGAGGACGACGTTATCGACGAGATGTTTATCGCATCCACGCACGAGTACGTGCTGTTCTTCTCGAACAAGGGCAAAGTCTATCGCCTGAAAGTGCACGAGCTGCCGGTGGGTACGCGCCAGGCGCGCGGCACCGCGATCGTCAACCTG
Organism: uncultured Collinsella sp.; assembly: GCA_900549455.1. GTDB lineage: Bacteria > Actinomycetota > Coriobacteriia > Coriobacteriales > Coriobacteriaceae > Collinsella. The sequence continues at coordinate 946 of UROM01000105.1, read as the reverse complement.
CTGCCTTTCGAGGAGGGCGAGAAGATCGCGAGCGTCATCAGCTGCCGAGAGTTCCCCGCCGACGAGTACCTGATGTTTGCCACCAAGAGCGGCATGGTCAAGAAGACCGTGATGAGCGCGTATGACCGCAGCCGCCGCGATGGACTCATTGCCATCAATCTGCGCGACGACGACGCACTGCTGAACGTGCGCCGCGTGCGCGAGGGTGACAAGATCATCATGGCAACCACCGCGGGCAAGGCGATTATGTTCCCCGAGGACCAGGTGCGCGCTACCGGCCGCGATACCAGCGGCGTTCGCGGCATTGGCATGAAGGAAGGCGTGAGCGTTCTTGGTATGGAGATTACCAACGGTAACGGCGACCTGTTCGTCATTACCGAGCGCGGCTACGGCAAACGCACGCCGGTCTCGGATTACCCGGAGCAGAACCGCGGCGGTCAGGGTGTCTACACCATCCAGATGACCGAGCGCAAGGGTAACCTCGCAGCCATGAAGACGGTGGGCCCGCAGCATGAGCTGTTCATCGTGACGGAGGGCGCGACGGTCATTCGCGTCAAGACCGACGAGATTAGCCAAACCGGTCGCGCCACCCAGGGCGTCAAGATGATGACCGTCGACGACAACGACCGTGTATGCGCCGTAGCCCGCATGACAGCAGCCAAGGAAAAGCCCGAAGGCGAAGGTACCGAGGCCGCAGCCGATTCCGAAGAGGCCCCAGTCGACCTAGGCGACGGCAACGACATGCCAGAGGATCTCCTAGACGAGTAAGAGGCCCTAGCTGGTAAAAATCATCAGACCCCTTATATCGGCGGTCGGCGCACTGCGCGCCGACCGCTTTTTTGAAAATCTTTGAACCCCACGTCGGCCCCGGCCGCCCGGCGGCGTGCGAAGTCGATCGCGAGTTCCGCACGAGCCGGAGAGCACTTAATGTGCTCTCCGTGCGAGC
>UROM01000104.1 GCA_900549455.1 uncultured Collinsella sp. | reverse complement strand
CCGAGATCTACACTTATGCGATCGTCTGCAGCGTCAGATGTGTATAAGAGACAGGCTGCTTTTTCGCCTGGTCGAGTGCGCTTTGGGCAGCATCGACCTTTGCCTGGGCGGCGTCATACTCCGGGCCCTCGGCGCCTGCCTTTGCGGCCGCCAAATCGGCTTGTGCGCTGTCATACGCTTTCTGTGCCGCGACTACCTTACCATCCGCGGCGTTCTTTTCCTGCTGAGCGGAAGCCAGCGTGCCTGCCGCTTCGTCGTAAGCGTTCTGCGCGGCGCTCTGAGCCTGCTGGGCATCGGTGAGCGCGGAATCGGCAGTGGCCTTCGCAGCCTTTGCTTGATCCAGAGCGGCCTGTGCATCTGCGGTAGCCTGCTCGGCGACCTTGATTTCCTCCGGCGTTGCGTTGGCGGCTGCCTTCTGGGCTGTCTCGAGCTTGGCCTGCGCATCAGCTGCCGCCTGCTTTGCGGCATCAAGGACCTTCGACTTGTCCTCGGCGTCGGTCTTGGCTGCATCGAGCTTTCCTCGGGCATCCTTCAGCGCGGCACTGGCGCTGTCGGCCGCCTTGACGCTTTCATCGAGCTGGCGAGCATATTCGGCGCGCGCGGCGGCCTCTGCCTGCGAATTATCGGAGACGGAGGCGTCATAGGTGCTTTGTGCGTTGTCGCGGGCCGCCTGCTTTTCGGTATAGGGGGCAGCCACCGTGTCGTAGTCGGATTTGGCGTCTGCCTCGGCAGCCTTTGCGGCGTCGATCGCAGCCTGCAAGTCGGCAATCTTCTGGGCGTCTGCCTTTACTGCGGAGCCTGCCGCCTCGCCGGCGTGGACAGCAAGCGGGGACATGATCGCGTCCTGTGCCGTGGTATCACTCGCATCGTTGGCAAATGCCGAGAACGGCGCGAGCAGCGACGAGCCAGTCATAGCGATGGTGGTTGCCGCGGTGACGGCGAGTCGTGTTGCCTTGTGGCCCGAGAATGTGGGGCGAGGCTCGCCGCCTGAGACTTCCAAGTGTTTAGGTGCGTACTTTGCCATTTCTTCTCCCAATCGTTGAAGGGGTACCTATGACAATTCGTACGTTACGACCGCCGAAAGGACTTCTGTTGCGCAACATTGGCAAGGAAATATCGACACACTTGAATCACATTTATGAGGCGAAGTTCTCGGCAAGCTAATGTCTCGATCCGTAACATCTAGCAGCAAATATGACCTCTAACTGTTACTGATCGAGACGGACCGTCCGCGGTCAACTCAAATGTCTTGATCTGTAACATCTAGAGAGGTTTTTGACCCCTTACTGTTACAGATTGAGATGTTGTCTCGCGGGGCTGGGGTTTTGTCTCGATCTGTAACATCTAGACCGGTTTTTGGGTTCTAACTGTTACAGATCAAGACAATTGCCGGGGAGGGGTCTCGTCACGGCAAGACGCCCGCCGCCTAGATGCAGAACCCGGGAATCACACAGGTTCGCTTGTTTGGCTTTTCCGCAGGCGTTGCGTACGTAAAGACGTCGCCGTCGCGTCCCACGCGGTTCATATAGAGCGTGCCTTCGCTCTCTGATGTGTCGGGACTCGCCGTTCGTTCCCACCAACAGGTGTCCTTGCCCTTCCACTGGCGAACCAACGTCTCGTTCGTGGTATACGGACTCACCTTGAGCTCGCGGAAGAGCTGGTACTCCTTGCCCTCGCCGTTATAGATGTCGGCCAGGTAGCGAAAGTCCTCGGCAAATGACTCGGGCGGTTGCGTACCGCACAGCTCGACCATGGCGGGCAGCCAAAGGGTTGCGGGCAACTCGCTCAGGCACGATACGCTTCTGGCGGCGCCAACGTTATTCGAGATCTTTTTGACAGATTTGATGAGTGCGCGCAGCTCGTTGGGCAGCAGCTTAAGGCCGTCGCTATCGAGCCATTCCCGCAGCTCGCAATCTGCCCAGCCGGCGCTCGGCGGTTCAGCCGCAGCATCGCGCTCGGCAATACCCGCGTCGAACATAAACGTCAGCCCGGCCTTGCCCGTACCGTCTAGAAGCTCGTCGTGACGGATGCCCACAAGCTGCGCGCCGACGTGCAGCCCGTTGGTGAGCCTCATGCGCTTGGTGCACGGATAGGGGATGTGCCCATCGGCATCGAGCAGATGGTAGCGCTTTGCAATCTCGCGTGCCTCGCTACGGGTCTCGGCGGCCTTAATCTTGAGCGAAATCTCCTGCAGCTGATCCCAGGTGTAGTCGTCAAGCGAACTGCGGATGCCGTCCAGGTAGTCGGGGATGCCAAAGCCATGGGTTGCCGCCCCGATAACGCCGAGCCCCGCAACGGCCGCGACAACGCCACCGATAATAAAGCGGCGGCGGGTCATGGCATCGTGCCGGGCCTGCTCCAGGATCTCTCGCGCGCGCTCGCCGGCGACGTCGACCTTAAGGTGCGTGCCAGAATCGATATCAATCGCGGCCTCGTCTCCTGCGCCTTCGCGGCCCTCGGATTCGGCATCGGTGAGGTATGCCGAGAGCACCTCGAGCATCTGCTGCTCGGTGGGACGATCGCACTGCTCGACTGAAATGCCTTTCATGATGATCTGGACGAGCGCTTCGTCGTCATTGCATCGCGGCTCGAGCGGCGTCGGCTTGGTCTTGGTTTTTATGAGGTAGAACGAGCCGGTTGCCGCGGCACCCGTCGACTCGACGTCGAACGGCTTGCGACCGCTGTAGAGCTGGTACAGAATGCTCGAAAGCGCATAGACATCGATGGCGGGCGAGCGGCGAAGGGCCGCGATGCCTTCGATATCCTGCGTGAGCATCTCGGGCGCGGCGTATGCGGGCGTGGCAAAGCGCCAGATGTCGGCGCGCCGGGTGATCGTGTCATCGCCGAGGGCTATGGTCGCGGAGCCCATGTCGATGAGGCAGGGGTCAAAGGAACAATCGGCGATCTGCTGCTCAAGCGTTCGACTGGTGGTACGGAACATGATATTGGCTGGCGACAGGTCGCGATGGACGACCGGATTAACGAGCCCCTGGGTCATCAGGAGTGCGCGAAGCACGGCGTTTCCAACGGCGGCCACCATCTGGGTAGTTAGCCCGCCCGAGGCATCGTGCGGAAGTAAGGGCAGCACCTGCTTGAGCGAGGTGCCCTCGACCCACTCCATGAGGATGAGCGGGTCGTCCTCGCACGATCCATAGCCATAGACGCGCGGAAATCCGCGCAGGTGCGAGACGGTACACAGATGACGATACTCCTCGAACAGCGCGGCGGTGTTGGCCAGGTGCGCGGCCGATTGCTCGGCGGAGCGGTCGGGGGCTTGGTCGGAAAGGATGGCGTTGTCCTTGAGCAGCTTGACGGCAAAGACCTCGCCGCTCGTGTTGGTCGCGCGGAGCACATGTCCGATATTGCCGCCGTCGCGGTATGCCGTCTGAAGAATAAGCGTCATAAACCGTCGCTTGGCATCATCCTCGGCGCTGGGGTCGACTGCCACGGCGGTATCGAACGTGTCGAGACGGATGAGTTTGTCGCCAGGGGCGGTGTTGGTGGTATCCAAGGCGTTCCTTCGTTTGGTGGGGCCGCGTGCTCACACCGAGAACGCGATTATCGATTAAAGTCCATGATAGACGTGTTTGCCGATAAGCTGACTCGTATTGCTATTTATAGTGTAGCGTGCAACGTAAATGATATAAGACGAGTGACACTTGTTTTCCCACGCCTCTACGCGCTAGTCCACAATAACGAGAAACGTTGTATAGAGACCCAAATGAAGTCTGTCGCTGTTGGCGATTTCCACGGGGGGATAGACTTTGCCGGGCTCTCGTTGGTCGCGGGGCGGCTCGATTACGATATCGCCGTCGCCTGCACCCGATTCGAGCACCGTGCCGTTGGTCGATCCAAGGCCCTGGGCGTACCAGTGCTCACCCTCAAGCCAAATGCGAAGATGCTCGCGCGATGCGTCGGCGCCCACATCGGTGATGCTGGGCGAGGTTTTGGGCAAAGAGCCAATCACGGTGCCGCACGGATCGCGTGTGAGGGGATGGATTTGCATGTCGACGCAGTTGTCGGCATGTGTCCTGAGCAGACCGAGGTTGGGGGCGACGGCGCGCGGCTGCTCCAGGCTGCCCATAAAGCCACGTCCGACGGTAGTTTCGGTGGTGCCAAAGTGCCCGCCCGTCTTGCTGTCGCAAAAGCGCTCGACGGTGGCCACGCCTTGAACGGGGTCGGCAAGTGCGCCCGTTGCCACAAAGAGCATCAAGAAGAGCGTGCTTTTTTCGCGGGGGCTGTGGTCATCGGAGCTGTTGATACGCCCCAAGGCATTGGCGTAGAGGCGGTCGTCGAGGTCATAATCGGCGAGAACCGACATCATGCCTTGGGCCGCCGGGCCGCTGTAATGCTCGGATATTTCCTGATAGGCGCGATCGCCTCCGCCGAGCTTGCTGCTAATGGCGGCGGCAAGGTTAAGCGTGGAGACGGTAAGGTCATTGTAGATACCTGGCGCACACTGATCGGGCTCGCGGTGGACGATGTAGCGAGTGAGGTACGAGCGGTTGGTAGAGCATTTGTCGAGCAGGGTACTGCCTGCATACGAATTGCCGTTAATGAGCATTCGCGCAATCTCGAGATGCTTGAGACCGCCGAACGATCGGATGTCGTTGTAGAGGACCGAGCACGGTGTTTCCGCCGCCATGGCTGCCTCCCCAGATAACTTTAATGACGTACTGCAAACATGATAGGAAATGGCTACGCTCAAAGCGTACCGACTCGAAAAATGTTGCGCAACGCTTTGCATAACTATTGAGACATTATAGGGCAGATACGCCAAGTTGCAGGATGGCTGCAAACGACACATTTTGAGAGGTCGTGCCCTATGGAATGCCCTTATTGCGGTGCATTGTTGCCCGATGACGCTAGTTTTTGCTCTGAGTGTGGATCGCCTCTTGCCGCGCCCTCGTCGACTGCGCCCGTTTCCGAAGATCCCTATACTACGCCCCAGACCGTGTCACAGAGCCCTGCCTTTTCTTGGCGCGACGGCGAGGCCGCTACGGCGGCAACGGTGGAGTTGCCTAAGGCGGATGCTGCCTCGAAAGCAGACGAGCAGCCGGTGGCGGCACCCGGCGCGTTTGAGCCCGCTGTGCCCGAATCCGATTCGGACGCCACGCGTGTAGTCGATCCCTTGTCAGACTTTGGCACTACGATCGAGGACGTGGAAACTGAGCCTGCCTGCCATGCCGATTTTGGTTCTACGCCGCTCAGTGAGGAAGAGCAGCTCGAGCAGGACCGCGAGAGCCTCAAGACGGCCAAGGCCGAGTACAAGTTGGCACGCAAGCGCCTGGGCAAGTCGTATGCGCCCGCCATCGCCGCCGGCATTATTGTCGTTGCCGCCTTGTGCGCGGGAACCGGCTGGGCGGGCTACTCATATGGTTTGGCTCATCCGCAAAATACGGAGCAGATTCAAAAGCTCAAGAAGCAGCTTGAATCTTCCAAGGACGAACTCACAAAAACGCAAGACGAGCTCGATCAGACAAAGTCCGACCTTAAGGACGCTAAGGCGGAGCTCAAGACCGCAAGCAAGAACGGCGGGGACGCCAGCTCCGATGCCGAGGGCTCTTCCACGACGGGCAATGCGACCTCGTCGACCACCACGACCTCCGGTAGCACAGCGAAGCTCAACATCGATAAGCCCACGAGCTTTGCCAACACCACGTGGCGCGGAGCACTTAAGGAGACGGGCAACTCTTGGGGCCATGCTTGCTACGGCGCGAGCAAAAACGACCTTGTGATTGTGTTTAAGAGCATCAGCGATTCCGGCGAAGCGGTTGCAGACATCTCGGCCACGCTGCATGCCCACGATACCTACAACGCCGAAAAAACCGTCGCCCAATCCGATGGCGACGACTATCGCACCTACACGGACGTCACTGGTACGTTTGTCAGGAATAAGGGCTTTGAGTTCTCGCTTCCCGTCGAGGAGGAGGACTGCGACCTTACTGTTACGGGTGTACCTAAAAAGAAATATGGCAAGTACTACCTGAATACCACAGTCGAATCGGGAGACGGCGCCGTTACCATGGGAACGCGCATCACGGATTCCTTTGAGCTTTTGATTTCCTAGTACCTCGTATTGTCAGCGTGCGATGCATGGCGGCGGTGGCGGGCGCGGCTTTATTGAGAGTTGCGCCCGCCACCGCTTTTTGCAAATGGGCCTATTTGCTGACTTTGGTTTTACTGCCGGCTAAAGCATGCCGGCAGATGCGAGGACGAGTATGACCACGATTGCTATCAGGGCAGCAATCACCATCGTGAGTGCCATCGTGCGTTGACGTTTGACGGCAAGGCGCGCGCGACGCATGGACTCGGCGCTGCGGATGGTCTCGGTGGATGGGGTTGGCCGAGACGCGGGCTGCGCCTGTGCAGCCGTGCGGGTGGGGACCTGTCTCTTATACACATCTGACGCTGCCGACGATCGCATAAGTGTAGA
>UROM01000103.1 GCA_900549455.1 uncultured Collinsella sp. | reverse complement strand
CATCGGCTACGAGAACGGCGTGCTGGGCGGCGTCGTGTCGACGTTGCGCGCGTATGTCCAGCCGGGCGATGCGGTGCTGGTCCACAGCCCTACCTACATCGGCTTTACCAAGTCCATCGAAGCCGCGGGCTACCGTATTGTTCACAGCCCTCTTAAGCTCGACGAACAGGGCGTGTGGCGCATGGACTTTGAGGACATGGAGCGCAAACTCGCCCAAAACCACATCCATGCCGCGGTGTTCTGCTCGCCGCACAATCCCTGCGGCCGCGTATGGGAGCGCGACGAGATCGAGCGCGCCATGGACATTTATCGCCAGCACGATTGCGTGGTGATCTCGGACGAGATTTGGTCCGATATCATCCTGCCGGGACACAAGCATATTCCGACGCAGTCGGTAAGCGAGGACGCCCGCATGCGCACGGTTGCCCTCTATGCGCCCAGCAAGACGTTCAACCTGGCGGGCCTGGTCGGCAGCTACCACATCATCTATAACGAGACGCTGCGCGACCGCGTGTGCGCCGTGTCCAACAAGACTCACTACAACGAAATGAATGTCCTCTCCATGCATGCGCTTATCGGTGCCTACCAGCCGCAAGGCTACGAGTGGGTGGACGAACTCAACCAGGTGCTTGCCGGCAATATCGAGTACTTCTGCAATTACGTGGACGAGCATTTTGAGGTCGTGTCCTATTCGCGTCCGCAGGGCACGTACATGGTGTTTCTGGACTGCACCGAGTGGTGCCGCGAGCATGGCCGCGATATTCAGTGGCTGCTCGACGAGGGGGCGCGCGTAGGCGTGGGATATCAGGACGGCCGCCCGTTCCACGGGTCCTGCCACATTCGCGTGAATCTGGCGCTGCCGCTTTCGCGCGTAAGGGAAGCGTGCGACCGCCTGGACCGCTACGTTTTTAATGCACGGTAAGCGTGCGCTGCATGCGGGGTCTTCTGCCAAGTCGGCTAGAAGGCCCCACATGGTAAAGCATCTGTAGCAATTGGGCGCAGACCTGCTGAGGGGCTTACTTTTCTTGAATCTGCTTACCGCAAAGATGCTCAATCGAAATCTCGTAAAGCTGGACGCCCTTGATGTCTTTGGCGATTTCCTCTTCGACTTCTTCGGCAGAAGGGTAGTACTTAAGGGCGAGCTGGCGGACTTTGTCCTCGATAAACGCGGGGGTGTCATTCGCCAGGCGACAGCGGCCAAAGACCACGGTGCTCATAACGTAGGGAGCCCAGTCGCCGTCCTGGTACCACTCGTTGCCGTAAACGGTAAAGCAGACCTTGTCATCGCGCTTGAGTGCGTCGACCTTGTGGCCGGCCTTGGCGCCATGGAAATAAATCTTGTCGTGCTCGGCGTCAAAGAAGTAGTTGACGGGAATGGCGTACGGGTAGCCATCGTCGCCGTTGACGGCAAAGACGCCGCGCTTGCAGGTGGCGAGCAGTTTGCGCGCTTCCTCGTCGGTGATGGCGCGTTTCTTTCGACGTAAGGGCCTAAACATCGTTGGCTTCCTTTCTGGTCGTGCGTGGTGGTTGAGCAAAAACTATAGCGAAACGGATCCGTTTTTCTTGATGCGGGCGAGTATGTTTTTGAGCTTGTTAAAGTCGAGCGGTTTGGACAGATGGGCGTTCATGCCGGCGTCGTGTGCCGCCTTGGCGTCTTCGGCAAAGGCGTTGGCGGTGAGCGCGATGATGGGGATATCGGCTGCATCGACCTTCTCGCTCAGACGAATCACGCGGGTTGCCTCGTAGCCGTCCATGTCCGGCATCATGATGTCCATCAAAATGGCATCGAAGCTGCCGGCGGGATGCGACAGGTACAGATCGACGACTTCGTTGCCGTTGGCGGCGCGGGTGACCACGATGCCCTCGGATTCTAGCAGCGCCTGGGCAATCTCGGCATTCAATTCGTTGTCTTCGGCGAGCAGCACGTTCATGTCGGCGAGCGAGCAGTCGGGCGCACTCTCAACCGTATTCGCCCGCGCCTGGGGATTCTCGTCGATATCGAGCGGAATCTCCACGTAGAACGAGGTGCCCACATGGAGCTCACTGGTGACTTCGATGGTGCCGCCCATCAGTTCAATAAGCGACTTGACGATTGGCATGCCCATGCCGGTTCCTTGAAACTTACTGCGCGCATCGTCACCTTCTTGGGCAAACGGCTCATAGATATGCTTTAAAAACTTGGGAGTCATACCAATGCCGGTATCCGAAACGCTAAAGCAAAAGAGAGCGCGCCCGTTATCGAGTGGCTTGGTCTTTGAGCTAAAGGTGACGGAGCCGCCGTGCTTGTTGTACTTAATGCTGTTGTCTAACAGGTTGATCATGATCTGTCGGATATGGGTGGGACTGCCGATCATGTATGGCCCCGCGGCGTACGGCAGACTATTGTCCTGCATGGTGATGCCGTTACTGGACGCGCGGAGCTTGCACAGCACCAGTGTATCGTCACAGAGCTCTTTGAGGTTAAAAGGCGTATGCTCCAGTGTTAGCTTGCGGTCTTCGATTTTGCCCATCTCGAGGATGTCGTTGATCAGCGAGAGCAGGTGATTGGCGGCAACGCGCGCCTTGGCACGGCTTTCGCGGGCGACCTGGATATCGCCTTCCTTCAATTCCTCGATCTCGATAAGGCCCAGGATACCGTTGAGCGGTGTACGGATGTCGTGGCTCATGCGCGTGAGGAATGCCGTCTTAGCGGCGTTGGCGGCATCGGCTTTTTTGCGCTCGGTTCGAGCGTGCACGAGTGCCCAGATGAGCAGGACGATGCCGACCGACAACATACCGATGAGGGCAGCTGCAACGGCGGCACGGTTGCGATAAAGGAATTGAAGCGTGTTGGATTCCTGGGCCGTGTACGACGTGGAGGAGTAATTGCTTGCGGAGAGCGATTCTCCGGCATTGATGATGCCCTTGTTGATGATTCCCAACAGCTCGGGTTTTCCGCGCGAAATCCAGCACGAGAGCTCACAGGTGTCAGGGAGCTCGGTCGTCTCGTAGCCTTCGAGATCATAACGGTCGCCGATGGTTTTTACACGTGAACTGGGAGCGACGATGCAGTGTGCCGTTCCCTTCCTGAGGGCGTCGAACGCTTCATCGGCGGATTGGTATTCGGTCACGGTCGCTGTGGGGAACAGACTTTCAAGTACATTTTGGTTGATAAACGATGATTTGGTGCAGGCGATGTTCTGAAGGTCTTTGTTCAGGTTGCCGCCGGTGTGGATGGCGGTGAGGGACACGGTTCCCAACGATACCGACTGCACAACGCCAGATTGCTCGGCAAACCAGTAATCTCGGTATACCGGCAGCGCAGCGTCGATGCTTCCCTTTGACAGGGCCTTTGACATCATCTTGTAGCTATCAAAGGCGACGGTTTTGACCGTAATGCCAAATTTATCGTGCAACGTCGTCGCAAGCGATGCGAGCGAGCCTTCCATTTTGCCGTCTTCGTCTTCGTTGCAGTAGGGGAGTTTGCCCGTAATGTAGCCAAGCGTGATTGTGTTGTCATTTGCTTTGAGCCAGGAACGTTCGGGGCCGTTGAGCGATGATGAACCGCTGTTTTGGGCCGAGTAGTTAGATTTGACTTCGTCGATATAGCGTGGGTTGACGCGGGCGATTGCCGACATGGCGGCATTGATGTCGTCCATCAGGTCGGGGCGGCTTTTGGGGACGGCAAAATAGTAATCACTCGAGCCAACGTAGAACATGGGGGAGGCATCGGGCGACGAAATGGTGTCGTTCATGATGACGGCATCGACTTCGTCGTTTGCGAGTGCGTCAAAGAGCATGGATCCCCCGTCATACTCCCTGTATGTGCAGGTAATGCCTTCGTTGGCGAGCCACTGCTGGCCAACGAAGGTTTGCATAACGTCGGGGTTGTAGCCGATGGTAAGGCCTTGGAGCGCTTGGGGGTCACCCTTGGTCAGGTCGTCGCGATCGGGCTTGGCGTAGATGTAGTAGCGCTCGGTGCCCTCGGGGTTCGAGGAAAAGAGCAGCTTTTGGGCGCGTTCCTCGGAATAGGAGATGTTGGGCATGAGGTCGATTTCGCCCGTCTCGAGCATGTCCATAAGCTCGGTGAAGGTGCCGGAGACGTATTCGTACCGCCAGCCGGGCGTGTAGTACGACAGGGTCTGGAGGTACTCGTAACCCCATCCCGAGAGACGCTCGCCGGGGCTGCCGTTCTGGAAGCCCTCGTTGTTGACGAGCCAGCCGACGCGGACCGTTTTGACTTGCTGGCTAGAGTCATCGGCAAAAGCCTGGACAGGCGCGATAGAACTTAGTACGGCAAGCGCGGCAAGCACAATGGCCAGAGCGCGATATATAACTGAACGAAGGACAGTGGCAGCTCTCGCATGCATTCCTAACGAATCGAGACATTACCGCATAAGGATACCAGCTCAACCTGCCCAGTCGGCAGCTGCACCGCTAAACGCTCCCGCCCGGCAGTCATTGGGGACGTTCTTAAACGAAACTAGTCATTGGGGACGTTCTTGTTTGACTAGTCATTTAAGAACGTCCCCAATGACTAGTTTCGTTTGCGGGGGAGGCGTGGGACAATACCGAGCGAACGTGATTGGGCGTCTGGGAAAAGGGGTCGCGATGAACAAGTTGAGGACGCTTGCCGACGTGTTGCGCCAGGCTGGCTTTGCGCGCATCACGGGCCTGTTTCTTATCTTCTATCTGCTGTGCTCGACGGCCGTTTGGCTGTCCGAGCCCACGACCCTCACGTTTGGCGATGGCCTGTGGTTTAGCTTTGAGACGGTCTCGACCATCGGCTTTGGTGACATTCCGGCCGAGACACCGGTTGCCCGCGCCATTACCGTCATTCTGAGCGTCATCAGCATCTTCTACATCGCCATGCTCACGGGCGTGGCGGTGAACTACTGCAATACGCTTATCAAGATGCGTCAAAAGGACACCATGGCACGCTTTATGGATGATCTGGAGCATTTGGAAGAGCTCGATCGCGACGAGCTTGCCGATCTTTCGCGTCGCGTGCGCGAGTATCGTCGACGCCAGCGCTAAGACGAACGTCGCGCGCCATAACAGGGGGACTGAATATGCATATCACCGTGTATCTGGGTGCCAGCGTCGGCAATGACCCGGCGTTTCTGCCCGCGGTGCAGGAGCTGGGCAACTGGATTGGCGCCAACGGGCACGCGCTGGTATACGGCGGGTCCAAATCGGGCCTGATGGGTGCGCTCGCCGATAGCGTACTCGAGGCGGGTGGACACGTGACGGGTGTTGAGCCGAGCTTTTTTATCGAGGCCGAGTTTCAACATGACGGTATCGATGACCTCATCGTGACGAGCGATATGGCGGAGCGCAAGGCCAAGATGATTGAGCTCGGCGATGCGTTCATCGCCTTTCCCGGTGGGACGGGCACGCTCGAGGAGATTGCCGAGGTCATGTCCGCGGTGTCGTTGGGGCACCTGAGTGCTCCATGCATCCTGTATAACCTGGACGGTTACTACAACGACCTCAAGGCGCTGCTCGAGCACATGATTGATAAGGGCCTATCGAGCCCGCGGCGCCAGCACGGCATCTACTTTGCCGACGATTTGCGCGAGATTGCCTCGATTATCAACGGATAAGTCTTGAGCCTGCCCCACTATGGCTCCCAATGGTGCCGTTCGCGGCGTGGATGGTTGGCTCGTTCGGGCAACGCTCGCTCTACAATAAAACGTATCTATGTCGACTTTGACCGCGGGAGGACCCGATGGACAACCTTGCCAAACCCACAAACCGCGCGCTGTTTTTAGTTAGCGTTGCCGTGACCGGTGCGTTCGCAGGTGCCGCGGTCTGGCTGTTCTTTTTTGCGATGGAGCACGGTATCGACTATCTATGGACCGAGATTCCGCACGCGCTGGGCGTCTCTTCGCCCGAGCTTGCCAGCGGCCCGTTTGGCTTTTTGCCGTACCCGTTTTTTGTCTGCCTGCTGGGCGGCCTGTTAATCGGTCTGTACGAAAAGATGACAGGCGCCAAGACCGATGACCTCAACCAGGTGATGGCTAAGGTTAAGCAAGACGGACGCTATCCGTACGACAACCTGGGCAAGCTTTCGCTCGCGGCATTGCTGCCGCTGCTGTTTGGCGGAAGCATTGGACCGGAGGCCGGCCTGACCGGCGTTATCGCTGGTCTGTGCAGCTGGGTCGGCGACCGCATGCGTCGCTTTGGCGCCGAGTTTAGGGAGCTCACGCCGCTGGGCACCCAGGCTGCCCTGACGGCGCTCTTCACCGCGCCCGTCTTTGGCTTTGTGGCGCCGCTTGCCGGTAACGCCGACGGCCAGGGCGAAGACACCGACGATGAGTCCACGTCCGACGAGATCACCATCAAGCTGCCCAAGGCGCAAAAGACGGTGGTCTACGGCATTGCGATTGCCGGCGGTCTGGGCACTTACCTGCTGCTTGGCCAGCTTGCTGTCTCTTATACACATCTCCGAGCCCACGAGACTCCTGAGCA
>UROM01000102.1 GCA_900549455.1 uncultured Collinsella sp. | reverse complement strand
CGTCGGCAGCGTCAGATGTGTATAAGAGACAGGTCTACACGGGCCTGTTCCCCATCGACAACAAGGACTACGAGAACCTGCGCGACGCGCTCGATAAGCTGCACGTCAACGATCCGTCGTTGGTGTGGGAGCCCGAGACGTCGGTGGCGCTGGGCTTTGGCTTCCGCGTGGGCTTCCTGGGCCTGCTGCACATGGAGGTCGTCAAGGAGCGTCTGGAGCGCGAGTTCAATCTGGACCTGATCGCCACGAGTCCCTCGGTCGACTACCACGTGTACAAGACTGACGGCGAGATGATCGATGTCCGCAGCCCGCAGGATCTACCCGAGGCCACGCGTATCGAGCGTATCGAAGAGCCCTACCTCAAGGCAAAGATCATCTGCCCTCCCGAGTATACGGGCGCCGTCATGCAGCTTGCTATCGAGCACCGCGGCATTACAACCGACATGATCCATCTCACGAGCAAATCGGTCGAGATGCGCTTTGATATGCCGCTCGCCGAGCTCATCTTGGACTTCTTCGATCAGCTCAAGAGCCGCACCAAGGGCTATGCCTCGCTCGACTACGAGTTCAACGAATATCGTCCCTCCGAGCTCGTCAAACTCGATATCCTGCTTTCGGGCGACGAGGTGGACGCGCTGTCGTTTATCGTGCACAAGGATAAGGCCTATGGCCTGGCCCGCGGCCTGTGCGACAAGCTCAAGGAGATCATCCCGCGACAGCTGTTCGAGGTGCCTATCCAAGGCGCCATCGGCAACAAGATCATCGCCCGCTCCACTGTTAAGGCGCGCCGTAAAGACGTGCTGGCCAAGTGTTACGGCGGCGATATCTCGCGAAAGCGCAAGCTGCTCGAGAAGCAGAAAGAGGGCAAGAAGCGCATGAAGGCCATCGGGTCGGTCGAGGTTCCGCAGGAGGCCTTTATGGCGATTCTCAAGGTGGACGAGTAGGTCCATGGCGCTTTCTGAATACAGCAAGCGGCTGCTGGGCGCCTATGCCGAGCAGCCGTTCCTTATGGCTCCCATGGCGGGCGTAACCGACCCCGCCTATCGCATCATGTGTCGCCGCCGCGGTGCCAACCTTGCCTACAGCGAGATGGTGAGCGTTGCGGGCCTTGCCTATGCCAGCAACAAGACGTGGCGCCTGGTGTTGCCGGCCGACGAGGAGCAGCAGATTTGCGTGCAGCTCTTTGGATCCAAGCCCGATCAGTTTGCGAGTGCCGTCGCTGCCGTCGAGGAACGCGTGGGCGATCGCCTGTCTTTGATTGATATCAACATGGCCTGTCCGGCTCGCAAGGTCGTTACCAAGGGCGAGGGCTCGGCGCTTATGCGCACGCCCGGCCTGGCCGAAAGAATCGTCGAGGCAGCGGTGGGCGCGGCGCATGTTCCCGTGACCGTGAAGATCCGCAAGGGTTTTTATGCCGAGGATCGCAACGCCGCAACGTTTGCCCAGATGCTCGAAGGGGCGGGCGCCTCCGCAGTTGCCGTGCACGGTCGTTGTGCCACGCAGCTCTATACGGGCCAGGCCGATTGGTCTGTCGTCGATGAGGTTGCCGACGCTGTCGAGATTCCCGTGATTGGTTCGGGCGATGTGTTCTCGGCCGAGGACGCTGCCGAGCATCTGAGCGGCTCGGGTGCCAGCGCGGTGTTTATCGCGCGCGGCATCTACGGCAATCCGTGGGTGTTCGGCGATGCTCGAGCCCTTGCACTCGATGGCACGCCGGTTCCTTCTCGCTCCTCGGTCGAGCGTCTGGAGGCTCTGCGTGAGCACCTGACGTTGACGCACGAGCTTCTGCCGCTTATGTCGCGCGCCCGTACGTATGCAAGCTGGTACTTAAAGGGCATGCCCCATGCCGCCGCCTGGCGCGCTCAGGTGGTGCGCTGCTCCACGTACGAGGAATTTATGGCGCTGGTCGATGATATCGAGCGCGACGTTGTGGTCTGCGAGGCCGCGCTTGCCGCCGGCGAGTCGGTGCCCGCCCATCCGCCGGAGGCTTAAGGGTGGCCGTTACCGCGCTGTATGTGCACGTGCCGTTTTGCGCTCAGAAATGTCGCTATTGCGACTTTGACTCGCGTAGCGTGGTGCCGTGCGACCTGGACGCTGCGCTCGATGCCTATTTTGAGCAACTGTATGCGCGGCTCGTTGCTTTTGGCAACGCTGGGGCACTCAGACAGATCCGCACTGTCTACGTAGGCGGCGGCACGCCGTCGCTGGCAGGGGAGCGCCTGGTGAAACTTGCCCGTCGTATCTCCATGTGGTGCAAGCCCGTTGAGTTTACTTGCGAGGCCAATCCTGAGTCGCTGACCGCTGAGCTCGCCACCACGCTTGCCGAGGCGGGTGTCACGCGCATCTCTCTGGGCGTGCAAACCCTCGACAATACCGAGTTGGCCGTCATTGGCCGCATCCATGATGCCGAACGGGCGCTTGAGGCCATCGCGACGGTGAAGGATGTTGGGCTCGATGTGTCGTGCGACCTTATGTGCGGGCTTCCCGGACAGACTATGGCGAGCTGGCAGCACACGCTCGATGGCGTGCTTGAGGCGGCCCCGCACCATGTGTCGGTCTATCCGCTCACGCTCGAGGAGGGCACGCCGCTTTACCGCATGGCGTGCCGTGACGAGTCGCTTGAGCCCGATGAGGATTTCCAGGCCGCATGCATGGACGTTGCGCGCCAGCGGCTGAGTTCGGCCGGCTACCATCCGTATGAGGTGGCGAGCTACGCGCTCGATGGGCATGAATGCGCCCATAATATCGCCTACTGGACTGGTCGGGGGTATCTGGGTTTGGGTCGTTCTGCCGCGGGTATGCTTGATGCCGAGGATTTCGATCGTCTTGCAGGTTTGTTCCCCGGCGTGTCCTCTCGAGGCGATGCGCACCGCGTGCGTTTGGTACAACGCGACGATGCTGCGACGGCGTTTGATGCCGAGTATCTGTCGCGGCGCGAGGCGGCGGCCGAGGACCTGATGCTCGCTTGTCGCATGACGCGCGGTGTTGATTCCGACCTGTTGGTTCGCGCGTCTCGTGTCATCCCTGCCGATGAACTGGCAGCGGCTTGTGATCGCGCTCTTGAGCTTGGGCTTGCCACTTGGGTGCCCGAGCACGGTGATACCCATGCGGGGCCTATCGCCTCTGTCGATGTCATCGCTGCCCGCACCTGTGCCCGCCTGGCGCCGACCCACCTGGGCTGGCTCGATGGAAATGTGCTGTTCGAGCTGTTTTGGGGTCTAGCTTAGGCCGCTCGGGTAGAATTACCGCAATATATACGCTGCTGTGAGCAGGAGGTTGCCGCGCATGGCGACGATGAACGAAAAAGATTACTACGAGATTTTGGGTGTCTCCAAGGACGCCACCTCGCGTGATATTCAAAAGGCTTTCCAGCAAAAGGCCCGTAAGCTCCATCCGGACGTCAATAAAGAGCCGGATGCCGAGGAGAAGTTTAAAGAGGTTTCCGAGGCCTACGCCGTGCTCTCGGACGAGCAGAAGCGTGCGCGTTACGACGCCATGCGGTCGGGCAATCCCTTTGCCGGTGCACCGACGGCTTCGCCCTATGGCGGCGGTTATGCCGGCAGCGCCGGTTACGGCAATCCCTTTGACGGCGGTTTCCCCTTCGGGGGCGCCTGGGGCCAGCCCCGTCGCGGCCAGGCGGCCTACAACCCCGAGAGTGGCGCCAACGTGGTCGTCGATATCAAGCTCGACGCCAAGGAGGCCAAGAGCGGTGCCCACAAGACCGTTCGATACACCCGCTTTGACACCTGCGGACATTGTGGCGGATCGGGCTCCGTTTCGTCAGGGCATGCCCACACCTGTCCGAGCTGCGGTGGTCGCGGCCATATCGATGTCGACCTGTCCTTCCTGTTTGGTGCGGGCACGTTCCAGACGGTTTGTCCTGAGTGCGGCGGTTCCGGCAAGGTCGTTGCCGACCCGTGCCCCGATTGCGGTGGCAGCGGCCGTATCCGTGTGACCTCCGAGCAGACGATTGAGTTTCCCGCCGGCACGCATGATGGCGACGAGGTGCGCATCCCCAACATGGGACACGCCGGCACGAACGGCGCTTCGGGCGGTGACCTGGTCGGTCGCGCGCACGTTGAGGCCGAGCGCCTGGAGGGCAAGGCTCGCACCGGCTTCTACCTCATGGGTATCATCGCACCGTTTTTGGTACTGTCGGCCATCTCGGGCGTGTTCTCCGCCTTTGCCATGATGTGCTTCATTCCGTTTGCCATGGGCTTGTTCATGGTGCTGTCGGACGGCGTGCTTCATCGCAGTCTGCTGTGGTGGAAGCGCGGTGCGATACAGTTTGCCAATGGATTTGCCAACGGTTTTATGTTCGCGCTCGTGTCGGTTTGGTTCGCGAGCTGCTCACAGCGGGCCGTGCTTTCGCCGTACGGAGCTCAATAACATCAAACCCTCTGTTTGCGCCCGGCCCAGCTTGGGTATAGGACGCACTGTGACAATAATGAAAGTTGGAAGGATTCGGTCGTGTCGGAAAATAGGGATTACTACGAGGTACTTGGCGTTGACAAGGATGCCGACGCGCGGACGATTAAGCGCGCGTTTCTAAAGAAAGCCCGTACGGTACACCCGGATGTTTCGGACGACCCCGAGGCCGAGGCTAAGTTCAAAGAGCTCAACGAGGCCTATTCCGTTCTTTCCGACGAGCAGAAGCGTGCCAACTACGACCGTTACGGCACCGCGGACGGCCCTGGCGGCTCTGGCTATGTCGACATCAACGATATCTTTGGTGGCATGGGCATGGACGACCTGTTCTCGTCGTTCTTTGGTGGTGGCGCCGGTGGTGGCGGTCGCAGCCGTCGCGAGCGCCGTCGCGGTCGCGATATGGCCATTTCTCTTTCGGTGACGCTCGAGGAGGCGGCGCTCGGTTGCAAAAAGACGATCAGCTACGACCGTCTTGCCCCTTGCGAGGACTGCAATGGTACCGGCAAGGCCGAGGGCGCGACTGAAAAGCAGTGCAGCCGCTGCCACGGCACGGGCTATGTGACGACGGTCCAGCGTTCTTTCCTGGGCCAGGTTCAGTCCTCTTCGCCCTGTCCCGACTGCCACGGCGAAGGTACGGTCATCGATCATCCCTGCGAGACCTGTGATGGCCAGGGCCGCACGCCTTCTCACGAGAAGATTGACATCGATATTCCCGCCGGTGTTTCGACCGGTCGCCAGCTACGCGTGAGTGGTTTTGGCGAGGCCGGCCTTCGTGGCGAGCCGTCGGGCGACTTGATCGTCAACGTGCGTGTCGCCGACCACGAGCGTTTTAAGCGTAATGGCGATGACCTGTATCTGGTGAGCGATATCTCGATTGCGCAGGCCGCGCTCGGTTGCGAGATTGAGGTCGAGGGCATTATGCCTGACGAGGTCGTCAAGGTGTGCGTCCCCGCCGGCACACAGTACGGTGACACCGTGAGCGTCAACAATTACGGCATGCCGCGTATCGGCGGTGGCGGTTCGCGCGGTCGTCTGGTCGTGCAGCTGCGCGTTGTTGTCCCCACCAATCTCTCCAACAAGCAGCGCGAGCTGCTTCGCGCCTTTGCCGACGAGATGGGCGATGACGTCGCATCCGGTAAGAAGTCGGTGACCGACCGTATCAAGAGTGCCCTCGACGACATCCTCGATTAAGGAGCCCGTGTGCTCGCACCTCATATCTCTGTCGTCAACCTCGGTTGTCGTGTCAACCGGGTTGAGTCCGACCGTATTACTGCCGATCTTATGCGCCTGGGTTTTGCAATGGTGGAGCCTCAGGATGCAGAACTGATTGTTATCAATACCTGTGCCGTGACGGGGGAGGCCGAGGCCAAGACCCGTAAGGCCGTCCGCCATGCGCTGGCCTATCCGGGCGAGCCTTACGTGGTCGTAACCGGCTGCGTCGTCAACTTGCATCCCGAGGAGCTGTTGGAGCTCTCCGATCGCGTGATTGCCGAACCGTCCAAGATTGATGTCGCCGAGCGCGTCTGCGAGGTGCT
Organism: uncultured Collinsella sp.; assembly: GCA_900549455.1. Classification (GTDB taxonomy): domain Bacteria; phylum Actinomycetota; class Coriobacteriia; order Coriobacteriales; family Coriobacteriaceae; genus Collinsella. Next base: position 521 of record UROM01000102.1, on the reverse strand, counting down.
GAGTGTCGAATCCGATAGCGTGCCCGCCTGCAGCGATGGCGACGTGGTCGATGCGCTCGGTCGTTCGCGGCTGGGCGTGAAGATCCAGGACGGCTGCAACCACCGCTGCACCTATTGCATCGTGTGGAAGGCCCGCGGCCCCGAGCGTTCCGTGCCCGTCGAGTCCGTGCTCGAACAGGTGCGTGAAGCCCAGGAGGCCGGCGTGCCCGAGGTCGTGCTGACCGGCGTGAATCTGGGTGCCTATGACGGCAAGAGCGCGACCGACGAACATGTCGAGATCGATGAGCTGCTCCAGGCCATCATGGAGCGCACCGAGATCGCCCATGTGCGCATCTCCTCGGTGGAGCCCATGGATATTTCCGAGCGCTTGCTCAAGGTGATGGCTCGCTATCCGAAGCGTATCGCGCCGTTTTTGCACCTGCCCGTGCAGTCTGGCTGCACGGCGACGCTGCATCGCATGGGCCGTCCTTATAGCTGTCTCTTATACACATCTGACGCTGCCGACGATCGCATAAGTGTAG
>UROM01000101.1 GCA_900549455.1 uncultured Collinsella sp. | reverse complement strand
TCTACACTTATGCGATCGTCGGCAGCGTCAGATGTGTATAAGAGACAGCTCCACCACGATGGCGGTATCCTGCGCGACGATAAACTCCTTGGCCCAGTTAAAGCCGTAGAGGTTTCGCTTTTTATGGAACACGCTCGTCTCGGCGGTGTTGAGGTACTTAGGCTGTCCGTCGCCCATAATGCGCCCGCCAAAAGCGATGTTATGACCCTGCTCATCAAAAATGGGAAACATCACGCGGTCGTAAAAACGATCGGCAAGCTGCCCGCGTCCACGGCTCACGGCCACGTTGGCGTCGATCATCTCCTGCGGGGTAAATCCCGCCTGCGACAGATGCGACACCAGCGCGTTGCGACCCGGCGCAAAGCCCAGGCAGTAGCGGCGGCAGACGTCGCCGCCCATACCGCGGCTGGCGAAATACTCGCGCGGACGGCTGTCCTTACCGCGCATGAGCATGGTGTGGTAGAACTGGGCGGTCTCGGCGCACAGGTCATAGATGCGAGCGCGCTTGGTGCCGCGCTCGCGATAGGCGCCGGTATCGTGCAGCTCAATGCCGGCACGGTCGGCCAGGTAGCGAATCGACTCGGGAAAGCTCAGGTTCTCGCGCTTCATGATGTAGGTGAAGACGTCGCCGCCCTCACCACAGCCAAAGCAGTGCCACACCTGCGTGGCGGGGATAATGTGAAACGACGGGGTCTTTTCGCCATGGAAGGGGCAGCAACCCCAAAACTCATGGCCGCGGGGCTTAAGCTCAACCGTTTCCTGCACGATGGCAACCAAATCGGACGCAGCGCGCACCTGGTCTTTCTCCTCATCGCTAATCACGGATGCTCACCCCCTGCTCACCCAAGTTATGGCGAATATCGTCAATATTACCCTCGACGGTCGCGATAAGCTCGTCCAGCGAATTGAACACACGCGACGGGCGCAGCCAGCGCGTAAACGCCAGCGACACCGAGGCGCCGTACAGGTCACCCGCATACCCGATCAAGTTGGCCTCGAGATGCGCCGAGGCGGCATCGTCGGCGTACGTCGGCGGCAGCCCCACGTTGACGGCAGCAGGCCATACGGTATCGTCGACCAGCACCAGACCCTCATAGACGCCATCGGCAGGCACTTGGATGCCGTCGGGCACCTGGATGTTTGCCGTGGGAAAGCCCATATCGGAGCCCTGGTGACGACCACCGGCAACAATACCGCGCAGCATATACGGGCGGCCGAGCAGCTCGGCGGCAAGCTCAACATGACCCTGGCGCAGCTCATGGCGAATACGGGTAGCGCAGATCGTCTGCCCATCGACGCACAGCAGCTCGTGGCCATAGACGTCAACGCCGCGCTCGGCTCCCCAAGCCTGCATCTCGGCAACACCCGAGGCACCGCCGCGGCCTAACCTAAAGTCGCTACCCACACGAATCGAGCGGATATCGACGACGCACGACAGCAGCTTAAGAAAGCCCGCATGGTCAAGAGCCGCCACCGCGGGCGTAAAGGGAACGGCTACGACCGCATCGACCCCGGTGAGAGCCAGGGCATGCAGACGGTCAGCCGTCGTCATCAATTTTTGAGCGGGTGCGCGGCTCACCACTACGTCCGGGTCGGGATCAAAGGTGACCACGACCGCCTTGCAGCCGTGGTTACGCGCATCGCGAACGACCGCATCGATCAGTTCGCGATGCCCCCGATGCACGCCATCGAACACGCCGATGCCGATCGACGCGGCGCCCAGGCACGCGCAATCATCAAATGCATCGGCGGCGACGATGCGGGCCTCATCCGACTCGCCCGCGAAAAAGATACGCACGAGCTCGTGAGAGGTCAGCATCATCGAACACCGCCGATCGCCTGCGGAAAGACGTGATCCATAACAAAGCGACCGCCCTCGATACGGGCGAGCGCCTTGAGTCCGCCATCGAGCACCAGCGCAAACGGCGCCTTCGACGCATCGAAGCCCACAAGCGCGCGCTCGATAGGAATACGACGTCCGCACAGCAGATCATCGGCAAGATCGCCCGGCAAGTCGACGCGCGTGGCGCCCAGTGCCGCAATGGGATCCAAGGCAAAGCCGGCAGCGGACTCGACAGAAAGTTCCTCGACCGCATGGCAGGCACCGATGGAAACAATACCGGAAGCCGTACGGCGCAGTGCGGAAATATGTGCCGCGTTGTCACAGGCACGACCCAGGTCGCGAGCGAGCGCACGGATATAGGTGCCCTTGCTCACCGAAAACGCCACAGTCCAAACGCAAGCGTCACCCTCGCCGTTCACGGCAATCAGGTCGGCGGAATATACCTCGACCGGACGCGGGGGCAACTCAACGGCATTGCCCTCACGCGCGGCCTTATAGGCGCGCACGCCGTTGACAGAAATGGCCGAAAACGCCGGCGGCACCTGCATCTGCGGGCCCAACATGGCGCACAGGCGCTCACGGGCATAGGCCGGATCGCGCAGGTCGGCGGCAATGGGCACTGTGCGGACGGCCTCGCCTTCCGCATCATCGGTATTGGTCTCGACGCCAAACGAAATATCGGCGACGTAGCTTTTGGTATCGAGCGTGAGCATGCCCAACAGACGCGTTGCCTGGCCCACGCCCACCACCATGACACCCGATGCCATGGGGTCGAGCGTTCCGGCATGACCGACGCGCCGCTCATGGAGGGCGCGTCGGCATTGCGAAACCACGTCGTGGGACGTGCAGCCCACCGGCTTATCGACGGCGAGCAGCATATTAAGTTGAGAAGGTGTACGACGAGCCATGTACCATCCAAAAAGTTAGAGCTCGACGGTCACCGAAGCGGGATCCTCCCCTACCAGCTCGGCCAGCATGGGAAGTGCCGCGGTGAGCGTCTCGGAAATCGTTCCGGCGTTGGTAAAGCCGGCGGCAGCGTGGTGCCCACCTCCGCCAAAGTTGGCCGCAATCTCGGAAACATCAAGATCGCCCTTGGAGCGCAGGTTGCCGCGCACCTTAGTATCGCCCTCGATGCCCTTAAGGAACAGGCAGACCTCGACGCCCATCACCGAGCGCACCACATCGACCAGGCCGTCGCACTCATCCGAGGTGACGCCGCATTCCTTGAGGTCACTCTCGTACGCGTAGCTATATGCCACGCGCCCGCGCGCGACCGTCTTGATGCGACCCATGACGATGGACTTGAGGTGCAAGAACTCGACACGCATGCTCTGGTAGACCTCGAGCGCGACGCGCGCCGGATCGGCACCGTGCGCCACCAGACGCGAGGCGGCATGAAACGCTGCAGCATCGGCGTTCTGATACTGAAAACGACCGGTGTCGGTGACCAGACCGCACAGCAGGCAGGTGGCGATGCTGTCGCTTGCGGTAATACCGCAATCGGCCAAAAAGCGGTCGATGATCATGGCGCAAGCAGCGGCATTAACACGCCTAAGGCTGACCTCGGCAAACTCCTCGCGTGCCGGGTGATGGTCAAAGCACGCCACGTGAGCCGAACGACGCAACACCTCGGCGGAATTATTGAGGCGCTCGACGACCGGCACGTCTACCGAAATGAACAGGTCCGGGTTGCCGGTGTAGGCAGATGCCGGCACCAGCAGATCGGCGCCCTCCATAAAACGGTAGATGCGCGGAACGGGATCGTCGTCTGCCAGCAGCAGGGCGATGTCCTTGTCGGGGAACACCTTCATAAGCGAAAGGCCCAGGCCCAACACGGAGCCCAGGGCATCGCCGTCGGGAGAGGTGTGACCCGAGATCGCAATGGAGGACGCACCCTCGATGAGCTCGAGGATGCGTCGTTTAATATCTGCAGACTCGCACGAGGCGAGATCGGCGGAATTAGTCATCTAAAGCTGCCTCCTGGGCGGCATCCGCTATGGGGTAGCCGTCCTCGTCCTTTTCGATCGCAAGCGTGGCCGGAACGTTTTCCAGCGCACGCGTGATGCGCTCGGCCTCATCGGTCGAGCGATCGATGCGAAAATCGAGCTCGGGCGTGACGCGCCAATCGAGCGAGCGAGCCAACAGGCTGCGAATACGGCCCTTGGCGCTGGCAAGCGCCTCCATGACCTCATCGTAGCGGCTCGCATCGCACGACACGTACACGCGTGCGAACGAACGGTCCACCGCGACCTCGACCGCAGTCAGGGTGACCAGGTCGAGACGCGGATCGGAAACCTCAAAGAGCAGGATATAACCAAGCTTCTCGCGAAGCTGCTCGCCCAAACGGCGGGTTGCCTGCGTTTGCTTCATAGCGCTACCCCCTACTCGGTACGGGCAACCTGGTCGATGCGGTAACCCTCGATCTGATCGCCGGGCTTGATGTCCTGGAAGTTCTCCAGGCCAATGCCGCCCTCGGAACCGCTCTTGAGGCTCTTGGCCTCGTCCTTGTAGTGGCGCATCGAGGCAATCTTGCCGTTGAAGACCACAATGCCGTCACGCACCAGGCGCACGGAATCGGTCGCGGCGATCTCGCCCTCCTCGACGCGGACACCGGCGGCGATGCCGACTTTGGGCACCTTGAAGGTGTCCAGGACGGTCGCGGTACCCGTGGAGACCTCGACCTCGGTGGGCTTGAGCATGCCGATGCGGGCAGCGTCGAGCTCCTCGAGGCACTTATAGATAACGTCGTAGCAACGAATCTCGACGCCCTCGCGCTCGGCTGCGGAGCGGGCCTTGCCGTCGGGACGCACGCCAAAGCCGATGATGATGGCGTTGGAGGCGTCGGCCAGGACGACGTCGGTCTCGTTGATGGCACCGACGGCGGAGTGGATCGTGTTGATGCGGACCTCGGACTGATCCATCTTGTCGAGCGAGTCCTGAAGGGCCTCGATGGAACCCTGGACGTCGGCCTTGATGATCAGGTTGAGCTCCTTGACCTCGGCGTCGGCGATGGTCTCGAAGAGGTTCTCGAGCGTGACGTGCTTCACGCGGCTCTGCTCCTCGATACGGGCCTTGAGCGAACGCTCATCGGCCAGGGCGCGAGCCTCGCGCTCGTCCTCGAACACACGGAACTCGTCGCCGGCGTTGGGCACGGACTGAAGGCCCAAGATCTCGACGGCATCGGAGGGGCCGGCCTCGGTGACGGCGTTGCCCTTGGGATCGAGCATGGCGCGGACGCGGCCGTAGGTAAGGCCGGCGACCAGCGTATCGCCCACGTGCAGGGTACCGCGGGTCACGAGCACCGTGGCAACCGAGCCGCGGCCCTTGTCGAGCTTGGCCTCGAGGACGTTACCGGAGGCAAAGGTGTCGGGGTTGGCCTTAAGTTCGAGAACGTCGGCCTGGAGCAGCACGGTCTCGAGCAGGTCGTCGATACCGATCTTCTGCTTGGCCGAGATGTTGACGAACATGTTCTGTCCGCCCCACTCCTCGGGGATGATGCCGTACTCGGTGAGCTCCTGGCGCACGCGGTCGGGGTTGGCGCCCGGCTTATCGATCTTGTTGACGGCGACGACGATGGGTACGCCGGCGGCCTTGGCGTGGTTGATCGACTCGATGGTCTGAGGCATGACGCCGTCGTCGGCAGCCACGATCAGGATGACGATATCGGTCACCTTGGCGCCGCGGGCACGCATAGCCGTAAAGGTAGCGTGGCCCGGGGTATCGATGAAGGTGATCTTGCGGTCGTTGATCATGACCTGCGAAGCGCCGATGGCCTGGGTAATGCCGCCCGCCTCGCCGGCAGCGACGCCGGTGTGACGGATGGCGTCGAGCAGGCTCGTCTTGCCGTGGTCGACGTGACCCATGACGGTGACGACCGGGGCGCGGGGCTTAAGGTCGGCGGGATCGTCGTAGAACGAGAAGGTGTTCTCCTCCTCGGGGGTGATGATCTTGATCTGACGGCCCAGGTCGTCGGCAACGAGCTCGACGAGGTCGTCGGACATGGACTGCGTCATCGTAAGCGGCGTGCCCAGCAGGAACAGGCGCTTGATGATGTCGTTGGCCGGAACGTCGAGCGCCTCGGCGAGCTCCTGGACGGTAACTCCCTGGGAGACCTTGATGGCGTCGAGCTCCTCGGGGTTCACGCCCTGGGCCAGCGCCTCCTCAATCTTGCGCTCCTCCTGAGCCTTAGCAGCCTCGCGCTCGCGCTTCTCCTTGCGCTTCTTGCGGCGACCGGTGGACTCGCGAGAGGCCTCCTCGACGGCGGCGCGGGCCTCCTCGAGCACCTTCTCGCGGCTGTACTCCTCGGCCTCACGAGCCATGCGGCTGTAGTGGTCCTCATCGTTGCCGTGACCGCCCTTGCGCTTCTTGCCCTTGCCCTGCTTGTCGGGGTTGGGGAAGTCCATGCCGGCAGCGACGTTGTTGCTAGCGTTGGTGCGATGGCTGTGCGGACGGCTCTCGGAGGCGTTGCGATCGGAGTTGTTGTCGGAGGCGTTGCGATCGTTACGACGGCCACCGCGACGGTCGTTGTTGCCGCTACGACGGTTGCCGCGCTCGGAGGCGCGCTCGGCCTTGGCCTTCTCCTCGGCGTCCTTCTTCTCCTTGAGCACGGTCTCCTGTGCGGCGATCTGGTCGAGCAGCGAACGGAAGCGCGAACCGGAGT
>UROM01000100.1 GCA_900549455.1 uncultured Collinsella sp. | reverse complement strand
CGACGACCACGAAAACTGCTACGACGAAGGCCGCCGCAAAGCCGGCCGGCAAAGTCGAGGAGACGCCCTCCGAGTCCAAGGCCGAGGCAGCTGTCGAGGCAAAGCCGGCTGCCAAGACTACCACGCGCAAGCGCACTACCACGACGGCCAAAAAGGCCACGACCAAGGCCGCTGCTCCCAAGGCAGAGGCTAAGGCCGAGGAAAAGCCGTCAGTAAAGGCCAAGCCGGCGCCGAAGGCCGCCGAGGTCAAGACCGCTCCAAAGGCTACGACAAAGGCAGAGCCCGCCAAGGAGGCCCCGGTCTCCCCCGCCGCTCCGGCCGAGGAAAAGGCTCCGACCAAGAAGACCTCCGTCCGTAAGGCAACGGCCACCCGCAAGCGCCACTAATCCGGACGATGCAAACTTAATCCTCAACGCAAAAGAGGGCGCCCCAACCAGGCGTCCTCTTTTGCGTTGAACTTCTCTATTAAAAAGAGGGCCGGTTTACTACGACAAAATGGCTCCGACCGACCACAGCGAGTAATCTACGAAATTGGCAACGCTTCTACCTGCTGTTTTAATATCACCAAAATGACCGTGGTTGAGATCATCCAATTCATCGTAGTAAACCGAAGTACTTTTGTTTGGCTACAAATAGTATCGGTATAGACGTTTTTAAATATCGCGATAATTTGGGTGGTAAAACGATTTTCTAGGACAACCGTTCGCCGATGGTAAACGGATGTTGTTTATACAGCCTGTGTACAACAGATATACTTACTTCCTGTGTGTAAAGCCCATGGCCCGCAGGCCGTGATTCTATTGAACTGGACCGTATTATGAGATTGATACACAACAGCCGTCTGCCGCAGTTTCGTACTCCGTTTGGCGCTGTGACCACTGGAACTTCTGTTTCGCTCTCGGTGATTTTGGAGGATGCCGACCCTAATCAGGCAACGCTTACCCTGCGTACCTGGGTCGATGAAATCGGTGAGTCTCTGTATCCCATGACGCACGAGGGCGACGGCATATTTACCGTAGAGCTTGAGTGCACCGAGCCCTGTCTTATCTGGTACAGCTTTATCTGCAACATCGAGGGCCAGCCCGAGGTCCGCTTAGGCGCACCACAGGGTCGCACCGGTGGCGAGGGCGTAACTTACAACTACGCCGAGGTCCCGTCGTTCCAGATTACCGTCTACAAGCACCGCGAGAACCGTCCCACCTGGTACGAGCGCGGTATGGTCTACCAGATCTTCCCCGATCGCTACGCTCGCGACGAAAACTGGCGCGAGCGCACGCAGGCCGAAGTCGAAAAACCGCGCAACGGAATCCAGCGCCGCATGGTCGAGGACTGGAACGAGCCGCCCGTGTACGAGCGTGCCGAAGACGGCTCCATCAAGACCTGGGATTTTTACGGCGGCTCGCTCAAGGGTATCCAAAATGACCTGCCCCGCATTGCCGAGCTAGGCTTTACGGCCATCTACCTCAACCCCATCTTTGAGGCCGCGAGCAACCACCGCTACGACACGGCCGATTACACCAAGATCGACCCGATCCTGGGCACCGAGCAGGACTTTACGGAGCTGTGCGAGGCGGCCGAGAAGCTCGGCATTTCCATCATCCTGGATGGCGTCTTCAACCATACGGGCGATGACTCGATCTACTTTAACCGCTACGGCAACTATCCCGGTGTCGGTGCGTGGCAGAGCGAGGACTCGCCGTGGCGCGATGCGTTTTACTTCCATGAGGACGGTTCGTATGACTGCTGGTGGGGCGTGGGCAACATGCCCGCCATCAACGAGAATTCCGAGCTGGTGCGCGAGAAGCTCCTGGGCAAGGACGGCGTGATTCGCAAATGGCTGCGCGCCGGTGCCCATGGCTGGCGACTCGATGTGGCCGACGAGCTTTCCGATGACTTCCTGGCCGAGATCAAAAAGGCCGTGCTCGCCGAGAAGCCCGACGCGCTGCTGCTCGGCGAAGTCTGGGAGGACGCTTCAAACAAGATTAGCTATGGTCACCTGCGTCGCTATCTGCAGGGCTCGGAGCTCGACTCCGCCATGGACTACCCCTTCCGCGACATGGTCATCGGCTTTTTGATGGGCTACAAGAACGCATATCAGGCTGCCGAGGACATCGAGACCCTGCGCGAGAACTACCCGCGCGAGGCACTGGCCTGCGCACTCAATCTGCTTTCGAGCCACGACCGTCCTCGCATTATCTCGGTGCTCGGCGGCGGCCCCGACGAGTCGCAGCTGCCCGAGAGCGAACGCAGCAAATGGCGCCTGGACGATAACTCGATGGGCCTGGCCAAGAGCCGTTTTTGGCTGGCGACGCTCATGCAGATGACCTTCCCGGGCGTACCCTCGATCTATTATGGCGATGAGTACGGCCTGGAGGGCCTCACCGATCCTGGCAACCGCCGTACACTGCCGACCAAGGACCAACTCCACGACTTCGACACGCTGGCCATCGTTAAGAACGCGTCTGCCGTGCGCCGCGCGCTGCCCTTTATGGTCGATGACGAGATCAAGGCCTTTGCGCTCAACGACGACGTCTTGGCTTACACCCGCACGGGCAAAGACGGCGAGGCCGCGACGGTTATCATCAACCGAAGTCTGCGCAATTCGCACTGTGTGACGATCCCAGCGCTCGGCGAATGTGCAAGCGACGTGATCAGCGGCCACGAATGCGAAATCCACAACGGCACGGTTACGCTCGACCTGTACCCGCTGGGCTCTTCGATCATCTATCACCATGCCGAGAAGCGCCTGCAGGAGCCGCTCGATCACGGCGCAGGCGTCGTGTGCCACATCACCTCGGTGCCGACCGATGACGGCAAACCCGGCACAATCGGTGCGCCCACGCGTCGCTTTATCGACCATCTGGCCGCCATGGGCATGCGCTACTGGCAGGTCCTGCCCGTCAATCCCACCGACTTCTTCCGCTCCCCCTATGCCGGTCCCTCTGCCTTTGCAGGCAATATCGACCTGTTGCCCGAGAGCCACGAGGAGCTGGCTGCCGACTTCGTCACCTGGAAGGCCCGCGGCGGCGAGGATGCCGACCCGCTGTACACGGCGTTTAAACATCGCAACGCCGACTGGCTCGAGAAGTACTGCGTCTACATGGCGGTAAAGAAGCACTTTGAGGGGCTGTCGCGCCACGATTGGCCGGCAGATGTCGCGCGCTACAACGAGTATCTGATCGATGACAAGCGCTTCCACGACGAGGCCGAGCTGCAGGCGTACATGCAGTATCGCTTTGACCTGGCCTGGTGCGAGCTCATGAACTATGCGCACAAGAAGGGCATCGAGGTCATCGGCGATATCCCGATGTATGTCTCGGACGATTCAGCCGACGCGTGGAGCGAGCCCGAGAACTTCTGGCTGTCCGATACCGGCAAGGCGATTGAGATTTCGGGCGCGCCGCCCGACAACTTTGCGCCCGAGGGGCAAGTGTGGGGAAACCCCACCTTCCGCTGGGATCACATGAAGGAAAACGGCTATCGTTGGTGGCTCGACCGCCTGCGCCGTGCGTTTTCGCTCTACGACCGCGTGCGCCTGGACCACTTCCTGGGTTTCCACAGCTACTTTAGCATCCCCGCCGGCAAGGCCTGTGCCGACGGCCGCTGGCTTGCGGGACCGGGCAAGGACCTGTTCCAGACGGCCTACGACGAGCTGGGTCCGCTTAACTTTATCGCCGAGGACCTGGGCTATCTGACGCCTGGTGTTCGTGCGATGGCTTCGACCTGTGGTTTCCCCGGCATGGACGTGCTGGAGTTTAGCGACTACGACGTTCGCTGCGGAATTCATCCCACACCGGGCAAGATCCTGTACACCTCGACGCACGACACCTCGACGCTTGCCGGCTGGTGCACGCGCTCCTTTGCAGGCGGCGATGAGCCGAGCGGCATTGCATTGGCAAGCGAGCTCATGGGCAACGCCCTGGCAAGCGATGCGCCGCTCGTTATGATGCCGCTGCAGGACATACTGGGCCTGGGCGACGATGCACGTATGAACGTGCCGGGCGTGGCCACGGGCAACTGGACATGGCAGGCGCAGGAGGCCGACATTGCGGCGGCCGAGGGCAAAACTGCGAAGCTCCTGCGCAGCACCCATAGATTCTGGGGCGAAGCGTGATAAAACCCTCGATATGGGGTACAGTTACAGCTGTTTGAATTTTTGCGGGCAGAGCGATCTGCCCGCTTTGTGCTGAAAAGGAAGTATTATGGCGCGCTACGATTACAAGTGCACGAGCTGTGGCAACGTGTTTGAGGTTGAGCACCCCATGTCCGAGACGCCCGAGGTCGTATGCCCCAGCTGCGGAGCCCCGGCATCCAAGACGTTCTCGGCCAGCGGCATTAAGTTCGACGGCAGCGGTTTCTACAACACCGACCAACGCAGCGGTGGTTCCAGCACCAACGCCACCAGCGGCTGCTGCGCCAACTGCCCACATAACCACTAGAAACCAAGCAGCCCCGCGACCGATCGCGGGGCTGCTTCTTTAGCTACCCAGGTTTCCTGATGAGTTGCGGTGAAATAAGGACTGTTTGGCGGCTAGAAGCTGCTATTCAATCCCTATTTCACCGCAACTTATCTATAGATTAGATTTCGCGCTGATGCTATGTATGTAACATTTCAAAACTCTGCCGGATTACGGGGCTGAATTGACAACCTCTATCCATTCCGGTTTTTTGCAAATTTCAACAAGCCATCTACCTGCGGTTTTATTTAGGCCATTTTTGCTATGGCCGGACATCACCAATCTGGCCCCGTAATCCGCCCTACTTTTGATAGCAGCAAGTATGAAACGGGGCTATCATTGCCACTCTTTAACCGCTATTAAAAACTCCGCTCGCATGACCATCTGAGTTGCGATGAAATAAGGACTGTTTGGCGGGCAGAAACCGATATTCAATCCCTATTTCACCGCAACTTAGTAGTTACTAGTGGACCAGGCGGGCGCAGAAGTGGCCGTCGTAGGAGTCAGCGTTTACGGGGACGCTTTGGAAAAGTCCGCGGTCGTTTTGACGTACGGAGACGAGCTTCTTGGCTTGATCAAACTCGGGGAGTTGCAGAATCTGTGCCTCGGAGAGGGGTGCCAGGTTAAAGCCTGCGCCCTCTGGCGAAGCCAAAAACGCATCGACAACTTGCGTGTTCTCTTCATCAAAGACCGAGCAGGTGGCATAAATAAGCTCACCGCCGGCAGCAACGCGCGTGGCTGCTTCCTTGAGCATCATCAGCTGCAGTTTGGGCAGCTCGGTCGTAACGTCCTTCTCGGTCAGACGCCAGGGAATCTCGGGATGACGGCGCATGGTGCCGGTGCCCGAGCACGGGGCATCGATAAACACCGTATCGAACAGGACAGGTTGGCCAAGCATCGCATCGAACGACGTAAGGACAGCATCGAGCTCGCAGGCATCGCCCGATACCGTGCGAACACCCGTAATGCCCGCCTTATGCAGGCGCGCGAGATTCTGATCACATTTACGATCATGCAGGTCGAGCGCAGTGTGCTGACGCTCGTACCCGGCACGTTTGGCCTGGCACATCATCACATAGGTCTTAGTGCCACGACCGGCGCCGATCTCCAGGCAACGCCCGGGACGGGTCGCCACGGTAGCGATGAGCTGGGCGTTAAGGTCCGAGGCTACGGCAGCCGCGCGCTCAAACACACCTGACGCAACGGTGGCCTGCGCATCGACCGGCGCATGGCAACCAGGGAACACGGGCGCAACAAGCTGCGAAATGTACGGGTCGGGTTTGGTCGCAAAGGCGTTCTCGTGCAAAGCGAGCGGCGCGGGTGCCAGATTGCCGGCAAAGTTGAGCGAGCCCTCGGGCGTATCGAACGATGCCATAATGCGGGCGCACAGCCAGCGAGGAAGACCCATCAAGCGAGACAGGCGAACCAAACGACGCTCGGACTCATCCGCATCGGATGCAGTGGCAAAGGCCTCGACGTTGTCCGCGACCTTATGCAGCACGGCGTTCGCTAGACCGGCGGCCGATTTAGCGCCGCAACGAACCAGCTCTACACCCTGGCTCACGGCAACGCGACCAGGGGCATGCAGGTAGAGCATCTCAAAGGCCGAGATGCGAAGCGCCATGCGAACACGCGGCGCGACCTTTTTGGGTTTATCGAGAAACTGGTCGAGCAGCTCATCCAGAATGCCCTGGGTGGCTGCAACTCCAAGCGCCAAACGAGCGGCAAAAGCAGAATCGCGCTGGTCAATGGCCTTGGCCGAAGCACGGGACGAAAGCACGTCGCGCGCATACATGCCACGACGGTCGGCCTCCATCAGCACGTCGAGCGCAAGCTTGCGCGCAGGGGAAAGCTTACTCATGACAAAACGCCCCACGTCAGATCGGCACCCTGCAGGCCGGCAGCCCAGGCAGAAGCAGCCATGGCACGCTTGCCGTCGGGCTTAACCTCGAGTAGCTCAACCGCACCATCGTAAAGGCCCAGGTAAACACGCTTGCTCTTAACGACTGTCTCTTATACACATCTCCGAGCCCACGAGACTCCTGAGCATCTCG
>UROM01000099.1 GCA_900549455.1 uncultured Collinsella sp. | reverse complement strand
TGCTCAGGAGTCTCGTGGGCTCGGAGATGTGTATAAGAGACAGGAAGAACAGCGGCGGCATAATGCGCAGCGCAAAGCTCGCATCCTCGCTCTGGGACTCGGGGCGCGCAAAGAGCTTGGCCAGGTCGCGGTAGTCCTGCATGATGCTGGGGCCGCGACGGTTGTGCATCTTGGCGCGGATCACGCGGCCGAGACCGGAGAAGAACGGTGCGACGGCCATGACGACCACGCCCTGCAGAACGGCAAGTACGATGTTGTTCATGCTCTCCCCTCCTTAACCCATTTGCACGGCGAGCACGAGGAACACCACGAGTGCCGCGACGATGTAGCAGATATAGATGCTGTAGTTGCCGCCCTCGAGCTTAGTCGCGAGGTCGGCGAGCTTCTCGACACCCTTATGCGGGGCATCGACGAGAACCTTGTCGGGTACGGGCTCCACAGCCTCGGCCACACCGGTGAGCTTCTCGAAGAAGTGTGCGATGGACCAGCAGACGGCCGTGCAGCGGTCGCGCAGCGTGTAGAGCGGCTGCATAAACCAGGACACCTCGGAGGCAAAGGTCGTGGCCACGACGGGCATATGCTCGTTGGGAGCATAGCCGCATGCCCACGGCTGGGACTTCTGCACCTTGCCGACGGTCTTGAGCTTGCGATAGCCGCAGGCAAGGCCGACGAGCACCACGAGCGCAATGGCGATCGCGGGCGTGGAGGTGGCAGCGCCGGAGTACTGGTTCATGAGCTCCATGCCCTCGGCGGCAAACACGCCACCGTACGGATGCAGCACGGACGCGGCGACATCGACCAGCACGGGCGCGATCACGGGAGCGCCGATGCCCAGCACGACGCAGATGGCCGCGAGCAGGCCCTGTGCAAACACCATGGGGGCGGGAACCTCCTTGGCATTGGCCGCGGCCTCGGAGCGGGGCGCGGAGGCAAAGGAGACGCCATAGGCCTTGACGAAGCACGTGACAGCCAGCGCGCCGGTAATGGCAAGCGCGACGGCAGCGAACACGGCCACGATCATGACGGCCTTGTCACCCTGCATGGCGGCATTAAACAGCGACTGATAGGTAAACCACTCGGACACAAAGCCGTTGAAGGGCGGGATGGCCGAGATGGCAAGCGCGCCAACGAGGAAGCAGATGGCCGTTGCCGGCATACGACGGAACAGACCGCCCATCTTCTCCATATTGCGCGTACCCGTGGAGTACAGCAGCGCACCGGCGCCCAAGAACAGCTCACCCTTAAACATCGCGTGGTTAAACGTGTGGTAGAGGGCGGCCATCAGAGCCAGGACGGCAATGCCGACCGAATTGAGCGCCATGGCGGCCATGGAGGCGCCGACGCCGAGCAGAATGATGCCGATGTTCTCGACGGAGTGATAGGCCAGCAGGCGCTTGATGTCATGCTCCTGCAGGGCGAAAGCCACGCCGAGGACCGACGAGATCGCACCGAAGACCGTGACCATAAGGCCCCACCAGACCTGAACGCCCGAGGCGGAGAGCAGGTCGAGACCAACCTTGAGGATGCCGAAGATACCGATCTTGATCATGCCGCCGGACATGAGGGCACTCACGTTGGACGGCGCCTCAGGATGAGCCTTGGGCAGCCAGCCGTGCAGCGGAATGATACCGGCCTTGGCGCCAAAGCCAAAGAAGGCAAGCACGAAGCACACGGATGCGACCGCGGGGCTAAACTGCGTGGCGCGGAAATCCGCAAAGGCAAACGAGCCACCGGCGAAGTTGGTCATGGTGAGGAAGCTCGCCATGATGAGCACGAAGCCCACGTGCGCGATCACAAAGTAGAGCCAACCGCCGTGGATGGAGTTCTCGTTCTCCTCGATCACGACCAGGAAGTACGAGGTCAGCGACATGAGCTCAAAGGCGACCAGGAACCAAAACACGTTGTCGGCGGTGATGACGAGCATCATGGACGCCACGAAGGTGTTAAAGAAGAAGCCGGCGCGGCCCTTTTTGCCCGGGTACTCATCAAAGTAGTTGAGACCGTAGATCGAACCGGCAAACGCGAGCACCGAGATGAGCGCCACGAACAGGCCGGACAGCTGATTGAGCAGCAGCTGGAAATGGGCAAACGGGAAGAACACGATGGTGTCGACCGACGTGACATCGCCCAGCACGGCCTGGATACCGGCCACAAACGAAAGCACCGCGGCGACGGCGCCGATAAGGCAGCCGGCGGTCTTGGCGGCGTTATCGGCTTTGATCAGCAGAACCGAGGCGAGCGCACCGATGCACGAGACGGCAAGCGATGCGATAAACAGCGTCATGCTATCCATTGTTTACGCTCCCTTCTGCTTTCTCGGACAGGCCCTGGGCCACGGCGGTAACGTCGACAGTCGGGCCGTTTTCGATCGAGCGCAGGCGCTTGGCCTCGTCGAGCTCGCGATCGGCCGCGCCGCCCATGACGGTCAGCGCCTTGGTGGGGCACGCCGCCACACAATGCGGGCCGTCCGGATCGAAGGCGCACAGGTCGCACTTAACGGCGCAGGTGTACTGGCCAGGAGCCCACGTAAGCAGGCTGCTCAGGGACTTAGGATACGAAGGCGTCGGGTCGCACATGCCTGCGACACCGGCGATAGACGTGCCATCGGGATGGATGGCTCCGAAGGGGCACGCGATGGCGCACAGCCTGCACCCAATGCACTCCTGCTCCTTGACGCGGATGCGGTCGCCATCGTGCTCGATGGCATTCACCGGGCAAACCTCGGCGCAGGGGGCACCCTCGCAATGGTGGCAGGCAAGGGCGGCCGAAATACCGCCGGTCTTCACGAGCGCCAGGCGCGGCGTATCCTGAAGACCCTGCATCCGGTGGGCGTCGGCACAGGCGGACTGGCATGTTCCGCAGCCGATGCACCTCTCCGGGTTGATGTCGATGAAGCGGTTCATCCCCACTTCCTTTCAAAATAACGGGCCGGGCTCCCGAACGTGCGGGACGCCCGGCCCAAAAAGCCAACGAGAACGGGACTACACGATTTGATTCACGTGCGTCTCGTCGTCGAACTTGGCGGCGCCGGGCTCAACGTCCTGGGGAGCGGCGGCGTCGACCAGAGCCTGCTTGAGCTCGGTGTACTGACGCTCGACTTCGCCCTCGGCCCAGACCTGGTCGGCAATGGCGTCGACCTGGCAGGCGGAGAACTTGTCCTCGGGCGTATGCGAGACCGGGTCGACCTTGTGCATGGTCAGCTCGTTGCACTTGCCGATCCACCACTGGTAGGTCATATAGACCGTGCCCTTGTTGATACGGTCGCTCACGTCGGCGCGGCTGTATACCTGGCCGCGGCGGCTGTGAATCGAGACGATGTCGCCGTTCTTGATGCCGCGCGCCTGGGCGTCCGCGGGATTCATGCGGACAAAGCCGGGCTCGTCGGCAAGCAGCGCCAGCGTCTTGCAGTTGCCGGTCATCGAGCGGCAGCTGTAGTGGCCGACCTCGCGGACGGTGCACAGGATGAGTGGGTACTCATCGTCGGGAAGCTCGGAGGGCGCCTCCCAGTCGTGCGCCATCAGGTTGGCGCGGCCGTCCTTGGTGGTGAACTTGCCACCAGCGAACATGTCGGCCGTGCCGTGGTCGTTCACATCGGTGCTCTTGACCGGCCACTGGGCGTAACCGCCCTCGGGGGCCATCTTCTCGTAGGTCGCGCCCACAAAGTTGGGGCACAGGCTAATGCACTCGTTCCAGATCTGCTCGGTGTTGTCGTAGTGCATGGGGTAGCCCATACGCGTGGACAGGTCCGCGAAGATCTCCCAGTCGTGACGGCACTCGCCCTTGGGCGGAACGGCCGCGTCAAAGTGCTGGAAGCTACGGTCGGATGCGGTAAAGACACCCTCGTGCTCGCCCCAAGAGGTGGCAGGCAGGATGACGTCGGCGAGCATGGTCGTCTGCGTCATAAAGATGTCCTGGCAAATGAACAGATCCAGCTCGGAGAGCGTCTTGCGCATACCGGCCGAATCGGGCTCGGTCTGTACCGGGTCCTCGCCGTAGTTGTAGAAGCAGTGCACCTTGCCCTCGTCGACCAGGTGGCCCAGGTCGGTGAGCTTATAGCCCTCCTCGAGCGGGAGCTTTTCCTCAGGCACGCCCCAAGCCTTGGCAAACTTGGCACGCACAGCCGGGTCGGTGACCTTCTGGTAGCCAGGGTACAGGTTGGGCAGCATGCCCATATCGCAGGAGCCCTGGACGTTATTCTGACCGCGCACGGGCGCGAGGCCGGAATTGGGTTTGCCGATCTGGCCGGCAACGCAGGCGATGGAGGCGATGGTGTGCACCGTCTTCAGGTTCTGCTTCTGCTGGCATACGCCCATGCCCCAGCCAATGATGGCAGAAGGCTTCGCCGTGGCGTACATCTCGGCAGCTTGGTGGATCAGCGCGGGATCGACACCCGTGATGTCCTGTACGGATTCGGGAGTGTAGTTCTTGATGGTCTCCCACCACTCGTCAAAGCCGTTCGTGTGCTCGGCGACGAATTCCTTGTCATAGAGGCCATCGTTGACCAGACAGTTGGCAAAGGCGTTGAGGAACGCAACATTGCAACCGTTCTTGATCGGAAGGTAGAGATCGGCGATACGCGCGGTTTCGATGTGGCGCGGGTCGGCGACGATGATCTTGCAACCCTTTTCTTTGGCTCGCACGATACGCCTTGCGACGATGGGGTGCGAATCGGCAGGGTTATAGCCGAAGAGGAAAATGCAGCCCGCATCCTCCATACCGGGGATGGAGCATGACATGCAACCTGAACCAACCGTGTCCATCAGACCGAGGACAGTAGGGCCGTGTCAAGTACGGGCGCAGTTGTCTACGCTGTGGGTACCGATGCACGCACGCGTAAACTTCTGCATGACGTAGTTCGCCTCATTGCCGCCGCCTCGCGAAGAGCCGGTGGTCATGACAGCGTTAGGACCATATTCGTCAATTATGGCCTGCATCTTAGATGCGGTGAAATCCAGTGCCTCGTCCCAGCTTACGCGCTCAAGATCCGCGCCCTTAGTGCGGCGGATCATCGGGTGCAGTACGCGAGGAGTCAAGATCTTGGTGTCGTTGATGAAGTCGTAGCCGCTCATGCCCTTAAGGCACAGCTCGCCCTGATTGGTGATGCCGTTGAGCGGTTCGGTACCCACGACCTGGCCGTTTTGGACCAGGAGGTTAAACTGGCAACCGGCGCCGCAGTACGGGCAGATCACTTTATGCTTCTCCATGACACCCTCCTTCCTTTCTCTGCTACCGATTAATCGGTACGTATTTGACAATCGTTGGGCCTGTATGGCCGCCCGCCTACGCCTCGTTTTCGATGGTGGCGCGGGCACGCTCGGCGGTCAGCTCCGCCAGGCGCTCCTCGTCTACCAGGGTGAGGCCCTTGGTCGGGCACGCCTCGGCACACGCCGGACCGCCGGGACGGTCCACGCACAGGTCGCACTTGAGCACGAAGCTCTTAGTCTGCGAACCCACGCGCACGTCGCCCATCAAGACGGGGACCTGCGTGGTCGCCACGCTCACGGCGCCAAAGGGGCAGGCCATGACGCAGCTCTTGCAGCCGATGCAGTTGTCCTCGTTAACGCCGATGCGATGGTTCTTTGGATCAAAGAACAAGGCGCCCGTGGGGCAAGCCTTGGCGCACGGGGCGTCCTCGCAGTGATGGCAAGCCACCGGTGCGGAGATCTCGTACGTACGCGTCACGCGCAGGCGCGGCGCGGCGATGTTGCCGGGGATGTCGTGTGCCTCGATACACGCCGCCATGCAGGTTTGACACCCAATGCAGCGCGAGGAATCGGCTACGACTCGTTTATTGCCCATGTTGTTCACTCCCTCCTGAATCCCATGCCGGAGAGACCCTGTCGACATTGCCCCAGGCCGCCCGTGACCTGGCATCGACGTATCGAATGCATGCGGCGAAACAGGCACTCGATAGAATTTCTCCAACGGTATACAGGTTGAATATACGCAGTTGCAGGGGGCAAACCCGAGCGTAGCACCTGCAATACGCGTGTATTGCAGGGGTTTGGGCTGGTTAGGATTATTCTCGATAGGATATAAAGGCGAGTGTATTACACGCGTACGCTGCAGAGATTTTACGCGCTCTCGTTTTGGGTGTACTACGCTTGTATTCGTGTTAATGGTTATCAACTTGAGTGAAATAAAGTAATCGTTATAAGATGCTCAAGTATCGGCACATGCCGCATTTGACCGACTATATTGCACGCTCATGTAAGGGGGCCAGTGATGTCATCGACTCAAAAAAGAGCCATCCTGCAGGTGCGCATTCGCGAAGATGACAAGCAACACGCCGAGCGTCTCTATGACGCCATGGGCACCTCGCTCGCTGAGGCAGTCCGCCTATTTGTCGCGCAGAGCATTTTGATGCGCAAGCTCCCCTTTCAGCCAGTCGCCGTGCGCTCAAAGGACGGCACCGCCGCCTATGGATCGCTCAAAGCATATGGGGACCCCAATCGCCGCGCCGAGGAGCGCAATGCCTGGATTGAATACCTTGCTACGGAAAGCGACGATTCGGTTTTGGGTCCCGAGGAAGTAGATATCCATGAGTAGCACCATCATCGACGAGACC
>UROM01000098.1 GCA_900549455.1 uncultured Collinsella sp. | reverse complement strand
TCTACACTTATGCGATCGTCGGCAGCGTCAGATGTGTATAAGAGACAGAGATCCGTGCATTTAAGCCAAGCGTCATGGAAAGCTTTCCGCTGCCGACAAAGGTGATTCAACGTGCACTCGACCTGGGTGTCAGCGAGATTATCCTGTCTGTCGACCCCGTTGAGGAGGCGTAAGGCCATGAGCACGAATGTGACCGAGACCTTGCAGTTCAACTGCACCACCTGCCCGTCCGAGTGCCTCCTGACCGTAGAGGTGGAGCGCGATGCCAACGGTGCCGTGGCAGCGGTGCGCTCCGTGACCGGCAACAACTGCCCGCGCGGCGACAAGTTCGCACACCAGGAACTCACCTGCCCCATGCGCGTGCTCACCACCACCGTGGCTGTATCCGGCGGCGATGAGGCGCTGCTGCCCGTGCGCACGGCCGAAGCCATCCCGCTGACGCTCCACGCTCAAGCCATGAACCTACTCCGCGGCGCGGTCGTCGACGCCCCCATCCGCATGGGCGACATCGTGCTCCCCAACCTCCTCAACACGGGCATCGACCTCATCGCCAGCATGGACATCGACCCAGCCTAGGTGGTTCATTTGGGACGGGGCCCTTTTAGCTACCCCGCCATCCACCCCGCCCCTCCTCAATTGCGGTGAAATAGTTCCTGATTTCCGCCAAGACCCCGGCATCCAGGAACTATTCCACCGCAATTATCCTTGGAATCGGTATTTAGCTTGTGCCCACTTTAGTGCCAATTCAAAACTATGCCGGATTACGGGGCCGAATAGCAGACCCCCATCCATACCGGCATTTTTCGATATTTGATAAGCCGTCTACCTGCGGTTTTAATTTCGCGATTATTCTCATGGTCAAGTAATACAGGTCCAGCCCCGTAATCCGGCATACTTTTGAAACCAGCCCATATGGGACGGGCCTCTTATGACTCCTTTTTCCTGCGCGCTTGCCAGGCTTACCATGGAGTGTCCCAAAGTGCGGGCAGAAAAGGAACGTCCCTAACTGCCGGGCATGGGATACCATGGTGGCAACCTAGTGAAAGGATGTTTCATGGCACATGTCGATGACCAGCGTGTGGCGCGCGTGCTCGATGCGCTCGAGGCTCAGCACCCCGGCGCGCAGCTGCTCGTAAACGACCCATGGTCGATCTATTACCTGACCGGCTTTTATGCCGATATGTTCGAGCGTTTTTGCGGTGTGCTGCTCGCACGCGGAAACGAGCCCGTGATCTTGGTCAACGCACTGCATCAGCTACCCGAGTATGACAATGCCCGCGTTGCCTACCACACCGATACCGACATCGTGGCCGACGCCATCGCACGCGAGATCGATCCGACCAAACCACTCGGCATCGACACCGTCATGCGCTCCGGCTTTTTGATGCCGCTCATGGAGCGCCATGCTGCGGGCGAGTTTTTCCTGGGTGACTTTGCCGTCACCGCCGCGCGCACCCACAAGGATGCCACCGAGCAGGAGCTCATGCGCGTGTCCTCGGCCGCTAACGACGCCGTGATGGCCGACGCCATCAAGCTCGTCCACGAGGGCGTGACGGAACGCGAGATTTCCGACCAGATGCTCGCTCTGTACCGCAATCACGGCTGCGAGGGCTTCAGCTTTCCGCCCATCGTGAGCTTTGGCGCCAATGCCGGCGACCCGCATCACGAACCCGACGACACCGTGCTTACGCGCGGCGACGTGGTACTGTTCGACATTGGAGGACGCCGCTGCAACTACTGCTCGGACATGACGCGCACGTTCTTTTGGGGCGAGCCGGACGAGGAAACGGTGCGCATCTACGACATCGTGCGCCGTGCCAACGAGGCCGCCGAAGCACTCATCGCACCGGGCGTGCGCATGTGCGACCTGGACCGCGCCGCGCGCGATGCGATTGAAGATGCAGGCTACGGGCGGTACTTTACGCACCGCCTGGGTCACTCGATCGGCCTGCAGGACCACGAGCCGGGCGACGTCTCACTCGTCAACGAGCAGGTCATCGAGCCGGGCATGACCTTCTCCATCGAGCCGGGCATCTACCTCCCCGGCCGCACCGGCGTCCGCATCGAAGACCTGGCCCTGGTGACCGAGACCGGCGTCGAGATTCTCAACGCCTACCCCCACGATCCGATCCGCCTAGACTAGGCAATGCGGCAAAGGGGCAGCCCTTTGCCGCATCCTGCCAAGACTTCGCCACAAAAACGGCCTATCTACTACGTTTAACCCGCACGGGTCGACCACACCCGTGTTTTCGCAAAACTGACAAGCATTCTACCTGCGGTTTTGATTTTGCAATTCTCGGTGTGTTCAGGGGTAACCGCTAAAACGTAGTAGATAGGCCCATTTCGTGGCAAGCGAGTCAATTCGGGGTACAGAGCAGCCAAAAAGCCCCGTCCCGAATTGGCTGCTTTTGAGTTGCGGTGATATACGGACTGTTTCAGGCTTCCAGCTTGTAAAACAGTCCGTATTTCACCGCAACTGATGAGGGGATGGGTTAACGGAGCAGCCCCGCTACTTCGCCGGCTAGGGTGATGGTGCCGGCGGCAACGAAAGGCTCGTCTGCGGCATCGAGGGCCGCGAGGGCCTCGGGCACGCTGGGATACACACCCGCCAGCTTGTCGGCGTCCACAAGACCAGCGAGCTCATCTGCCGACAGGGCGCGGTCGGAATCGGTCTGGGTCACGACCACGCGCGGAAAGGCCGGGATCAGCACGTCAACGATGCCCGCCACGTCCTTGTCGGCTAGCGCAGCGCACAGCAGCGTGGGGCGATTCTCCACGCACGGATCGATCTCGTCCAGCGCGCTCACAAAGTTCTCGCAGCTCTGAGGGTTGTGACAGGCGTCAATCAGCTTGAGCGGATCGGTCCCCAGCACATCAAATCGGCCCGGTGTGGGGCAACCCATAAGCGAGGCGTCGAGCGCATCGTGGTCGAGCTCGCGACCCAGATACCCCTCGCAAAGCATAATCGCGCACGCTGCATTCTGCGGCTGATACGCCGGCTTAACCATACTCGACGTATAGATGGCTCGAGGCGTGGTGCAGCTAAACTCAATCGTGTCGCCCACATGCGCCGGCACCTTAGTCGTAGCGTGACTCACCACGAGCGGCACGACGCCGCACGCGCGGCAACGGGCATCCATCACGCGCTGAACGCTCGCCTCGTGCGTGCCCTCGCCCAAAACGACCAAGCGCCCAGGTTTGATAACCGCAGCCTTCTCACCCGCAATGGCCTCGAGCGTGTCGCCCAAAATACGCGTGTGATCGAGCCCGATGCCCGTAATGGCAACGGCGACGGAATCGGTCGCACTCGTGGCGTCCCAACGGCCGCCCATACCAACCTCGAGCACGGCAACATCCACCGCGGCCTCGGCAAACACGACAAGTGCGGCAGCCGTCAACAGGTCAAACGGCGTGATGGTATAGGCGCGCTCCCCCGCCGCCACACGGTGCGCATTCACGCGACGCCCCGCTTCGACAGCCGCCGAAACGCCACGGGCAAAGGCATCGTCGCTCACAACTTGCCCGTCAACCTCCATGCGCTCGGGATAGCGCACCAGCTGCGGCGACGTATACAGCGCGGTCTTGAGCCCCTCGCCGCGAAGAATGGCAGCCGAAAAACGCGTAGTCGAAGTCTTGCCATTGGTACCGGCAACCTGAATGCAATCAAAATACTCATCCGGACGCCCCAGCTCATCAAGCATATCGACAACCGTCTCGAGCAGAGGACCAGCATCCCCAGAAATCCGCCCCGTATCGGCAGCCAACCCAACAGCCTCATCAAACGAAAGCAACTCAAACGAGAAAGGAACGACATACGACCCAGAACGCTTAGCCATAACCCAAAGTCTCCCATAACAGAAAAAGAGGCCCATCAAAAAGAATGAGCCCCTCGCGTTGACAATATCAGCCTTTATCCGCTTGCAGCAAGATCAAGACCACAACCCAGTGGCCCTAACCGGCAGGTAGCGGACGCCCCCGTAACCGCCATGGGAGCGGTTTGGGGCTTTGCTCGATACAAGTTCCGCACGAGCCGAAGGCCACTTAATGTGGCCTTCGTGCGAGCAGGACTGTCCGCAGTAGCGAGCAAAGCCCCAAACCGCGTCCCCCAGTAACGCTTACGAGAAGTCAGCAACCTGAGCAGTCAGCGCCGCCAGGATCTCCTTGAGCTCAGCTGCACGGTCCCTCTTCTTCTGGACCACCGCGGGCGCGGCCTTGGCCACAAAGCCCTCGTTGGCGAGCGTCTTCTCGCAGCCGGCGAGTTCCTTCTGGGCCGCGGCGATCTCCTTCTCCAGGCGCGCCTTCTCGGCCGAAAGGTCAACCTTGCCCTCGAGCACCACAAAGGCCTCGACGCCGCTGTCGACCACGGCGATGCTCGCAGCCGGCTTCTCAACGTCGGTACCCATGACCAGCGAAGCGGTGTTGGCCAGCGGCTCAATGGTCGAGCGCAGGCTCTCGAGCTTCTCGACGTCCTCGGCACCGGCACGCACGACCACGTCGAGCTCGGCCTTGGGGCTCAAGCGATAACGCGAACGCGTGGCGCGGGCGGCGGAAACGACGGCGCGGCACAGCTCAAACGCGCGCTCGGCGTCCTCGTCAACATACTTGGCGTAGTCGGCGGGCTCGGGCCACTTGGCGATCATGAGCGCCTCGGCGCGGTCCACGTTGCCCTCGGCATCCAGGTCGAGCACGCTCGCCGGCATGTTGTCCCAGATCTCCTCGGTGACAAACGGCATAAGCGGGTGCATCAGGCGAATGGAGGTATCGAGCACAAAGATCAGGTTGCGCTGCGCCTGCAGACGGCCCTCGCCCTTCAGGCGGGCCTTGGTGACCTCGACGTACCAGTCGCAGACCTCGTTCCAGAAGAACTGCTGCACGCCACGGGCCATGTCGCCAAAGGTGTAGTTCTCGATGCCCTCGGTGACCATCTTGACGGCCTTGGCCAGACGGCTGAACATCCAGGCGTCGGCCGGCGTCTCCACGACGGGCTCGCCAGGCGTGTAACCCTCCATGTTCATAAGCAGGAAGCGGCTGGCGTTCCAGATCTTGGTCACAAACGACTTAGCCTGCTCGGTGCGCGGGCTGTCGATAAGCTTCTTGGTCTTCTTATCGATATTCGCGTCAAACTTGACGTCCTGGTTGTTGGTGCACAGCGTCAGCAGGTTGTAGCGCATGGCGTCGGCGCCGTACATGCCAATGAGGTCCATGGGGTCAACGCCGTTGCCCTTGGACTTGGACATGCGGCTGCCGTCCTTGGCCAGGATCGTCGGGTAGATGACGACGTCCTTAAACGGAACCTCGTCCAGGAAGTACAGCGAGCTCATGACCATACGGGCGACCCATAGCGCGATGATGTCGCGCGCAGTGACGAGCGCCGTCGTGGGGTGATGTCCCTCGAGCAGCTCCGGCTTTTGCGGCCAGCCCTGCGTGGCGAAAGTCCACAGCTGCGAGCTGAACCAGGTGTCCAGCACATTCTCATCCTGATGCACGTGATGGCCGCCGCACTTGGGGCACACGTCGGTGTCCTCGGTCAGGGCATCCTCCCAGCCGCAGTCCTCGCAGTAGAACACGGGGATGCGGTGGCCCCACCACAGCTGACGGCTAATGCACCAGTCCTTGAGGTTCTCCATCCAGGTGGTGTAGGTCTGCGTCCAGCGCGCGGGGTGGAAGGTGACCTTGCCGGAGTTGACGGCGTCGAGCGCCGGCCCCTTGAGCTTGTCGACAGCCACAAACCACTGCTCGGACAGCCACGGCTCCAGCGCGGAGTCGCAACGGTAGCAGTGCATGACGGAGTGATCGAGGTCCTCGACGTGATCGAGCAGGTCGTGCTCCTCGAACCACTTGATGACGGCCTCGCGGCACTCATCGCGGTTCATGCCGGTAAACTCGCCATAGCCCTCGACGACCACCGCGTGCTCATCGAAGATATTGATTTGCGGCAGGTCGTGGGCCTGGCCCATGGCATAGTCGTTGGGGTCGTGAGCCGGGGTGACCTTGACAAAGCCAGAGCCAAAGTTGGCGTCGACGTGGTAGTCGGAGAAGATGGGGATCTCGCGGTTAACGATCGGCAGCATGACGGTCTTGCCCACGAAGGCAGCCTTCTCGGGGTCCTTCGGAGAGACGGCGACGCCCGTGTCGCCGAGCATGGTCTCGGGGCGCGTGGTGGCAACGACGATGTAGTCCTGGCCGTTAACCGGCTCGGTCAGCGGGTAGCGCAGGTGCCACAGGTGGCCCTTCTCGTCCTTATACTCGGCCTCGTCGTCCGAGATGGCGGTGGTGCAGTTGGGGCACCAGTTGACGATGCGCTTGCCGCGGTAGATCAGACCGTCGTGGTACCAGTCGCAGAAGACCTTGCGCACGGCCTGGGCGTAATCCTCGTCCATGGTGAAGCGCTCGTTATCGAAGTCGACGGAGCAGCCCATGCGCTTGATCTGCTCGACGATGATGCCGCCGTACTCGTGGGTCCAATCCCAGCAAGCGTCGACAAATTTGTCGCGACCGATCTCCAGACGGCTGATGCCCTCGCTCTTGAGCTTC
The DNA here is from genome assembly GCA_900549455.1 of uncultured Collinsella sp. GTDB lineage: Bacteria > Actinomycetota > Coriobacteriia > Coriobacteriales > Coriobacteriaceae > Collinsella. Next base: position 150 of record UROM01000098.1, on the reverse strand, counting down.
TTGTCGACCTTGGTCTGCGTGGCGATACCGGCGTGGTCAGTGCCGAGCACCCAGCGCGTGGACTTGCCGCGCATGCGGGCCATACGGACGATGGCGTCCTGGATCTGTCTCTTATACACATCTCCGAGCCCACGAGACTCCTGAGCATCT
>UROM01000097.1 GCA_900549455.1 uncultured Collinsella sp. | reverse complement strand
CGTCGGCAGCGTCAGATGTGTATAAGAGACAGGTTCGCATGTGGATGGGCATCAACATCCGTCGTATCGCCCATACCGTAGAGTTCTTCTTTGTTGGGCTGTTTGCCTCGTCGGCGGCGGTGTGCTTGGATAAGCGCATGTTGCTCACCCGATTGCGGTGTGTGCCCGTCCTGGCCTTTTGCGCCGTATGCTCCGTCGGGGACCAGGTGCATAAGATTTTTGTTCCCGGAAGACATTTCGACGTTATCGACTTAGGCTTTGATGCCGCGGGTTACGTTGTCGCCATGCTGCTGGTGCTGCTGGTGTCAGTGCTGGTTCAGCGCACGACCTGTCCCATTGGCGCCCATGCGAGACGTTAACCTCAAGATGGAAAACCACGACCGCCTGCACGTCGGCGCTGGCTACAATATCGGCATCGGTCGCAGATGGCCATCGATGCGCTGTTTGCCAGACACTTGTCTTTTCTAAGAAGGGAATCCTCATGACCGTACTGTTTGTTGAATATCCCAAATGCTCGACGTGTAAAAAGGCTAAGGCCTGGTTGGACGAGCATGGGGTTGAGTACATCGATCGCGATATTGTTACAGACAATCCTTCGGCTGAGGAGCTTGCGACCTGGATTGCGCGTTCGGGGCTGCCGGTGCGTCGCTTCTTTAATTCGTCGGGCATGAAGTATCGAGAGCTTGGCCTGAAGGCGCGTCTGGATGCAGGGATGACGGATCAGGAATGTTACGAGCTGTTGGCGACCGACGGCATGCTGGTTAAGCGTCCGCTGCTGGTGGGCGATGACTTTGCGATTCCAGGCTTTAAGGAAGCAACCTGGGCCGAGGCGCTGCTGTAACAACTGCGGAAAGCGTGTCTCGTTCTGAGCGCAAATTCTGGGATGCGCTTTCCGCCGGCAGGTTCGCTCCGGTCAGTCCTCGAACTGTGCCCACTTATGCGGGTCGTAGATCTTTACCTGTTTGTTGGGCTTGCCGCTCCAGTACTCTTCGTCCATAAAGGGTAGATATGCCTGAATGCCGGGGCAGATGAACGGGATTCGCTGTGCTTGCAAACGGTCGCGTTGGCGTTGCTCCAAATGGGTCTCCGAAATCACGACGGGAATACCGGATAGCTCCACGAGGCTTGCCTGAACTCGCTTGAGGTCGGGTAGCGCCGCGTGCCATGCCATTCGCATCATCAAAAATGAGGCCCCGCGATACGTTGCCTGCATGACTGTGATGGCGGGTCGTAGCGTGGGATGAACTTTGTGCCGATCTGGCCAAGGGATAGCAGTTATCTCGAGGCCGAGGGTCTCCCATAGGTAATCAAGCTCATTATCCATGTCGCCTCGATATCCGCGCGATAATTGGTGTCCTGATTGTGTCACTATTGACGGCGACCAGGATGCAACAATCTGCCAACGGTGGCTATGGTGCGCTTGCGGTTTTTTGACCCCTTGCATGCGGTTTGGCTTCACAGGTCCTTCATGGGTCGGGGCAAATTGGCCGATTTTCAAAAAAGTTAAAAATGGGGCTTGCGCCGCCGTAGAACTTCCCGTATATTTCTTTCTTGCGCAAAGGCACAGCCGAGCGCAGCGATGCAGTCATTGGGATGTCGTCTAATGGCAGGACAGCGGATTCTGGTTCCGTCAATGGGGGTTCGACTCCCTCCATCCCAGCCATTGCATTTGCTACATATGGCCCGTTCGTCTAGCGGTTTAGGACGCCGCCCTCTCAAGGCGGAGATCACCAGTTCGAATCTGGTACGGGCTACCAAGTTTTAGATACCCGGTCTTTCGTACGAAGGCCGGGTTTTTTATTGCAAGTGGTCTGGTCTGTTAATCCCATTTGCCCCATTGCTTTACGTTTTGCTCATCTCCCATACGGGTACAATAGGCCAGATACTTTGACGGTCAGAAGGAGCCTCATGACGGAGTCCTCTCAGCATAGCCCAAAGCCCCAGGTCGAGGTTTCTGGCGGCGATGACAACAAGAGCGCGCGTCGTGGCGCCATCTTTATCGGCGTTGTGCTGATCGGCTATATCGTCTATCTGGTCGTGACTGGGCAGATGGGGCAGTTTTGGGCCGCTATGTCCAGCGTTCAGATGCCCTGGCTCTTTGCTGCGTGCTTTTGTATGTTTCTGTATCTTGTTTTTGGCATCGTGGCGTACGCGATCGCCGTTTGGCTCGACCCCGAATCGCCCGTCGGTATCCGCGACCTCATTTCGGTCGAGGCGAGCGGCATCTTCTTTGGCAACCTGACGCCCATGATGATGGGCTCTACGCCTGCCCAGATTTACCGTCTGACCAAAGCCGGCCAAAACGTGGGCGAAGCGGGTGCCACGCAGTTCACCCGCTTTATCGTGTACCAATTTGGTTTGGTGGCATGGGGCGCCATTCTGCTGCTCGCCCGTATGCCGTTTTTCGCCGAGCGTTATGGTGACATGACGCTGCTGTGCGTCTTTAGCTTTGGCGGCCACTGCTGCATCCTGCTCGGCATCTTTGCCGTGGCGTTGATGCCCAAGACCGTAACGCGCGTCGCTCATTGCATCATCAATTGGCTCGAGCGCGTGGGCGTCTCGGCTACAAAGATCGATGGCTGGCGCACCTTTGTCGATGGCGAGATCTACTCGTTCTCCGAGAAATTCAAACTCTCCGCCGGCCATTTTTCGTCCATGTTGCTCACGGTCGTTATCACTATGCTGCAACTGGCGTTTTTCTACCTGGTTCCGTACTTTTTGATGCTCTCCTTTGGCCACCACGAAGTCGACTTTTTCTCGGTCATGGCTGCGAGCGCCTTTGTCCAGCTGCTGAGCTCCGCCGTTCCGCTGCCCGGCGGCACCGGTGGCGCCGAGGGCGGCTTCGCACTGTTTTTGGGTCACTTTTTTGGCACGGCATCGACTGCCGGCTATCTGCTGTGGCGTCTGATCACCTTTATCGCGCCGACCATTTTGGCCGCCCCGCTGCTGGGCCTTAAGAGCGCTCATAACGAGAGTATCCATGCGCGCTGGGACCGTGTGATGCGAAAGCTTGGACGCACGCCTCAGACGTCCTCTACGCCCGTTAAGGCGCATCCTGCGTGCCAGGTTACCGTGGACCCCAATCAGCGTGCTCAAAAGGCTGCTGTGGCCTCTAAGCCGGCTCGCAAGACCTACGTTCGCCAGACTGGCGACGGCATCCGCGTTTCCCCTGCGGCGCTCAATAAAAAGAAGCGGCTCTAGAATTCAGCGTGCGAGTCGTGCGTTCTTGATGATGCTCGTCATCGCGATTAGAGATGTAAGATAATCCTCTTACGTTGATTATCTCCCACTTGTACATGAGCTATGGGTGGGCAGTTGACATGAAGGGGACACGTCTATGGCTACCACCAAACCGCGCCTTGACCGTCGTATCGTCCGCAGCCGCAATGCGATTCTTTCGGCGTTTGAGCGACTGCTCATGGAAAAGCCTCTAGCTGATATTACGGTGAGCGCCATCGCGCGCGAGGCAAATGTGGACCGCAAGACCTTCTACGTGCACTTTGGTACGGTCGATGGCTTGCTCGATGCCATTGCCGTCGATGTGGTCCAGATGATCGTCGATTCGGTCGAGAAGACGCTTTCCTCCATGGGTGGCGACACCAACGAGCGTGCACTCGGCGCTGCGGCGTCCTTTTTCAAGACCGTTAACGAGGCGCTGTGCAACAACCTGGTGCTTAATCGCCAGTTGATTGAAAATATTCCGCTCGACGACTTTATGGCTCGCCTGCGCGTGCCGCTCGAGCACGAGATCGCTGAGCGTGATCTGCTGCCCGAGGGCCTAAAGGACGAGATGTTCGATTACTACCTGGCGTTTTTGCTGTCCGGCATTATCGGCATCTATCGCACGTGGGCGTTGTCGGACGGCTCGGTTCCCATCGAGCGCGTCTCGGCGGTCGCCAACGACCTGACTCTCAACGGCTTGTCGAGCTTGGAGGCTAAGCTCGGGTAGCTAAGCCTGTGTCCTTGTAGAGAATTGGGCCCGTGACCTTGCGAAGTAACGCAGGTCCGGGCCCATATTGTTGCGCGCGTAAGGTCACGGCTTACTGATAGCGCAGGCACTCGACTGGATCGAGCTTTGCGGCGCGGCGGGCGGGGTAGAAGCCAAAGATCACGCCGATGCCGACCGATACGGCAAACGCGATCAGCACGGTCGTAATGGAGAAGCTCGGCGTAATCGTCCCGGTGGCCCCAAACTCGCTCATAATGCCAGAGTTGGCGGCAAAGAACGTGAGCCCCCATGCCAGCAGATAGCCAATCACGACACCTAAAATGCCGCCGGTGATGCACAGCGCCGAGGACTCGGCCAAAAACTGGGCCGTGATATCGCGTCGGCTTGCGCCCAGGGCGCGGCGGATACCGATCTCGCGGATGCGCTCGCTAACGTTGGTGAGCATCATGTTCATAATGCCGATTCCGCCCACAAGGAGCGAAATGCCGGCAACCGCGCCCATGATGAGCGAGAAGGCGCCCATAAAGGAGTTGAGGGCGTCGATAGCGCTCTTCATGGAGCTTGCCGACACGCTTTCATACTCGTCGTCCTCCGAGATGCCCTTCATGTTGCGCACCTTGGACTCGATCGTCTTGCAGAGCTCATCCATGTCCGTGCCCTCGGTGGCGAGCGCCGTCACGCTCGGAAACGACGGATTGTCATCGCCGTAGAGCTCGGCGATTGTTGCTCGGGGCATGTACAGGCTCAGTGAGCCCATGGAGTCGTTGCCGCCGTCGATGACGCCAATGATCTGCACGTCTCCGCTCGAGACCTTGATGGTCTTGCTGATCGCGTCCTGTTCGTTGCCGTAAAGTTGATCGGCGCCGCCGCGTCCGATGAGCGCCACGCGCGCGCCGGATTTAGACTCGATGTCGCTATAGGTGCGACCGGCGACGATCTTGCTGGCGCCCACGGCGTCGAGCATGTCGCTATCGACACCCTGGGCCATGACGGTATAGCTTTTATCTCCAACTTTGTACTCTGAATAGGCGCTGTCGACGATGCCGATCTGCTCAATTTGCGGCACCATTTTTCGTAGCTTCTCGACGTCCGAATCGGTGAGCTCTTGGGACGAGTAAATCTGCACCATGCGGGCCGCGTTGAGGCCCAAGCTGTTGACCAGGCTGTTTTGGATGCCGCCGATGAGCGAGGTCATGGCTATGACCGAGGCGATGCCAATGACGATGCCCAAGATGGTGAGTAGACTGCGCCCCTTGTTGGCCTCGAGCGAGTGCAGGGCTTCTTGGACAAGATCGCGGGTGCTCATGCCTTCGCTCCTTTCGGCCATGCGGAGGATGTACGAGTTGCGGGTAGGTTGCTGATGGCGCCGCGTAGCGTAGTCGGTGCATGCGCGATATACGCGCCGTCATGGATTCGCCCGTCGCGAATGGTCACGGCTCGGTCGGCCTCGGCGGCAATGCCCGGGTCGTGCGTGATGAGCACGATGGTCTTGCCGCGCTCCTGGAGCTTGTGGAAGGTTTCCATGACGAGTGCACCGGTTGCCGAGTCCAGGTTTCCCGTGGGCTCGTCGGCCAAAATGATGGGCGGATCGTTGACGAGGGCGCGCGCGATGGCGACGCGCTGCATTTGTCCGCCCGAGAGTTCCGATATGCGGTGGTCCCAATGGTCGACCGGAAGCGTGACGGCTTGCAGCGCGTGTACGGCGCGCATCTCGCGTTGACTGCGCGGCACATTGGTGTAGGACAGCGGCAACATGACGTTTTCGATAACCGACAGGCGCGGCAGCAGGTTGAAGCTCTGAAAGACAAAGCCGATGCTCAGCGTGCGCACCTCGGTGAGCTCATCATCGTCGAGTTCCGCGACATTGAGCCCCTGCAGGTAATAGTCACCCGCCGTCGGTTTGTCCAAGCAACCCAGGATGTTCATGAGCGTCGACTTGCCCGAGCCCGAGGGGCCGGTGATGGCGACGAACTCACCGGGGTCTACCGCCAGGCTCACGTTGTGCAGGATGTGGGCGCAACCGGCTTCGCTCTCAAAGATGCGGTGCACGTTGCGGATGTCGATGACGGGGCGCATTACATGCCCTCGTCGGCAGGCATGCCGTCGCCGCCGTCTGCCGTCATTCCCGCGCCGGTATCCATAACGATAGTGTCGCCATCGCGCAGCTTGGTAACCGGCACGTCGGGGTTGATCTCGTTGCCCTGGTCGTCGCGCTTGACCTGCGTCTTGCCTACTACGGCGTCGTTGTCGTTTTGCGTCACAACGGTCACCTTCACGCGGCGCGTTTCCTTGCCTTCGTCATCGGTGGCAAGATTGACGTAATAGTGCTCGCCGTCCTCGGTCATCAGCGCCATGGTGGGCACCATGACCACCTCATCAAGCTGTTCGGTAACCACCGAGACCTCGGCGGTCATACCGGGCTTAAGGCGGCTGTCGGGTGCTTCGATGAGGATGTCGACGTTAAAGGTCACGCTGCTGCCACCGCCGTTGGCGGCGTCGGAGTTTGCCACCGACGCGATAGCCGTGACGGTGCCCTGACTCACGATATCGGGAAACGCGGGATAGGTAACGTTGGCGCTCTGGCCCACGGCGATCTTGGCGATGTCCTTTTCGCCCACCTGAACCGTCACCTTCATCTTGGAGAGGTCGGCGATCTGCATGCACTGCTTGCCGCCGCTCGTGTCGCCTTCGCCCATGACCTGTCTCTTATACACATCTGACGCTGCCGACGATCGCATAAGTGTA
>UROM01000096.1 GCA_900549455.1 uncultured Collinsella sp. | reverse complement strand
CGAGATGCTCAGGAGTCTCGTGGGCTCGGAGATGTGTATAAGAGACAGGCCTGCGCCTGCCGCGGCCAAACCTCAGCCTAAAAAGGCCGCCCGCCCCAAGCCCGCCGAGCCCACGCCGAGCCGTGACGAGATTACCTTTGCCCAGCGCATGGTCACCTCCAAGGAGCCCACGGGCGAGAATGAGATCCCCGGCATGGCTCCGGCTCAAAAAATCATCATCGTGCTCGCCTTGGTCGCATTTGTCGTCTTTATGGGCTACACGATTTTGACCAGTATGGGTCTGCTCTAGCCGATTCGCGCTGGGCGCCATGCCTGAACACTCTGCCTTGTCCAACCCTCAACTTCTGCACAACGCATCCGAAAGGTCGCCCCATGGCTTTGACCGACATCTCGCATCCCACCGACATTGCAATGCTCACCGATCTGTACGAGCTCACTATGGCCCAGGGCCTGTGGGAGAGCGGCAAGGCCAATGAGCAGGGTTGTTTTACCGCGTTTTACCGCGACCATCCCTTTGGTAGCGCCTACGCCGTCATGTGCGGTACCGCCGAGCTGCCCGAGCTGGTCGAGAACCTGCGCTTTACGTCCGAGGACATCGAGTACCTCGCCTCGCTTCAGGCTCCCGCCGGCGGTGCGATGTTTAAACCCGCATTCCTCGACTACCTGCGCAACTTCCGCGCGCACGTGAACATTGACGCCGTGCCCGAGGGCGAGCTCGTCTTTCCGCGCGAGCCCATGGTGCGCGTCACCGGGCCGGCGCTGGAGTGCCAGCTGCTCGAGACGGCGCTGCTGAACATCGTCGGCTTCCAGACGCTCGTCGCCACCAAGACGGCACGCGTGGTGTTGGCGGCGGACGGCCGTCCCGTGGCCGAGTTTGGCCTGCGCCGCGCCCAGGGTCCCGATGGCGGCCTGGCCGTCGCGCGCGCGAGCTACGTTGCCGGCTGTTCCTCTACGTCCAATGTGCTCGCCGGGCGCCGCTACGGTATTCCCGTCTTTGGCACGCATGCGCACAGCTGGGTGATGAGCTTCGATTCCGAGCTCGAGGCCTTCCGTGCCTTTGCCAAGTCGAGCCCCAAGAACTGTACGCTGCTCATCGACACCTACGATGTGCGCGAGGGCTGCGAGCATGCCATTACGGTTGCCAAGGAGATGGAGGCGGTGGGCGAGCGTCTATCGGCCATTCGCATCGACTCGGGCGACCTCGCTAAACTCTCCAAGTATGTGCGCGGCCGTTTTGATGCCGAGGGCTTGCCCTATGTGGGGATCTCGGTTTCCAACGATCTGGACGAGTACACGATTCAGTCGCTGCTCGACCAGGGCGCGCCCATCGATAGCTTTGGTGTGGGTACCAAGCTCGCGACCTGCTACGACCAGCCGGCGCTGGGCGGTGTGTATAAGCTTTCTGCCCGCCGTGCGAGCGAGGCGGACCCGTGGACGCCGGTGGTTAAGCTCTCCGAGCAGCCCTACAAGCGCACGATCCCGGGCGTGCAGCGCGTACGCCGCTATTACGACGGCTTTGGCGGCCCGATCTGCGACATGATCTATGACGAGGATCATCTGTCGGGGGAGGGCACCGCGCGCGGCAATACCCTCGTGGCCGTGAACGATGCCGCCCTGGTGACCGATGTGTCGGAGCTTGAGTATCGCGAGCTGCTGGTGCCGATCGTGCGCGATGGCAGCGCTGTTGCCCCGCGCGAGAGTATCGAGGACGCACGCGAGCGTTGCGCCTGGGCGCTTGACCATCTGGATCCGGTCTACAAGCGCTTCCTGTATCCGCAGACCTATGTGGTGGGCATGGAGCAGGGCCTGGCACAGGTGCGCGACGAGCTCGTGCGCAAAAACATGGCCGCGGCTTCCGCCTTTCCCTGGGCTCACTAATGAAATGATCCCTTGGGGACGGAGGAAAACGGATCATTTTCTCGCCCGCCCACTCAACATTCGATTGGTTTGACGCATGACGACTTCTTATAAAACGATGGTGGTAAAGATCGGTTCGTCCACGGTGGTGGGTGCCGATGGCAAGGTCAACCGCGCCTTTATCGGCGGGCTTGCCGATCAGGCCGCAGCGCTGCGCAAGCTCGGCTGGCGCCTGGTCGTGGTGAGCTCGGGCGCTATCGCCTGCGGCTATCCCGTGCTGGGCTTCGACCGCAAGCCGGTCGGCGACCTGCCGAGCCTGCAGGCCTGCGCCTCGGCCGGTCAGTGCATCATCTCGTCGGCCTACGATGAGGAGTTCCATGCGCGCGACCTTCTCACCTCGCTCGTGCTGCTCACGCGCCACGACACGGCCCGCCGTACGTCCTACCTGCACGCGCGCGACGCCCTGCTGCGCCTGGTGGAGCTTGGCGTGGTGCCGGTCGTCAACGAGAACGATACCGTTACCGTCGATGAGATCAAGTTTGGCGACAACGACACGCTGGCGGCGCTTGTAAGCTGCCTGGTTTCTGCCGATCTGTGTGTGACGCTCTCGGACATCGATGGCCTCTACACCGCCAATCCGCATGAGGACCCCACGGCCGAGTTTGTCCCGGTCGTGCATAAGATCGATGCCAAGATCATCGCCTCGGCGGGCGATTCTTCCACATCGGTGGGCACGGGCGGTATGATTACCAAGATTCGTGCGAGCCGCATTCTGATGACGGCGGGCATTCAGAGCGTGATATGTTCGGGCGAGGAGCCCGATGCGCTCGTGCGCCTCGCCCGCGGAGAGAGCGTGGGTACGCTGTTCGATCCGCCGGCGGAGCGCCTGGACATTGCGCCCCGCAAGCTGTGGATTGCACTGGGCGACAAGGCGCATGGCTCAGTAACGGTTGACGATGGCGCCGCAAAGGCGCTGGTCAGCCGTGGCTCGTCCTTACTCGCGGTGGGTATTCGCGAGGTCGATGGCGCGTTTGTCGAGGGCGATGTGCTCGATGTGTGCGACCCGAGCGGCATGGTTGTCGCCCGCGGTATCGCCGAGGCCGATTCGGACGTGCTGGAACTTGCGGCAGGACACCGCCAGGACCAGATCGCCGGCAACCGCCTGCTGGCAGATCTGGCCGAGAAGCCCGCGATCCACCGAGATAACTTAATCGTCTTCGCCTAACCAATTGACGCTGCAAACGCCCCTAAGCGGCAATCTGACGTTCGATCGTCGGGCATGACCAGAAGGTCAATGCCCTCCTCTTTCACGTCACCTTGCTCGCTTAGGGGCGTTTTCGCTTTCCGTCCTCTTTCTACAATGACTTCATTAACCTGGCACTTGGGGGCGTTCCTTTTGTGCCGGCAGTTGGGGACGCTCCTTTGCTAGAAGATCTGGCGCAGGTCTCCGCGGTTGAGGGCTTCGTCGAAGAGGTGTTTGAACACCACGCTGCCGTGCAGGCCATCGTGCTCAAACTCGTTCGTCACCCAGGCATGCGAGTTGCCCACGCGGCTGAGCGTGTCGAGCTGCAGGCCCGAATCGACGTACATGTCGTCGAAGTACACCGCAGCCTGGAGTGGTACTTCGTTGCAGGCCAAGCGTTGCGGGTCGTAGATCTTGTCCCAACTGGTGTCTTCCATCAGCAGGTCCATGGCGGGCTTGAAAGGCTTGAGCTCGGGCATCTGCTCAAACATCCACGGGAACATGGCCTCGCCGGTAAACATGAGCGGGCGCGCAAGCGTGTCGAACTCGGCGCGGTGCGCCTTCTCTTCTGCCGCGGCCCAGCGGATGGGCATGGTGTCGCCATCGGCGTAGATGAATTCCTGCAGCGTCCAGTACAGCGGATTCGTGCGTGTGTTGGTGCGCTCGAAGGCGCGCATCAAAAAGCTGTCGGATACCGAGGAGCCGCAGCTCAGCGCACCGTCGCCATCAACAAACGCGTGATCGATGATCCAGTGCATGCGCTCAAAGCTCGGCTTCATGCCAAAGTCGCTGCCCATGAGCTGCAGGCGCTCGACCGTCATCGGCGAGCCGTCGGGCAGCACGGGCTTTTGTTCCTCGAGGGCATCTGCCAGGGCCGCCACGCGCTCAACGTCGGCGGGGTAGCGGTCGTAATACTGCTGGGTCTTGGCGGCCATGCGCGGGAAGGTGTGCGCGTAGACCTCGCTGGCGCTTGCCGGCACGTGCGGAATGCCGCCGCAGGTAAAGCTTGCCGCCACGCCCTCGGGAAAGAGCGACAGATAGCTCAACGTCAAAAAGCCGCCGTAGCTCTGCCCGAGTGTGACCCAGGGCTTGCCGCCAAAGCCCACCAGGCGCAGGTACTCAAAATCGCGCACGATGGAGCTGGCGAGATGGCGCTTGAGGAAGTCCGCCTGCGAGCGGGCCGCATTGGCTCCTGCTGCCTCGGCGCGATTGCCCAAGGCGGCAATTGTGCGCCCGTCAACACAGCTGCTGCGCCCCGTTCCACGCTGGTCGGGCAGTACGACGCGGAAATGCTTGACGGCCTCCTCGATCCAGCCATCGCTTGTGGGTGATAGCGGACGCGGGCTCTCGCCGCCGGGGCCGCCCTGCAAAAAGAGGAGGAGCGGCAGGTCGTCGTTGATACGGTCGGGCGCGCAGACCACGCGGTAGAAGAGCTTGATGCTCTCGGGTGCGCCGGCGATGGGCGCCGGCATGGCGCCGCGGCGCATGGTGCTGCCGACGGCCAAAAGCATGGGCTCAAGGCCGCGCCAGTCGAGGGGGACATCGATGCTGTGGTCCTCGACATACAGGCCGGGGACGTGGTACGAAGTGATGAGCGCCATGTGATGCTTCCATTCGTTGCGGTGTTTCGGGTTGACCAATTCTACCGCCGTCGGCGAGGATGCGTGCAAATCGGCTACCATGGTTGGCAAACATCTAAGAGAAAGGGCCGTCCATGTCGGTCGATATAGCCACGTATGTCCACGATCTTGCCGTCGAGGCCAAGGCCGCTTCGGGCGCGCTTGCCACGGCGAGTGATGTCCAACGCCAGGAGGCCGTGCGCGCCATGGCCGCGGCGCTTCGCGATGGCGCCGATTCCATCATTGCCGCCAACGAGCTCGATATGGCCGCCGCGCGCGATGCGGGCACCTCGGCAGGGCTCCTCGACCGCCTGCTGTTAACGCCCGAGCGCGTCGAGGGAATGGCCGCCGGTTTGGAGAAGCTCGCCGAGTTGCCCGATCCCGTCGGTCGCGTGCTCGACCACCGCGTGCTTGCAAGCGGCGTGGACCTGACCCGCGTGAGCGTGCCGCTGGGTCTGGTTGCCATGGTTTACGAGGCGCGCCCCAACGTGACGGCCGACGCCGCGGGCATCTGCATCCGCACCGGCAACGCCTGCATTCTGCGCGGCGGTTCGCTGGCGTATCACTCGTGCGCCATGATTGCCGAGCTGCTGGCCGATGCGCTTGAGGCCCAGGGTTTCCCGCGCGAAGCCGTCTCGATGATCGAGTCTACCGACCGCGAGGCAACCGGCGAGCTCATGAAGCTTCGTGGCATCGTCGATGTGCTCATTCCGCGTGGCGGTGCGGGCCTGATCCAGCGCTGCGTGCGCGAGTCGCTCGTTCCGGTTATCGAGACGGGCACGGGTAACTGCCACATCTACGTGCATGAATCCGCCGACTTTGACAAGGCGCTCAACATTATCGTCAATGCCAAGACCCAGCGCGTGGGTGTGTGTAATGCCGCCGAGTCGCTGCTGCTCGACCGCGCCGTGGCAGATTCGTTTTTGCCGGCGGCCCTGGCCGTGCTGCACGACCACGGTGTGCTGATTCACGGTGACGAGGCCACGTGCGCTGTATGCGCCGATGCCGGTCTTGCCGAGGGCGACGACTATGTTGCCGCGACTGAGGAGGACTGGGGCCGCGAGTATCTGGCGCTCGAGATGAGCGTGAAGGTCGTGGCGAACGAGGACGAGGCCATCGCGCACATCAACCGCTATGGCACCATGCATTCCGAGGCCATCGTTGCCGAGGACGTGGACGCTTGCGAGCGCTTCCTGGATGAGATCGATGCCTCGGCCGTGTATGCCAACGCCAGCACGCGCTTTACCGACGGCGGCGAGTTTGGCCTGGGCGCCGAGATTGGCATCTCGACCCAAAAACTCCATGCCCGCGGCCCCTTTGCCGCCGAGGCCCTCACCACCTATAAATACAAGCTCCGCGGCACCGGTCAGGTCCGTCCCTAAACCCCTCGCAAACGAAAAACCACCACAAAAGTGCTTGTCCCCTTTGTGGTGGTTATAGGTGGCGTGGGCGGTTAGGCCTGGAAGGTGTCGCGGTCGGGCGCGAAGGACTGCATGGCCGCGATGGTACGGTCGAAGAGCTCGGGGAGCTCCCAGCCCAGCATCTCGGCGCCCTGCGTAATCACGTCGCGCGAGCAGCCGGCGGCAAAGCGCTTGTCCTTGAACTTTTTCTTGAGCGACTTAGTCGTAAAGTCCATGACGCTCTTGCTAGGACGCATGATCACGGCAGCACCGATCAGGCCGGTGAGCTCGTCGCAAGCGAACAGGATCTTTTCCATCTGCAGCTCGGGCTTGGGCAGCGAAGAGTTGAAATCGGACGTGTGCGTCTGGATGGCGCGAATGAGCTCGGGCGATGCGCCCTCGCCCTCGAGGATTTTGGCCGCATAGATGGTGTGGTTCATGGGATCGTCCTCATGCTCCTCCCAATCCAGGTCGTGCAGCAGGCCGACGATGCCCCAGAAATCCACCTCGTCGCCGTAGCCGAGCTCCTGCGCGAAATAGCGCATGACGCCCTCGACCGTGCGGGCATGATGCAGATGGAACGGATCCTGGTTATACTCCGTCAACAGTGCCCAGGCTTCCTCCCGGTTCAGTTGCTTGCTCATAGCAAAGCCTCCTAATACCTGTCTCTTATACACATCTGACGCTGCCGACGATCGC
>UROM01000095.1 GCA_900549455.1 uncultured Collinsella sp. | reverse complement strand
AGGAGTCTCGTGGGCTCGGAGATGTGTATAAGAGACAGGTACATCACATTGGGATCGGACGCCACGGCAAAGGCATGGGCGCGGCCGTGCTCCTGGGTCCGCAACTCCTCGCGCACGCCTACCGGCATTGGCTTTGACACCGGCGTGGCATAGACCTCCTGCAGGTCGCGCGTTAGGACTTTGAGGTCGAGCGGCAAGGTGTCGAAGATGCCGGCGATGTCGTGATACGACGGAATGACACCGCAATCGAGACAGATTTCCATCGCCACCACGCACAGGACGCAATAGACGAGCGAAAAGTTGAGCCTCCATGCCGAGGGCACGCGCAACGCATACGAGACGGCAAAGAATGCGCCACCCAGCAGTACGAGCGCCGCCGTGCCCGAGAAACGCTGGATGCGAAAGGACGAGGACCGACCAACCAGGATAAAAAAGGCCACGAAGTCAAAGGCCGTCCACACGAGGACGGCGAAATAACCCCAGCCGTACGTGTAATCGTTGCTCCAGGTGTCGCTTGTACGGTCAAAGTGGAAGACCTGCTGGTGAAAATCGTTGGTGAGCACAAATCCGATAAGCAGGATGGCCACAATCCACAGCGCAGCGCAGTAGCGGCGACCCAGACGGTGTTGCTCCAGGCCCGCAAGGCGCAGACCACACAACTGGTAGAGCAGCGGAATGAGCGTCATGGGCACGTAGTACAGGTACCACAGCACGGTGGCATAGAACGGCGTGAACGACTTGTACTTGAGAATGACTTCGATCATCCACAGGGCGCAGATGGTGGCGATGGCAACAAGGCGGCGGCGCAACACATAGTCCAAACAGCGCAGATAGACCGATACGCCCCAGATCGAAAATACAATTGCGGCGACAAGCAGCGGGAGAGAGCTCGAGTGGACGAGCGCATCCACGACCTCTTCGGACACCTCGCTATAGGCGGGCACGACGTTAGAAAGTTTGGGATCGAAGGCGAACAGCGCCGGCAAGACCGCCAAAAGCATGAGGAACAGTGCGGTGATGGCGCCGGCGATAGCAAAGACGCGATGACGATACACCTGATGTGTTATGCCAACAAGGAATCGCGGCATGGCGAAGAGCCTGCCACCCCTGGGATCCGCAACCGGCGCGGTCCGGGCGGCCGCGTGGCCGATATGTCGCTCGCAGGTACCCATAGTCCCTTTAGTGTACCGACAGATGGGTCGAAAAAGCGGGCCGCATGTCCCAAAATCCGCAGACGGCAAGGCGCCCGGAGAGCACATACTCGCCGGGCGCCTTGGCTAGGAGGCTATGAAGTTGAGTGTCTCAGCTTCCTTAGGATAGGTCCTCACCATTAGAAGCAATAACCTTCTTGTACCAGTCGAAGCTCTTCTTCTTGGAGCGCTTGAGAGTGCCGTTGCCCGCATCGTCGCGATCCACATAGATAAAGCCGTAGCGCTTGGACATCTCGCCCGTGCCGGCAGACACCAGGTCGATCGGGCCCCAGGTGGTGTAGCCCAGCAGGTCAACGCCGTCCTCGGTCACCGCGTCGCGCATGGTCTGGATGTGCTGACGCAGGTAGTCGATACGGTAGTCGTCGTTGATGGAGCCATCCTCCTCGACAACATCCTTGGCGCCCAGACCGTTCTCGACCACAAACAGCGGCTTCTGATAACGGTCGTACAGGTCGTTAAGGGTGATGCGGAAGCCCAGCGGATCGATGGCCCAGCCCCACTGGCTCTCCTGCAGGTAGGGATTCTTGGCGCCGGCGAAGGCGTTGCCCTGGGTGCGCTCGACATCGGGGTTATCGGCACCGGCAGAGCAGCGGGTGCTGTAGTAGCTAAAGCTGATGAAGTCGACGGTGTTGGCGGCCAGGATCTCGCGGTCCTCGTCGGTCATGCCCACATCGATGCCTAGACGCTCGAACTTCTTGACGGCATAGGCCGGGTAGTAGCCGCGGCTCTGGACGTCGACGAAGAAGTAGTTGTCCTGGTTATCGAGCTGCGCCTGGCGTACATCGCCCGGACGGCAGCTGTAGGGGTAGTAGCTACCTGCGGCGAGCATGCAGCCGATCTTGATCTCGGGGTCGATCTCGTGAGCAATCTTGGTTGCCCAAGCGCTGGCGACGAGCTCGTTGTGGGCGGCCAGGTACTCAACGGCCTCCTTGTTCTCGCCCTCCTCAAAGACCAGGCCGGCACCCATAAACGGCAGGTGCAAGATCATATTGATCTCGTTAAAGGTGAGCCAGTACTTCACCAGGCCCTTGTAGCGGGTAAAAATCGTGGTCGCGAGATTCTTGTAGAAGTCGATGAGCTTGCGGTTGCGCCAGCCGCCGTACTCCTTGATGAGATGAATCGGGCAGTCGAAGTGCGTGATAGTCACGAGCGGCTCGATGCCGTGCGCCTGGCACTCGCGGAACACATCCTCGTAGAAGGCCAGGCCAGCCTCGTTGGGCTCGGTCTCGTCGCCGTTGGGGAAGATGCGGGTCCAAGCCAGGCTCATACGGAAGGTCTTAAAGCCCATCTCGGCAAAGAGAGCAATGTCCTCTTTGTAGTGGTGATAGAAATCGATGCCGGTCTGCGCGGGATAGTAATAGCCGTCCTCGAAGTCGAGCATCTTACGCTGGCCGGAGACCACCGCATAGCGCTCGGGGCCGTGCGGAGCCACGTCCACGTTGGCAAGGCCGCGGCCGTCCACGTTATAGGCGCCCTCGCACTGGTTGGCAGCCGTCGCGCCGCCCCACAGGAAGTCATTACGGAAAGCCATGCATCAATCCTTTCGCACGCTGTTGTCATAGGCTCAGTATCCCTGCAAACAACGCGTCGCTCAACGGCAACGGCGCAGGCCGATACTTCTTTTCGCGCGCAGGTGCCCGGCAGCCGCCCCGTCTGACACTTTTTGATACCCGCCTGTCCAAGCCGCCACAAAGGGGACAGGCACCTTTGTGGTGGCTGGGGCCCGTTTGTCTCGATCTGTAACAGTTAGGCCGCCAAAACCGGGCCTGGTGTTACAGATTGAGATTGTTCGGCCTGTCCCCTGCAGTTTGTCTAAATCTGTAACAGGTAGAGACGATCTAGCCCGCTAGGTGTTACAGATTGAGACAGAAGATTCTAGTCCACGGTGATGTCGAGGTTCTTTCCGATGAGGCCCACGTAGCCGCCTTCACCGGCGGGATATTTGACTGAATAGGAAAAAAAGGAAAAAATAGGAAAAAAAGGAAAGGAGACTTATGACTGAAACCATCTTCTCCCCCTCATTTGGAAATCGCCCGTCCTATCTGGTGGGGCGCGGGAACGTGATTTCGACATTCATCTCCGGTCTTGAGCAGGAGCCGGGCAATCGCGACCGAGCCACGCTCATGCTTGGACAGCGAGGCAGCGGCAAGACGGTTCTTCTGTGGGAACTTGCCGACCGCGCACGCAAGCTCGGCTTTGTTGTCGCCACGCCCACCGTAGCCTCCGAGGATATGCTCGAGCGCATTGTTGAGAAGATCCAGGAAGCGGGCGAGCCTTACGCCAACAAGCATCGTCTCCCCAAACTTACAGGTGGCAGTTTGAGCGTCTTCGGTTTCTCGGCAGGCCTCGAGTTCACACGAGACGTGCAGGAGACCAAAAGCTTTCAGTTCAAACTCACACAGCTCGCGCGCAAACTGACCGAGCAGGGACACGGCATCCTCATCCTCATCGATGAGCTCCAAGCAAATTCACCCGAGATCAGACAGCTCGTCACCGCCTATCAAGAGCTGGTCGGCGAACGCCTCAACGTCGCGCTCGTCATGGCGGGCCTCCCGGGAGCAGTCTCCGCGACACTCAACGACCGCGTACTGACATTTCTCAACCGCGCACGCAAAGTCACGCTCGAACCGCTTTCAGTCGGAGATGTCGATGCATATTATCAGCGGGCTTTCGAAGAGCTCGACCTTGATATTCCAGGGGATCTTCGCCTCCGTGCCGCTCGTGCAACCCAAGGTTCGCCCTATATGCTGCAGCTCATCGGCTACAACATCGCCAATCGCTGCAAGGCCGGAAAACGCGTAACGCCAGAGCAAGTCGACGGAGCTATCGAAGCGTCAAAGGCCGATTTCGAAAACGATGTTTGTGAAACGACGCTCGCCGCGCTATCGGACCAAGACGTCGCGTTTCTCGACGCAATGACTGATGACGAAGACGCCGTTTCGCGCATTTCCGATGTAGCAAAGCGCATGTCGGTCACACCCGACTATGCGCAAAAGTATCGCCGGCGCCTCATCGACGCCGGCGTTATCGAGCAGGCGCGCCGCGGTTACGTGCGCTTTGCCGTACCATATATGGCTGACTACCTGCGCAGCCAGCTCTAGGCAGCCACCACAATGGGGACAGGCACCTTTGTGGCGGATTGGGCCCGGTTTGTCTCGATCTGTAACAGCTAGGCCGCCAAAACCGGGTCTGGTGTTACAGATCGAGATTGTTCGGTCTGTCCCCTGCAGTTTGTCTCGATCTGTAACAGGTAGAGACGATTTAGCCCGCTAGATGTTACAGATTGAGACGGAAGATTCTAGTCGCAGGCGATGTCGAGATTTTTGCCGATGAGACCTACGTAGCCGCCCTCGGCTGCCTTGGGACTGTCGGCGTGGCAGAGGACCCACTTGTCGGCCTTCCAGTAGCAGTAGCTGTCACCGGCTGCGGGCATGTCGGATGCAGCCTCGGGACGCGGGCCGTTGGTGCCCGCCGGCAGCGCCACCATCACCTGGAAGCCGCCTCCGTCGACCATGCAGGGCGTGTAGTGGAGCGTGGTGTTGAAGACTTCGACGACCGTACCCGCCGGTACGCGGAACGCCTTGACGCACGCGGTATCGAGCTTGCCGTCCTCGATCTCCCAGCGATGCGCCACGAGCAGGATAAAGTCGCGCGCCCCCAGGTTAAACTCGCTGGCGCGATGATACTCCAGGCAGTTGAGCTGCGTGTTGTGGCCGTTGCACCAGCCCAGCTGGAAGGGGCGGCCGCCAAACATGAGAAAGCCAAGCTTGTCGGCATCCTTGACGCCCTCGAGCTCCGGCGCGCTTGCTACGTACTTGCTGCCCTCGGGAATGGGCGTGGCTGAGAGCGCCTCGAGCACGGGCGACGTGAGCTCGGACGGAACATCATCCCAAACGTTGCCATAGGACTTGAACTCGGGATCAGAGACAGAGTAGATATGCATGTTCACTCCTGTTCGTAAATGTGACTATACGAACATTCTAGAACAAACATGAGCGATTTTGAACGCTCGTCCTGTCCACTCAACAAAAAGGCGCCCCCGCATAAGCGAAGGCGCCCAATCCGTGCGTTTTAGGCGATAAAGCCCTTACGCCTGCTGATAATGCAGGTGCTTCTCGTCGATATCGGCCAGGTCGCGGTCGAAGTAGCGGCGTGCGAGCCAGTTTGCCATGGGAAGGTTCTGGTCCAGATAGTTACCGCACTCCTCGGGAGCGGCACCGGGGACATCGCCCTCAAAGCCGGCGACAAACTCGAACAGCTCACGCACGAGCGACAGAATCTCCTCGCTCGTCACCTCACCAAACACGACCAAGTAAAAACCCGTGCGGCAGCCCATGGGGCCAAAGTAGACAATGCGGCTCGACCACTCGGCATGGTTGCGAAGGAACGTCGCGCCCAGGTGCTCGATGGTGTGGCACTCGGCCGTGTTCATGACCGGCTCCTTGTTGGGCGTGGTCAGGCGCAGGTCAAACGTGGTGACGGCGGCGCCGGTCGCCGGATCGCGGTCGATGCGGCTCACATACACGCCGGGCTCAAGCAGCAGATGGTCAACGGAAAAGCTCGCGATGCGCTCCATGGCAGATCCTCTCGATAGTCAAATTGGGACGGGCTCTTTTAGCTGGTTCGAATGGTCGCACCAATCATACCAGTCAAAAAAGCCCCGTCCCAAATTGACTACCTGGGACGAGGACCAATGATTTTTTAATCCCCGTCCCAGAAAAACCATTCTAGGCTGTGTAGGCAATCGTTGATTTCACGGCGTGGCGCCAGCCGGCGATCTTTTTAGCGCGCTCGTCGGCGGGCATCGACGGCTCCACGATGCCGCGGGCGCCGTAGACGTCGACGACACCGCGCGTGTACATGCCCAGCGCAATGCCGCAGGCCCAGGCCGCGCCCAGGCCGCTCATCTCGTCATTGCTCGCGATGCGGATGGGCGAGCCAACCAAGTCGCTCTCAAACTGCATCAGGTACGCGTCGCGCGTGGGACCGCCGTCAACGCGAAGCTCGGCAAGTGCCGCGCCAGAATCCTCGACCATTGCGTCAATTACGTCAAAGATTTGATAGGCAATCGATTCGTCTGCAGCTTTTACGAACTCCGCGCGACCCGTGGTACGCGTCATGCCAAATACGCAGCCCTCGGCGTCACTCGCCCAGTGCGGCGCGCCCAAACCGGTAAACGCCGGCACAAAGTAGACGCGGCTCGCCGGATTGGCAGCGTAGCACAGGTCGGTAACTTCCTCGGGGTTATTGATGAGCTCCAGATCGTCGCGCAGCCACGTCTTGACAGCACCGGCGTAGCTCACGTTGCCCTCGAGCACGTACTCGGTCACGCCGTCCATACGCCATGCGAGCGAGCTCGAAAGCCCGTGCGAGCTGGCAACGAACTCGTCGCCGACGTTCATCATGACCGAGCTGCCGGTGCCATAGGTCGCCTTGGCCATGCCGCGGCTATGGCAGCCCTGGGCAAACAAGGCCGCGTGGCTGTCGCCCAGCACGCCGTGAATGGGCACGGGCGCCGGCAAAAAGCCGCCCAGATCCGTCGTGCCGAACAGTCCATCGGAATCGGTCACCTGCGGCAGGCAGGCCACGTCAACGCCAAAGGCCTCGCACACTGGCTCGCTCCAGCAGCCACGGCGCAGGTCAAAGAGCTGCGTGCGGCTGGCGTTGGACCTGTCTCTTATACACATCTCCGAGCCCACGAGACTCCTGAGCATCTCGT
>UROM01000094.1 GCA_900549455.1 uncultured Collinsella sp. | reverse complement strand
AACAGGAGGCCACTTAATGTGGCCTCCGTCGTGAGCAGGACTGTAGAGCAGGAAAGTTCATATGCGGCCGCTGGCGCCCGGGTAGCGCCGGGGACCGCACAAGCACGACTACAGCGTCATGTTCGGATCGGCGTCGACGTCGAACGGCGAGATTTCACCTCGGTCGAATTTACGGCGAGTAACCTCCGCGATCATGGCGGCGTTATCGGTGCAGGCAGACAAGGGCGGCACCGTCACGCGGATCCCCTGACGCCCGAGCTTCTTGATCATCATTTCGCGCAGATGCGGATTGGCCGAAACGCCACCGCCGATGCAATACTCCTTGCACCCGGTGGCATGCAGGGCGTTTTTGGCCTTCTTGTACTGCACGTCAAAGACCGCCGCCTCAAACGAGGCCGCCAGATCGGGCAGATGAATCGTGCGCCCGGCCTTGGTCTCCTGCTCGATGTAGAGCGTCACTGCCGTCTTGAGGCCTGAAAGCGAGAAGCGGTAGTCCCCCCTGCTGTTAAGCGCGCGGGGAAAATCGATTGCCTTGGGATTACCCGTCTCGGCAAGCTTGGAGATGATGGGGCCACCGGGGTAGCCCAGGCCCAGCGCCTTGGCAACCTTGTCGAAGGCCTCGCCCACGGCGTCGTCGAGTGTCTCGCCAAGCACCTCGTAGTCGCCCCATGCCTTTACGTGCACGAGCATGGTGTGCCCGCCCGAGACAAGCGTAAAGATAAACGGAGGCTTGAGGTCAGGCTGCGCCAACAGGTTGGCAAACAGGTGTCCCTCCAGATGATTGACGCACACGAGCGGCTTGCCGGCAGCATACGCAAAGCCCTTGGCAAAGGCGACACCCACCACCAGGGCACCCACCAGGCCCGGACCTTGCGTCACGCCCACGGCGGCAAGCTCACTTGGCGCAATCGCCCCACCCTCAAGGCCAAGCAATGCCGCGGCATCTTCAAGCGCCGCATCTACGACGCTCACAATCACCTCGACGTGCTTGCGCGAGGCAATCTCGGGCACCACGCCGCCAAAGCGAGCATGAAAATCAATCTGCGTCGACACCTGGTTGGCCAGCATCTTGCCGTCCGCATCGATAATCGCCACAGCCGTCTCGTCGCAGGAGCTCTCAATGGCAAGAACTAGGCGACGGCGCTCGATTTCGGCACGCTCCTCAGCGGTGCGCTCAGGCGCGGGCAGCGGCCATGCGCGCTGTTCGGCAGCAGTTGGCTCGGGCGAGGCATTGTCGAGAGGAAGCACCAGGGGCAGCGGTGCCGTCATGACGATGGCATCCTTACCGGCACCGTAGTAGCCACGGCGACGACCCGCCTCGGTAAAGCCCAGGGCGGCATAGAGTGCAATTGCGCCCTCGTTGCCGTCCTCGACCTCAAGCGAAGCCGTAGTGCAGCCGAGCATCTGCGCGTCATAGCTCACGTGCGACAGAAGCTTGCGGGCGATACCCTCACGGCGATGAGACGAATCGACGGCAACGTCCATAATCTGCACGTCCCCGTCGACGACCATACCGCCGGCAAGGCCCAGCAGCTGGCCGTCGTCGTGCGCCACCCACCAGCTACGCGGAGCGGCAACGTCCTCGCCCAGCTCGGACAGGAACATGCCCGGCGTCCACGCCTCGTGTCCGGCGCCTTCAAAGCAGGCAGTCTCCAGTGCGCTCGCGCCCTCGGCATCTGCCGCGCCCATGGGGCGGAATTGCAGATGACGTCCGGCAAGCTCGTCGGCAACACCTGTCACCTCACTCTGCGCGCTCTCGGCAAGGCCCAGACGCTTGCGCTCGTTTTCCTCTGCGTCCGAAAGGCGCGTATAGATCGGCAAGACGCGAGCCGGATCGCCATCGCCTGCGGCGTGCGCCATCAGTAGGCCCTCGCCCGAGGGCCACCACAGGTCTCGCTCCACGCAGCGCGTCGTCTCGTCCTCGCCCAGCAGCTTGCCATAACGCACGAGACCGTCACCAGTTAGCTGAACCTGATCCCAGCCCACGGTCTGACGCCACTCATCAAGCGCCACGGCGGCCTTGACCACGCGCTCGCGCTCAAACAGACGCTCGGGACCCTCATCCCCCAGCACATACAGCGCCGGGTACACCTCGCCGCGCATGGCGTCGGCAAGAACACCAAGCTTGCCGCGTACGCCGGCTTTCCATGCCGTCCAGGCGCAAGCGTCAAGTGTCGACACGCCGAGCAACGGCACGTTAGCGCCGCGTGCCAGACCCTTTGCGGTGGAGATGCCGATACGCACGCCCGTAAACGAACCCGGGCCGCGGCCGACCACATAACAGCCGACATCGCTGCAATCCAGACCGGCCTGCTTCAGTACGTCATCAACGGTATTCACGAGCTCCACATTGGCATGGCGACGGCACATATGGTCGCCACTCGCCAGCTTCGCCTCGCCCGTCTGCCCATCAATCCAGCTTGCCGCGCAGGCAAGCATATCGGTCGAAGTATCGAGCGCTACCACCAGCGCGTAATCGTTATGCAAGCTCATCTTGTACAGCCTTATCAATCAAATCGGAAAGCTTCGCTGCGCGCTCGCCGTGCGCCTCGAGCGTTATCATTCGCACGTCGCTGTCGTCCTCATCACGCTTAAGCGTTACCGAAAGATACTCGTCTGTCAGTTCGTCCTGGAACTGTTCGCCCCACTCCAACAGACAGGCACCCTCATAGCCCAGTACATCGAAAATGCCCGTATCCTCGAGCTCATAAGCATGCTCCAGGCGATACAGATCAAAATGGAACAGCGGAATACGTCCTTGGTCATGAACGGCCATGAGCGCGAACGTAGGGCTCGTAACCATATGTTCATCGCCCAGAGCGCGCGAGACGCCCTTGGTAAAGTGGGTTTTTCCTACACCCAAGCCACCGGTCAAAATCAGCACATCGCCATCTTCTAGACACGGTGCGACCAGCTCGCCAAAATGCTCCGTATCGGCAGTACGAGCCGTTCTATAGGTACCTACTCCCAGGCGCTCCAGGGACATATGCGCTCCTTATTATTCCGAGGCGGTCTCCGGCGCGGGGTGTCGCTCCAGATAGTCGCCCAGCATCTTAAAGTCTTCCTCCAGCAACTCCTGCCACGCCGGATTGCGCAGCGCCGCCGCAGGATGAAACGTCGGCATCACCACAAAGTGCCCCATCTGATGGAACCTGCCGCGCAGCTTGGTAATGCCAATCTCGGTCTTGAGCACAAAGTGCGTTGCGGGGTTGCCGAGCGTCACGATGATATCGGGCCAGATGCTTCGAATCTGCTCGCGCAAAAACGGTGAGCAAGCCAGCACTTCCTCGGGGCGCGGATTGCGGTTTCCCGGCGGGCGACACTTAAGCACGTTGGCGATATAGACATCCTCGCGCTTAAGACCTGCCAGGGACAAAATGCCGTTGAGGTCTTCACCCGCCGCACCCACAAAGGGTTCGCCCTGCAAATCCTCGTTACGACCCGGTGCTTCACCAATAAACATGACGCGGGCGCGGGGGTTTCCCACACCAAACACGATATTGTGGCGCGACTGGTAGAGCTGGCAGAGGTGACAATCGCCCAGAACAGCCTCAATCTCCTCGAGTGCGACCTCACGTGGCGCCTGATGGGTATGGCCGGGGATGTGCATGACGCCCATGGCGACTCCTACACGTAGACCTTGTCGAGGCGCATGCCAAAGCCGCAGGCGACCTCGTAGTTAATCGTTCCGCGCAGTCGGGCCATCTC
Source organism: uncultured Collinsella sp. (assembly GCA_900549455.1). Lineage (GTDB taxonomy): Bacteria > Actinomycetota > Coriobacteriia > Coriobacteriales > Coriobacteriaceae > Collinsella. Next base: position 3,380 of record UROM01000094.1, on the reverse strand, counting down.
GTCCATAGTGATCTCGGCATCGCCATCGCGGCCGACAATAATCATCTCGTCACCATACTCGGCCTCGGGAATCTCGTGTGCCGGGTTGGACTGAATGGCGACCATAAACTGATCCATGCAGATATTGCCAACCTGACGCACGCGCTCGCCGCGATACAGCACGTCCATACGATTGGAAAGCGTACGCGATAGGCCGTCGGCATAACCGATCGGCAGCGTGCAGATCTGAACGCGCGTACGCGGTACGCGGTAGGTAAAACCGTAGCCCACACCCTCGCCCATCGCAGGGTGTGCCACGCGCGTCACGCGCGCATGGACGCTCATAACGGGATCGAGCTGCATCACGTGGCCGCTCAGCTCGCACGGCTGCATGCCATACAAGCCAACGCCGGCGCGAATCATATCAAAATGCATCGAAGGGTCGAGCATCGAGGACGGCGTGTTGGCGCAGTGCACGATACCGCACTCAAAACCCGCATCCTTAATGGCCTGAACGGCCTCGGTAAAGCGCTGGCGCTGCAGCTTGTAGTCCCAGCCCGAAGGTTCATCGGCAGTGGCGAAGTGTGTAAATACGCCATCGCACTGAATGCCGCGATGGAAACTAATGCCGCGGACAAAGTCGAGCACCTGCGTGTAATGTACGCCGATACGGTTCATACCCGTCTCGATGGCGAGATGATACTTACCCACCTTGCCCGCCGCGACGGCGCATTCGCCATACGCAAGAGCAAAGTCAGACGTATAGACCGAGGGCATAATATCGAACTCGAGCAACGTCGGAATGGCTTCGATAGGCGGCTCGCTAAGGATGAGGATGGGTTTCGTGATCCCGCCCTGTCGGAGCTCAACGCCCTCGTTAACCGTCGCCACGGCAAACATGTCGGCTCCGGCCGAATACATGATCTTGGCGCACTCAACAGCTCCATGACCATAAGCGTCGGCTTTAACCACGCAGCATAGGCGCTGGCGCGGATTCAGCAAATTCTTATAGGCCCTCGTGTTGCGGCGAAGCGCCCCGCGGTCGATCTCGACCCAGGACCAACGCGTCAAATCGGCTTTATTCATAATTATTCATCCGACCCTTCGTCTGTGATTCCCAGATCATCGAGCGCATCCTTTGCCGCTAACTCCATGGCGGGACCGATCAAGTCGATAAGATCGGTCGCGATAACGCTCTTCTCGCCAAACTCCGTCGCCGCGGCAAAACCGGCATAGCTATGAAGTGCGACGGCATACGAGTACAGCAGCTCCCAACGGTCCATCTTGTCGCGCATGGTGGCCAGTGTGCCGGCCAGAATGCCCGCAAGGACGTCACCCGAGCCAGCGGTCGCCAACGACGCCGGGCCCGAGAGCGGCAGTAGCACGCGCTCAACACCGCAAATGGCCGTCGTTGGGCCCTTAGCGATAACAACGAGGTTATCGGAACCGGCGGCCCAGACAACCTTTTGCGCAGCAGCAATCGCGGTACCAAGGTCATTGACCTCATCGCCGGCAACAAGACGCGAAAGCTCGCGATAATGTGGTGTCATGACGAGCGGCTGCTCGCGACGATACATCTCGGGATTGCTGTCGATGCCGTCGATTGCAATCTTGGCAAGGCAGTTGAGAGCATCGGCATCCAAGATAAGCGGCACGTCGAGCTCGAGCAGACCCGAAACCACCTGCATGGCACCGGCAGACGTCGTCATGCCAGGACCGCACAGCACACAGCTGTATTTCTTGGCAATCTCACATACCGTCATGCGCGCAGCGGCACCAAAAGATCCGCGAGAATCAGATGGAATGGCAAAAACCGGAATCGAGGGGAGCGCCATGCGGATAAGGTTGGCACACGCATCCGGCGTCGCGACCGCCACATAGCCGGCACCTGCGCGAGCAGCGGACTTAGCAGCCATAATGGCCGCACCAGGATACTGCGCCGATCCGGCAACAATGAGCACCGAGCCGCGCGAGTACTTATCGATATTCGTGGGCAGCGGAGCAAAGTAGTCCACAAGGTCGCCGGGCTCCACAATCTCGGCAGCATGGTCGACATCGTCAATGACCTCATCAAGGCGGTCATACAGACCACCGCAGACCAGATCGCCTGCATATTCGGGACCGTCAGCGCTGTATAAGCCGATCTTGGGAGCAATCATCGTCACCGTACGCTCGGCACGAATGCAGTCATCATCAACCACACCCGTCTCGGCATTCAGGCCCGAGGGAACATCGATGGAAACAACGCAATCGGCATTTTCATTGACCGTGGGAATCCAGATTGAAAACGGCGCACGGAGATCACCGTGAAAACCAGTACCAAAAATGGCATCGACTACAACATCAGCCTTATCGATCAGCACCTCCAGCTCATCACGAGAGGGGCCGACACACACGTGCACGTCGCGGCCAGCAGTGCGGCGAGCAACATGGCGAGCGAGAGCGGCAGGGATCTCATCCGGCTCAACCGGAGAGACGATATCAACATCAACGCCCTTATGCGTCAGAATGTCAGCGGCAACCCAGCCATCTCCGCCATTATTGCCAAAACCGACCAATACAAGAACGCGATCGGGGTTGAGCTTTAAAATCTCATTGGCGGCAAATTCGCCCGCCAACTCCATGAGTTCGGCCTTCGAGGTGCCCTCACGCTCGATGATATCTTCGAGGCGAACGACTTCCTCGGTACTCAAAACCGGTTTCATCTATGCTCCTAGCGCATCTTGTGGACCATCATCCAGATGTTCCGACAAAGCAGATTGTTGCAGCTGTTCGAGTTCATCCAGGACTGAACGAGCCTCTTTAAATGTCTGAGCAACGCGCTCCTTCGTGCTCACTTTCTCTTCCTTGGGTTTAGGTCGAGCATCCTCGGTGATCGCAATGGCATTAGCGACAGCCAAGTCACCCGTCAGGGTAATAGAAAGAGCAACCTCGACAACGCCCAATTCCTGGGCGATTTCGAGAGCGCGACCCGAAAGCAGCGCTTTTGGCTTGCCGAGCTTATCGCGCGTTACAGAAACGTCTTTACGGCCAACGCCCTGACTAAAGCCCGTTCCAAGAGCCTTAAGCACCGCCTCGCGAGAAGCAAAACGACTAGCATAGTGCGCGGCAGGGCGAGACGATGCGTCGCAATACGCACGCTCTTCATCGGTAAACACGCGTCGGGCAAACGCGGGCGTCTTCTCAAGGATTGATTTCATTCGGGAAATCTCGACGATATCAACGCCGATTCCGGCTTCGGCCATAATCACCTCCATGCTGCACAGACTAAGATATTGTAGCCCGTTCGCAGAAGATGCGACAAACGAGGGCTAAAATCACAGCGACAAAGAAGTGTTGGACATCGAAACGCAAAAAAGGGGGAGGCCGCGAGGCCTCCCCCTTCTTCAGTTCAGGCGCAC
>UROM01000093.1 GCA_900549455.1 uncultured Collinsella sp. | reverse complement strand
GATGTGTATAAGAGACAGGTCTATACGTTTATCAACGCCCGCGCTGCGCAAGAGCAGATCGCGCGGGACGGCAGCTATGCGATCGAGAACCTGGTGGTTGAGGGAATTGATCGGTACCAGGAGATTCCGTCCATCAGCTCGTATTATCCGGCGGTGTTTCCGTTTGAGAACGAGGCACACGATCTGTTTGGGCTTGCCATTACCGACATGCAGCTCGACTTTAAGGGCTTTTTCTACCAGGTTTCGACTGCCGAGCCCATGAGCGTTATCACGCCCGAGGTGAAAGCCGCGCGCGAGAAGGCCATGAAGGTCCGTGCTGCTGCCGAGGCCAAGGCGCGCAAGGCCGCGGCCGAAAAGGCCGCCGCTGCCGCGGCCGCTGCGGGAGAGGGCGCTGCGGGCACCGACGATGCTGCGAGCGCTGCTGCCGCCCAGCCCGCTGCGGCAACCGGCTCCGATGCTCAGCACGATGAAGCTGCTGCGAAGGCCGCGCTCAAGGCTGCCGAGATGGAGGCAAAGCTCGCCGCCATGGATCCCGAGAAAGCGGCCAAGGTCCGTGCGGCGATTGCCGCCAAGGCCGCCCGCGACAAGCAGAAAAAGGAGGCGTAAGGTCCATGGCACATCGCTCCGTTATTCCGTTTGGCCCGCAACACCCGGTGCTGCCCGAGCCGCTTCATCTGGACCTGGTGATCGAGGACGACCGCGTTCTCGAGGCAATTCCGCAGATCGGCTTTGTGCACCGCGGACTCGAGAAGCTCACCGAAAAGCGCGATATGCATCAGTTTGGCTACATCACCGAGCGCATCTGCGGCATCTGCGCCGTGGGCCATAGCTGCGGCTATGCCAGCGCCTGCGAGCGTATGCTCGGCATCGAGGTGCCTGGCCGCGTGCAGTATATCCGCACCATTTTGCACGAGCTTTCGCGCATTCACTCGCACCTGCTGTGGCTGGGCCTGCTCGCCGATGCCTTTGGCTTCGAGGCGCTGTTCTATCGGTCGTGGACGCTGCGCGAGCAGATTCTCAAGATCTTTGAGAGCACCTGCGGCGGCCGCGTGATCCTTTCGATTAACGAGATCGGCGGCCTTAAGCACGACATCGAGGACTCCGAGCTGGCGGGGATTGTCCAGACGCTCGATGCCATGCGCCCCGACTACGAGGCCCTGGTGCATACGTTTTTGGACGACAATAGCTGCGGCGAGCGCCTGCATGGCGTGGGCGTGATCAGCAAGAAGGATGCGCTGAATCTGTCGATGGTCGGCCCGTTCGGCCGCGCCTCGGGCGTGGATTACGACGTGCGCATGTTTGGTGACGGTGCCTATGCAGATCTGGCTGCGTTTGAGCCCATCGTTGCCACCGACGGCGACTGCTATGCCCGCTGCCAGGTGCGTTGTGCCGAGGTCACACAGGCCATGGACATCATCAGGGAGCTTGTGGGCAAGATTCCGCACGACGGCATCGGCGGGCGTACCAAGCTCACACCGGCCGACGGCGCGCGCGGCGAGGTTGTGATTGAGCAGCCGCGCGGCGAGGCGTATTACTATGTGCGCGGCAACGGCACCAAGAACCTGGACCGCTTCCGCGTGCGCACGCCGACGTCGCAGAACCTGGCGGGTCTGACACATGCGCTGCAGGGCGTGCTCCTTGCCAACGTGCCCATGATTATCCTGACCATCGACCCCTGCATTAGCTGCACGGAAAGGTAGGCGCGGCATGAGTTTACTGACATTTGCCAAGACGGCCTTGGGCTCTATGGTCAAGCGGCCGGTCACGGTTTGCTATCCGCAGGAGAAGATTACGGCGCCCGAGCGCTTGCGCGGGCATATCGTCAACGACATGGACGTGTGCATTTGCTGCGGCATGTGTGCGCGTCGCTGCCCGGCGGGCGCGCTCGCGGTCGATCGCAAGGGCGGCACCTGGTCGATCGATCCGTATGCCTGCGTGGTGTGCGGCGAGTGCATCGAGAGCTGTCCCAAGCACTGCCTGACTATGGACACCGCCCGCACCCCAGTTGCAGCGAACAAGACTCCCACGGTAGAAACCAAGTCGGAATAGCGCTGGAATAGAACTGGAATAGGGGCCGGTGGGGCAAAAATGCCCCACCGGCCCCGCGCTTCAACGCGCGGTTAAGCCGCCGCGAACAAAACTATGCCGGATTACGGGGCTGGATTGCGAACCTCCGACCATATAGAAAATCGCAAAAACAAAACCGCAGGTAGATAGCCTGCCGTTTTTGAAAAAATGAAGGTATGGATGAGGGTCCCGACTTTAGCCCCGTAATCCGGCGTAGTTTTGAAATGCCACCATGTCAGTACCAGCCCCTGATCCCTCGGGGACGGAGGAAAACGGGTCATTTTGGTCCCGCGAGACTTGCGGAGGCGCTCGTGCAGGGCCGCCTGAACAAAACTATGTCGGTTTACTACGATGAATTCGACATTCCCGACCATGACTGCATTTTTCTAAATACTGCAAGCGTTCTACCTGCGGTTTTGCAAGCGCGCAATTTGCCGTGGTCGATGGTGGGCGATTCATCGTAGTAAACCGGCATAGTATTGAAATGGCATTAAATCGGTAGCAGCCATTTTGCTATGCCGGGGTGGTCGGCCGTTGGGTAATTACCCTCGCAAGTAGGCGATGGCGATTTGGGTGCGGTTGCGCAGGTCCATTTTGGCAAGAATCGAGCTGATGTGGTTGCGTACGGTGCCTTCGCCCATATAGGCGGTGGCAGCGATTTCCTTGTTGTCGAGGCCGCGAGCGATGAGCTCGGCGACTTCGAACTCGCGGTCGGTCAGGCTGGCAAAGGCCGCGGGCCGGCGAGGCGTGCCCGCCGCGATGCCCGCCCCATCAAAATCGATGTCCTCGATCGCCTTACCCTCGAGCACGCGTTTGCCGTCCATGACCTGCGCCAACGCCGGTGGAATGGCGGCGACATCGGTTTTGATCAGGTAGCCGCGGGCGCCCAGCTTGAGCGCCGACACAATGTACTCGTCATCCGAGAATGTCGTCAGAAACACCACGCGCGCCGCAGGGTTATGCTCAAGGATTTCGCGTGCCGCCGAAAGTCCGTCACGCCCCGGCATCTGGATGTCGAGCAGTGCGATGTCGGGTGCGTGTTCGGCATAGAGCGAAACCGCGTCGTTGCCGTTGGCGCCGGTGCCCACCACTTCTATCTGCGGCTGGGCGCCCAGGATAATCTTGAGCGAATCGACTACCAAACGGTCGTCGTCAACAACAATGAGCCTCATCGGTCCTCATCTCCTTGCTGTTTGGGAACGGTGGCAAACACACGCCAGCCGGCGGCGCCGGCACGCGGGCCAGCGGTGAAGGTGCCGCCAAGCGCCTCGATGCGCTCGCGCATGGAGGCAAGCCCCATGCCTCCTGTGACGTTGCAGCTGTTTGCTTGGACCCCGCCCGCGCCATCATCGGTAACGATGAGCTGGTAAAATGACGGATGCTCCATGCATCGTACAGCGACAGCATGGGCGCAAGCATGGCGCATGGTGTTGGAGAGCGCCTCGCGCAGGACCGCCGCAAAGCAATTGGCGACGTTTGCGGGCGCATGTTCGGTCATAACTTCAAGCTCAATCTGCGGACCGCCGTCCGAGCGCGCGCCTTCAACAATGCGTTCGAGCTGCACGGAAAGGTCGACGGCGTTGTCGTTGAGCGCGTGGACGCTGGTGCGCACAAGCTGGAGCGCCTCGTCAACCGTGCGTTTGACGTCGGCGAAATCGGCGGCGACCCTGGGCTCGTCGGCATGGACCACGCGCAAGGCTTCGGCTTGCAGTGAGGCGCGCGTGAGCTGGTGCCCGACGTTATCGTGGATCTCGCGCGCGATGCGGGCGCGCTCGGCGAGTGTCGCGAGCTCGACTTCGTAGTCCTGGCGGTCGGCAAGATCGCGGTTGCGCGCTTCGAGCGCCAGAGCACGTTCCTGCAACTCGTCGCGGATACGGCGCATGCGCTGCTGCTCGCGCTCTAACTGGGCGGTACGTAGCGATAACAAGGTGGCGGCAACCGAAAGGATGGCGGTCAACAGGAGCGTTCGGGCGGCGAGCGCATCGGCGCGAAGGTTCGCGACAAGCGCAAAGGCAAAAGCGGGGCCAATGCCCAGCGCGACCCAGGCGTGCTCGCGGCGCACGCGCCGCGCGATGTCATAGAAGGCGAGGGGTGTAAACGGCATAAACGGCGGCACAAAGACGGCCGCGATGATGTAAGCGTAACTTGCGGCCTCGCTTGTGCGGCGCGTGCGTTCCTCCTGTGCGACCTCGGCCAGTGAGGTGACAATAACGCCAAGGCAAAACGCCGCGACCAGGCGAGCGTCCACAGCAAGGCTCGTGGCGGCCGCAATGCAGCACGCCAGCACGATCGATTTGTCGAAAAGCCTGTTCATACGGGTATTGTACGCGAAGCCGTGCGTGGTGGAGGGGCCGCCTGCGCAACTGTGACATTCCTCCCGCGCGGCAAAGCGGCGTCGATCGCTCGCGCGAGCGGGGGTTTCGCCTCCGCCCCCTCGCACTCGTGACAAAGCTCACTGGCGCGCGCCGGCGGCTCCTGCGATGATGCAATCGTACCGGGCCGCAATCAACAGAAGGGCCGCCTCATGACAGACATCGTCCACGTCGAAAACCTCGTCAAGCGCTACGATGACCTTATTGCGCTCGACCACTTTAACCTGAGCATCGCCCCCGGCGAGATCTTTGGCCTGCTGGGCCCCAACGGCTCGGGCAAGACCACGTCCATCAACTGCATTCTGCAGCTGCTTGCCTACGACAAAGGCATCATCGAGCTGTTCGGCGAACCCATGACGCCCGCCCGCTATGACCTCAAGCGCCGCATCGGCGTGGTGCCGCAGCAGGTGGCGGTGTTCGACGAGCTTACGGTGCGCGAGAACATCGACTATTTCTGCAGCCTCTACGTCAACGACCGCAAGCGCCGTCGCGCGCTGGTCGACGAAGCCATCGACTTTGTCGGGCTGGGCGACTTTGCCAAGTTTCGCCCCGGTAAGCTCTCGGGCGGCCTGGCGCGTCGCCTCAACATTGCCTGCGGCATTGCGCACAAGCCCGAGCTCATCTTTTTTGACGAGCCCACGGTGGCGGTCGACCCGCAGAGCCGCAACGCCATCCTGGAGGGCATCTGCCGCCTGCGCGACGAGGGCGCCACGGTGGTGTATACCAGCCATTACATGGAGGAAGTCGAGCAGATCTGCAGCCGCATCATGATCATGGACGGCGGCCGCGTGCTGGCGCAGGGCACCAACGACGAGCTCAAGCGCATGATTCAGATGGGCGAGCGCGTGACCGTCGAGGTCGGCGCCGTCGAGACCGCCACGGTCGAGCGGCTGCGCGCCCTCGAGCACGTGCTTTCGGTTGAGCTTTCCGGCGGCGAGCTCGTCTGCACCTGCGAGGCGAGCCCGCACAACCTGGTGGACATCCTCGACACGCTGCGCGCTGCCGACGTGGCGCTCGGCCGCGTGTGGAGCGAGCCGCCGACCCTCAACGACGTGTTTCTCGAGATCACCGGCCGCGAGCTGCGCGACTAGGGGGCGGCCATGTTCAACACCATCATCACCACGGTCAAGGCGCTGTTGCGCCGGCCGAGCACGTGGGTCTGGGGTGCTCTCTTTCCCATCGCGCTTTCCACGATGTTCATGTTTATGTTTGCGAATCTGAGCTCCGACGGTACGGTCGACCCGGTGCCGGTGGCCGTCGTTGCGGATGAGCCCTGGGACGCCTCGACCTTTAAGGACGTGGCGACGTCGCTTGCCCAGGAAGGCGACGACCGGCTGCTCGAGATCCACGAGTGCGATGACGCAGCCGATGCGAACCGTGCGCTTAAGGCTGGCGAGGTCGCGGGCATCTATACGGTCGACGATGCGGACACGCCCAAACTCACGCTGCTATCGAGTTACGACAGCTCACGTGCGTCGACGGTACTCACCGACCGCAGCATTCTGGAGACGGTGGCAAGCTCGTATACGCAAAATGCCGAGCTCATGTCCCAGATTGCCCAGGACAACCCGGCGGCGCTCGCCGACCCGGAGGCGGTTGCGCGCGCCCTGTCGCTCGAGGGCGGCACCCGTCGCGTGAGCCTGACGCGCACCACGCCCGATGGCACGGTCATCTACTACTACGCGCTCTTTGGTCTGGTGGCGATGATGTCTGCCGAGTTTGCCGCCTTGAGCGTCGTCGATTTGCAGCCCAATCTGTCGGGCCTCGGCGCGCGTCGCTGCGTGGGCGGTCTTTCCAAGACGGCGTCGCTGGCCGGTATCTTTGTGGGCTCGTGGCTGGTCTCCTTTGCTTCGATGGCGATCGCGATCGGCTACGTGCGCCTGGTCGTGGGCATCGACTTTGGCGGGCGCGAGGGGCTGTGTCTGGTGGGTGGCGCCGCTTCCGCGCTTGCCGCCACGGGCCTGGGACTCTTTGTGGGCACGCTTCCCGTTAAGGGCGGCAAGGCGTCCAAGTCGGGCATCCTTACGGGCTTTGCCACCACGTGCGCCCTGTTCGCCGGGCTCTACGGTGAGCCGTCGATGGCGCTTGCCGACGACGTCGCCCGCGCCTGCCCGGCCGAGTGTTGGCTCAACCCCGTCAAGCTTATCTGCGACATGTTCAACCGCCTGTATTTCTTTGAGGACCTGGGCCCCTTTGCCGTTCGCGCCGGCGCGCTGGTCCTTATGGCGCTGCTGTTCGTTGCCGCCGCCACGCTGATCTTTGGAAGGAGCCGCTATGAGCACCTTTAAGACCGCACTTCGCATGGCGCTCGCGCACCCGCTCTATCTGCTCATCTACACGGTGTTCATTTCTCTGCTGGGTGTGTTTATCGCGGCATCGGTGAGCTGGAACTCGTCGCAGCTCACCGAGTACAAGCCCTACGACGCCAACGTGATCGTGGTCGACCGCGACGACAGCGACCTTTCGCGTGCGCTTACCAAGCATCTGGGTTCGCGCTTTGAGCTGGTCACGGGCGTCGGCGACGACACCTACGACCTTGCGGACGCGCTCTCCAAGAGCAACAGCGCCAAGGGCAGTGCCGACTGCGTGTTCTTTATCCCGGAGGGGTTTGAGGACGACCTCGTTGCAGCCGCCCGCGCGGGGGAGTCCCTGCCCAAGCTCTGTCTCTTATACACATCTCCGAGCCCACGAGACTCCTGAGCATCTCG
>UROM01000092.1 GCA_900549455.1 uncultured Collinsella sp. | reverse complement strand
CGAGATGCTCAGGAGTCTCGTGGGCTCGGAGATGTGTATAAGAGACAGTTGTTGAGCTGATTGGATACCTCTTTCCAGAGGTTGGCGCGCTTGAGCGATTCTTCCACGATATCATCGAGGTCGCTTTTGCTAGTCACGCCCTGCAGACGAGGGCCAAAAGCGACATTCTCGTAGATGGATTTGGGAAACGGGTTGGGCTGCTGAAAAATCATGCCCACGCGACGGCGAAGGTCGACCGGGTCGACGCCCTCGGCATAGATATCGTTGCCGTCGAGCGTCATGGTACCCTCGACACGAGTGCCCTCGATAAGGTCGTTCATACGGTTGATGCAGCGCAAAAACGTCGATTTGCCGCAGCCCGAAGGGCCGATAAACGAGGTGATGGCGTTTTTGGCGATGTTGAGGTCGAGCCCCGTCAGCGCGTGAAAGTCACCGTACCAAAAGTTGAAATCCTTGGCCGTGATGGCCGCTTGCTCCGGCGTGGGAGCGGACTGATAGACGGACATGGGACTCCTTAACTAGCGGCGCTTGCGCGACAGATAACGCGCAAACAGGTTGAAGGCCAGAATAATCGCCATCAGCAAAAGCGCGGTGCCGTAGGCTGCGTTCATGTTGATGCCGTCGTTGGCAAGCAGATAAAGGTGAACGGTCATGGGACGACCGGAATCGAGCGGCGATATAGGCAGGTTGATGGCCTGACCCATGGTGTAGAGCACCACCGCGGTCTCGCCGATGGCGCGGCCGATGGCAAGGACGATACCGGTGGCGATGCGGCCAAAGGCCGAAGGAAGCACGATCTTGGAGACGACCTGCCACTTGGTGGCGCCCAGGCCATATGCGCCCCAACGGATATAGCGCGGAACGGCGCGGATTGCCTCCTCGGTGGTGCGCATGACGATGGGCAACATCAGAAGCGCCAGCGCCAGTGCGGCCGAGACCATCGAAAGGCCCAGGCCCATGGCCTCAACAAACAAGGCGTAACCAAAGAGGCCCATAACGATGGAAGGCACCGAGGCCAGGGCATCGGCAGCATAGCGGATGATATCGACAATCTTGCCCTGCTTGGCGTATTCGGCCAGATAGACCGCAGCCAAGACGGCAACCGGCGTGCAGATGAGCATGGCGAGTGCCGTCACGTAGATAGTCGAGACGATCGTGGGCCAAATGCCACCCTCGGCATTTACGCCCTGCGGCCAACCAAAGATAAAGTCGAGCGAAATATGCGGCAGGCCGTTGATAACTACATAGGCGATGATGGCGACCAACACCAGCGTGGTGATATACGCCGCGGCGCGAAACACGCCGAGCATGATCTTGTTGGAGAGGTCCTTGTTGATGCGGCCCTTCTTGCCATGGGAAAGGGCACGCTTGATGCGTTCACGCGACGAGGTCGTATCGACCGTCGTGTCAACGGAATCGGACATAGCCTACCCCCTCTTCTTGGAAATCAGGCGGACGATACCCACCAGTGCAGCGGAAATGATAAACAAGACAACGCCCATGCCAAACAGAGCCGAGCGATGCAGACCCGAGGAATAACTCATGTCGAGCGCGATCTGACTCGTAAGCGTCGAGATGGGGCTCGAGATGCTGTCCGGGATGACCGGGGCGTTGCCCACGACCATGAGCACGGCCATGGTCTCACCGATCGCACGCCCCATACCCAAGACAATTGCATCGACAATGCCCAGCTTGGCTGCAGGAAGCACGACCTTGTAGATGGTCTGCCACTTGGTGGCGCCCATGGCATAGGACGCCTCGCGAATGCCCATGGGAATGGAATTGAGGGCGTCGATGGTGAGCGTGGTGATGGTGGGAACGATCATGATGGCGAGTACGAACCACGCCGTCAGCGCGCCAAAGCCAAGACCGCCGGTCAGCTGCGCGATAAACGGACGGATGATGACCATGCCAAAGAAACCGTAGATGATGGAGGGGATGCCCGCCAGCAGGTCGACGGCGGGACTGATGAGCCTGCGCACACGCTTACTCGCAATCTCGACCAGATACACGGCCGTGCCTACACCCAGGGGCACACCCATGGCGAGCGCACCGACCGTCACCAGACCAGAGCCCGCCAGCAGCGACATGATGCCGTAGTGACCCTCAGAGGGCGCCCACGTAAAGCTAAGGAAGTCCGCCAGACCGATGTCGGTAAAGACCGGCAGCGCCGAGTACGTGGTAAAGACAAAAATCAGGATGACGGTGACGACCGCCAAGAACGCACAGGCGAAGAAGATCCACTGCAGCGCTTTCTCCTTGAGATAGGTGCTGCGCGACACCAACGCCAACTCACGCTTTTTGGGCGCCTGAGCCTCCCGCTCAATCTGGGGGGTTTCCTGTGCTTCCACGCTACTCACTCCCCTTTCCGTCGTTGGTGACGGGAATAAAGCCCGCCTCGCGAATCTGCTTGTCCATCTTCTCAGACGTCACATAGTCGATGTAATCCTGCGCCTGTTGTGAAGGCGTACCCTTCACAAAGAAGTAAAGGTCGCGCGAGATGGGATAGCCGCCACTTGCGACCGTCTTCTCGGATGCCTCGACATGGTTGACCGAAACAGCCTTAACCGAGGTCTTGGCGTTGAGGCTCTCGACAAAACCCAGCGAGATGTAGCCAATAGCGCCACGCGAGCGGGACACGACATCGCGTACCTGGCCCGTGCCCGAAAGAACAGCCGAGCGACGATCGAACGGCGTGCCGTCCATCACGATGGTGCGGAAGGCCTCGCGCGTACCGGACGCCTCATCGCGGTTGATAACCTGAATCTTCAGGTCCTCTCCGCCGACTTCTTTCCAGTTGGTAATCTTGCCGGCGTAAATATCGCGGAGCTGCTCGGTCGAGAGGTTGTCGACCGGGTTGTCGTCGTTCACGATGACTGCGATGCCGTCGTGCGCGATAACGATAGGCGTCAGGCCCAGGTCTTGCTCATCGGCGTTGAGGCCACGAGAGGAGCTGGCGATATCGGCGGTGCCGGCGCTAACAGCTTCGATGCCAGCAGATGAGCCCAGACCAGAAACCAGCACGTCGGTGCCGGTCTCCTCTCTAAAGCCCTCGGCGGCAATCTCAGCAATGGGAAGGCACGTCGTAGAGCCGGCAACGGTAATGGAAGAGGCAGAAGATCCCGAGGAGCAGGCGCACAGCGTGAGCGTGAGCACTGCTGCACTCAGGACCGATGCGATCTTTCTCATAGCATCACGCCGATGGCAGCATGGCGCCCGCAGGTGCCGCCCTCGTTACGGTAGGAATAAAAGCGGTCATTCTGGCGAACGGTGGAAAGCTTGGTGTCCACAATGCCGCTCGCCTCGACGCCGGCGTCCATCAGCGCCTCGCGAATGGCGGCGGAAAGATCGAGCATACGGGAAGTGGTAGCATCGATGCACGCGAACTCGGCGGCAAAGCGATCCATAAGCTCCTGGGACACCTCGTACTCGTCGCCCAGGATATGGGGCCCAATGTAGGCAGAGATATCATCCGGCTTGCAGCCAGCCGCCTCACAGAGCGCTTGGCACGCCTTGGCTGAAATGCGCGAAATCGTGCCCTTCCAGCCAGAATGCACCACGGCAAAGCCGCCGGGAGCCACCAGCACCACGGGAACGCAATCGGCAAAGCAGAGCATCACGGGCACCTCACGGGCCATGCAGACGATGGCATCGCAGCCCTCTGCAATCTGCTCGCGAATGTTCTCGAGATCATCGGCGCCATTCGAGGTAACCGTCACGACATGGTCACCGTGCACTTGATTGGGAACAAGCAGGTTGTGCTCGCACTCGGCGGCACCCATGGCCTCGAGTACGCGGCGACGATTTTCTTGAACGGCAAAGGGGTCATCGCCAACATGCGAGCCCAAATTGAGTGAGGAGTACGCATCTTCGGAAACACCGCCGGCGCGTTCGGTGAAAGCAAAGCGAACATCGTGCGTCGCGCCCTCTACCAACGTAACTCCATCATGGTCGACACGCGAAACGCTGTCCGCACGTGCTGCCATACTAAAGCCTCCTAATAACACGAGTATCGCGGCGACGCCGCAGCAGTCCATTCCATATGGCTGCCATACTTCATCAAAAGGATACCCGCAGCGGTAGGAACCAAACGTAAAGGGAACGTAAGGAGATTGGAGGCTTTCGTTTACAAAGACGAAACACAACAAAAAAGGGTACGCCCAATCGGACGCACCCCATGCAGGTCGTTTAGAAAGACGAACTAGAAGCTGCCGCGCTTGAGGAAGTCAGGAAGCTCAAACTGGTCGTTACCAAAGTTGGGGAGCTCGGTACCACCGACGTTGCGAGTCGGAGCAGCCTGAGCCGGGCTCGTGGCAGGAGCGGTGCGCTGCGGCTCGGCAGAAGCAGCGGCCTTGCTCTGGGACTGCTGAGCAGCGAAGAGCTCGTCCTGACGGTTGACGTTGGAGTCGGAGAAGCCCGTAGCGATAACGGTGATACGCACCTGATCGCCCAGGGACTCGTCTACAACGGTACCGAAGATGATGTTGGCCTCGGGGTCGACGGCGTTGGCGACAACATCGGCGGCGTCGCTGATCTCCTGGATGCCCAGGTCCTTGGAGCCGGCAATGGAAAGCAGGACGCGAGTGGCACCATCAATGGAGCTCTCGAGCAGCGGGCTGGAAATAGCCTGCTGGGCGGCGTCGACGGCACGGGTGTCCCCAGAAGCGGTACCGATGCCCATCATAGCGGTACCGGCCTGCTTCATGATGGTCTTAACATCGGCGAAGTCCAAGTTGATGATACCGGGGACGGTGATGAGGTCGGTGATGCCCTGGGTGCCCTGGGAAAGGACGCCATCGGCGATTGCAAAGGCCTCAAGCATGGTGGTCTTCTTCTCGGCAATGTCGAGCAGCTTGTCGTTAGGGATAACGATCATGGTGTCGACGCAGTCGGAAAGCGTCTTAATGCCTTCTTCGGCGCTCTTCTTGCGCTTGCGGCCCTCAAACGTAAAGGGTTTGGTCACGACGGCGACGGTCAGCGCGCCGACCTCGTTCATCGCGATATCGGCAACGATGGGAGCAGCGCCGGTGCCGGTGCCGCCGCCCTCGCCGCAGGTGATGAACACCATATCGGCGCCAGCGAGCGCCTCGGCGATGTCGTCGCGGGACTCATCGGCGGCCTTACGGCCGACCTCGGGGTTGGCGCCAGCGCCCAGGCCGCGAGTCAGGTCGGTGCCGATGTGCACCTTGATATCGGCATCAGAGATCGCGAGTGCCTGAGCATCGGTGTTGATGGCAACAAACTCGACGCCGCGGATGCCCTCTTCGATCATTCGATTGACCGCGTTGGTACCGCCGCCGCCGACGCCGACCACCTTAATGACGGCAAGGTAGTTGTTGATCTCTGTCTCGTGCATGTCGGTCCTCCGAACAAAGGTTATAGCCATAGCATGGGTTGACCCCTGCGCACATTAACCTTCAAGTTGAAAGTAAATGCAAAGGTAAACCGTATTATGTTTGCACATTATGAACGTATCAGTCAAATAATTGACGGTGAAAACCAAACAAACCAGATAAACGGCGCGGTATGCCCCGTCAACAAAGGCTAGAAAACGCTACGAGGTCGGCGCGTTCCTAAACGTATAGTTTCCAGGAGATCGAACGTTGATATACGTCACGCCCTCCACCTGCGAAAGCAGCTTGGTAACGATACGCTCCTTTTTGGCGATGTCGTCCGAATCTCCGAGCGACACCTCGATACCGTTATCGAGGTTCGCCGAGATGGCCTCGACCGAAGGCGTGGAAATATCCTTGACCTGACCCAGGAACTCGCTCGAGAATCCGCGGACGTAATCCAGGCCGGCTTTGACTGCCTTGGAATTTACCGCTTGCCCCGAAACCGGTGCGACATCGGCCGAGACATCGGTCAGCAGCACGGCACCGTAATGCTTGGCGAGTGCTAGGGCGGCATCGATACCGGTCAGGGTATTGGTACCCTCCCCCGTTGTGGTGACATTGCCCTGGTCGTCAACATCGACCGAGGTAGACAGCGGTGCAATCCATGTGTCATCGTCCCCGATCGCCCATGCAAGATCGTCGGAGCTAATGTAGGCAATTGCGATAACCTTGCGTTCCGTCGGCGTGATGATGAGCGTATGGGGAAATTGACGCTGGACATCCACGCCCGAGACCCACGGATTTTGCTTGAGGCCCTCGGTGATCTGGTCGGGATTCACATTGAACAGCGACGTGTTCTCGGGCAGATCGATCAGCTGGATGGCATCGTGCTTGGTCACATGCTCGCTGCCCTGAATCTGAATATCGGTGGCGGCGAACAGACCAGAGTTAATAACGACGACGGCAACGACCGCAAGCACTGCCAAAGCAGCAAGGATGCCGCCCATGATTTTGCCCTTGCCCTTAACGGCAGAAGCGGCACCCGTCGCATGATTTGCCAGGGCGCCGATCGATGACAGCGGATTGAAGCCCTTTTTGCCCGATTGCGGTTTTGCGGAGGCCGACACCGACGTCAACATACGTGGCTTCGATGCACCCAGCACGCGACCGGGACGCGTCGCCTTTGCCCCCAACGAGGGCGTGGGCAAAGCCATGGGACGAGAAGGCTTGGCGCCCGTCGCCGGTTTGGACGTTACCGAGGGACGTGCCGCCGGACGAGCAACCTTTTTGGCCGCGGGCCGTCCGCCAAGTTGCGAGCCGGCAGCCGAACGCTTGGAAGACCGCACGGACCCGACGGTCTTAGAAGGCATGACGGATTTACGTTGAGACTGGGACGGTGCGCCGGAACGCCCTCCGGCGCGGCGGAAGGTTGGTTTCGATGCTCTAGAAGCCGAGGAATTTAACTTCCGGTCTGAGCTCGATGCCATACGCCTCCCTCACCTTTCCGTGCACATGTCTGATAACCGCGGCCACGTCATCGGCCGAGGCGGTTCCGTTATTAACGATAAAATTAGCGTGTACGGGAGAAACTTCCGCGCCGCCAACCGAAAAACCCTTTAATCCACAATCCTCGATAAGCTTTCCCACGCTCGCATCGGGCGGGTTGCAAAAGACCGACCCGCAGGATGCACAGCCCATGGGCTGCGTTCGCTTGCGCCGCGTCAGGTACCGCTCCATACGCTCACGGATATCGGCCTTGGGCGCAGGTTTGAGCTTGAGCACGCATTCCAAAATGATCTCGTTGCGCGGCAAGCTGCATTCACGGTAGCCCCAAGCGATCTCCTGTCTCTTATACACATCTCCGAGC
>UROM01000091.1 GCA_900549455.1 uncultured Collinsella sp. | reverse complement strand
GTAGCGGGTGGTTTAAAGCTGGCCGCTGCGCGGCCAGCAGACTAAAGTCTTGAACAAAAAAGCCGCCCGAAGGCGGCTATCTTGTGCAATGGAGCCAGCGACCGGGCTCGAACCGGTGACCCCCGCTTTACGAGAGCGGTGCTCTACCAACTGAGCTACGCTGGCGGCCATGTGGTGACGCAACTGAGGCGTCAACGGCTGTCTATGATACGGGACATCGCAAATCCGCGCAAGTGTTCTGACGGCTTTTCTCACTTTAAATGCACTAATATTAGAGGTGTGATGTCTGTGGCACCCATTTGGCGTTTGACCTGCTGTTGAGTTGGTGGCCGACGTCCCGCTCGTATGGGTCTCAAACAGAATGGGGCAGCCATGGCTCAACTCAAGATCCTTCTCACGCGTATCGATGATCGTTTCATTTACGGGCAAGACGTTGAGCTGTGGAACGAGGCTGTGGGTTCCAACCTTGTCTTAATCGTCAACGATGAGATCGCGGCGGATTCGCGCCAATGGGCACCCATGAGGGTGGCGGCGCCAGAAGGCGTTTGGACGCGGTTTTTCTCGGTGCAAAGGACCATCGACATCATTCATACCGCAACGCCGCGTCAGTGGATTCTGATCATGGTGGCCTCACCCTCCGATGCACTCGCGCTGGTTAAGGGCGGTGTGCCCATCACCAAGATCAGCATTGGTCACATGCAAGCAGGGGAGGGCAAGCGCCCCATAACGCCCGCCGTTGCCGTAGACGAGGCAGACGCCGCCACCTTCAAAGAGCTGCAAGAACTCGGCATAGAACTTGAGATTCGCTACCTCCCCAGCTCCAACCCCGACCCCATCCAACTAGTCATTTAAGAACGTCCCCAATGACTAGGTAGAAAAACGCCCGTCGGCGGTGGTGTCGGCGGGCGCTGCTGTGCGATATGTCGCGTTATGGGCTTAGTGCCTCATAAAGTGGTATTCGATCACATTGCTGTAGGGGTGACCCGGGCCCACAATGCCCTGCGGGAACAGCGGCTGGTGCGGCGTGTCGGGGTACATCTCGGCCTCGAGGGCAAAGCCGGCGCCCCAGCCATAGCTAGCATCATCCTTGGCGTGCTCGTCGCCCAGCCAGTTGCCGGTGTAGAGCTGAACGCCCGGCGCGGTGGTGTAGTAGTCCAGCTCGCGGCCGGTCCACATCTCCTCGACGTGCATCGCGCGGCGCAGATTACGGCCGTACTGATAGCCATCGATGCACAGGCAGTGATCGTAGCCACGGGCCTGCTTAATCTGCGGGTCGTCGGCTTCCATACCGGGGGCGACGGGGTGCAGCTCACGGAAGTCAAACGGCGTGCCCTCGACCGCAGCAATCTCGCCGGTGGGGATGTTCTGCTCGTTAATGGGCAGGTAGTGGGCGGCGTTGGCAACAAAGAAGTGCTCACAGTCCATGCCGGCGTTATGACCGGCAAGGTTAAAGTACGTGTGGTTGGTCATGGACACGTACGTGGCGCGGTCGCTCTCGCAGCCATACTCGATGCGGAAGACGCCGGTGCGCGTCACGGTAAACACGGCCGTAAAGGTGCGGTTGCCGGGAAGGCCCAGCTCACCGTCCTCAAGCGAGGTGGTCATGCGCACGGCATTGTGGGCCTCGTCGAGCTCAACATCCCACACGCGCTTGTGCAGGCCATGCTCAAGATCGCTGTGCAGGTTGTTGACGCCTTCGTTGGCCGGCATGTGCCAGTCCGTGCCGGCGATGGTGATCGTTGCACCCGCAGTGCGGTTGGCCACAGGGCCGATGGTCGCGCCAAAGCAGGCGGGGTTGTCAAAGTAATCCTCGAGCTTATCGAAGCCCAGCACCACATCGCGCACGTTGCCGGGGATGTCGGGCACGTCGATGCCCAACACGGTGGCGCCATAGTCCATAATGCGAACGCAGATCTCGGGCCCGTTGAGGGTGTAACGATGAACGGGGGTACCGCACGGCGCGGTGCCGAAAAGCTCGGAAGTGATCATTTGGTTCCTAACATCGAGGTATTTCCGACAAACTGTAGCGCGAACACGCGAGATTATCACTACACCCCACTAAAGCAGGGGGTATTTTTCTCAAAAAAGTGATGATTGGAGCTGTGCGGGCGTTCATTTTTGACGCGTGCGAGTCTGATATAATTTGTTCGTTACTGTTTGAATGATATGCGCGCAAAGAACGGCGAGGATTCATCGTGATTAAGGCAGAGCGACAGGATAAGGTTCGTCAGCTGCTCGAGGAGCAGGGCACGGTCTCGGTCAAGGAGATTTCGGATGCGCTGGGCGTCTCGGATATGACGATCCGCCGTGACCTTGAGGAACTTGCGAGCCTGGGCGAGATCGAGCGCGTACACGGTGGAGCCCGTAGTGCGCAGGGCCGTCCCCACACTATGTTGCGCCACGAGTATTCGCACAGCGAAAAGCGTTCCAAGCATGCCGAGGAAAAGCTGCAGATCGCACGCCGTGCCGTGGAGCTTATCGAGGAGGGTTCGACCATCTTTTTGGGTACGGGCACCACGGTTGAGCAGATGGCCTCGATGCTGCCGGCGTGCCGCCTGCGCATCGTGACTAATTCACTTTCGGTGTTTAACCTGCTCGAGGCACGCGAAGACTGCGACCTGTGTCTCGTGGGCGGTATGTACCGTCGCCGCACTGCCGCCTTTGTGGGCCCCACGGCCGAGGACACCTTGCGCGCACTGGGGATCGACGCAGCCTTTATCGGCGCAAACGGCATTCTGGACGGCGACGTGTCTACGTCTAACATGGAAGAGGGCCGCATCCAGCAGCTCGCCTTTAGCAAGGCCGATTCACGCTACCTCATCGCCGACTCCAGCAAGATCGGCAAGCGCGACTTCTACACCTTCTGTCGACTGGACAATTTGGACGCCGTGGTGTGCGAACCGGGCATCGCCGCCGAAGATCGTGCCGCCATCGAGGAACATGCGCGGGTCATCTGCTAGCTAGCGCTACGGGATTGCCAACAGGCGATGCGGGAGGACTTTTACCTCCTGTCATTGTGGAAACCAGCGCGTCAGCGCTACGCGATATGACGCGCAAATGAGGACTCCACTATCAAATTGTCTCAACCTGTGATATCTAGGCGGCCAAAAGCGAGTCAGATGTTACAAATCGAGATTTTTGGCTCGGCCTATTCCGTTTGTCTCGATCTGTAACAGCTAGGACCGAATAATTCGGCTAGTTGTTACAGATTGAGACAATTCGGCGGGGTCTACCTTGTTTGTCTCGATCTGTAACGGTTAGGACTTAAAAACTCGGCTACGTGTTACAGATCGAGACAAAAGAAAAAGAACATTAGGACTTGAAAATAAAGTTTTGATAAGGGATTCGCCCAGTTAAGACGGTGCGGCAGACAATTGAGATTAGTTTGCCTCCGGAGTCGTAAGCATAATGAGTCAGTTCGATGACCGGAAGTTTTGCAACACCATAATTACTGGCTTCGGAATCGCTAAGCTGACGTGCTCTATAGCTTTCCCTAACAGATTGGATAGACTTGGACAAGTCGTCCATGATTCTGCTAAATGCCTGAAAATCTAACTGGTTATTCGGAACGCGCGACTTTGAAATGAAGAACGTATCAGCGCCTATGAAGCTGCCTTCAAGTTCGTAGGTCAATTCAAGACGCTGAATTTCATCGCGACTTTGACATCCAAATTGTTGGAGCATCATTACGGAAATTGGACGACCTGATGTGAGGCCGCCGAAATGTTTGGTAATGGCATCTGGATCAACGCCATCGCAATGGCTTGCAAAGTCAAAGTCTAAAAGTGAATTGAGCTCGCTAACGCGTTTCGGTGCAACAAACGACCCCTTACCTTGGATTCGATAGATACTTCCACGACGCTCCAGCTCACTCATGGCAAGTCGGATGGTTGTTCTGCTTACGGCGTATTCGTCGCAGAGTTCCATTTCTGTTGGAAGTTTATCGTCTGCTTGATATTCATCGACGATCTGCTTGAGCAGCGCGTCGGTGAGCTGTAAATAGAGTGGCCGTTTTTCGTGTGTATCGAGCATTAGAGCCTCAGTTTGCATGTTGGTTATACCTGATGGTTGCCTCAGTCGGGATGTAACGTGGGCAAGGTAACCTTAACGTATCACAGAGCGGCTCAGCATGACGATCTGATGCCTGTATCCACGAAGGGCTTGTCCGAGCGTGAAGATATTCTGGGGCAGGCAAATACCGTTCATGGAGTCCCCGATATGTTGGAGGTCAGCGCCGGCTGCTTTTGCTGCAAGGCCTATTTTCTTAATGGTCTCGCTGTCGCAGGAGTCTTGACTCGTCCCGTTCGCCGCCATGACGAGAACCTTCTCTTCAATTGACTTGCCTACGTTGTGGGATCGTACAAAGTCTACGATGGCGCGCAGGTCTGCTTCTTGGAAGCAAGGGACGGTGTAGGGGGCTGGCACGAGAAGGATATCGACGCCGAGGTCAACAAACTTGCGCGCAATTTCGAGCGTCATGACAGGTTCCGCAACGCCCGCTCCATGCATTTTTCCGGCTATGACCAGGCCATTGAAATGCTCTTTGGAGAGTTTAATCGAATGGGCGATTGCATCGTTGGAGACGCCGGTTCCAGGGTTGCCCGTCAGGCAGATAAAATCAAATCCGAGTTCGTTAGCCTTTTCTAAGGTCTTGGGAGAGACGCGACGACCCATGGGGATTTCCGTTCGGGATTCAGACATCTCTGCCTCGTTATCAACTGGCTCCAGATTGACGCCAATGGGCCTTCCGCATGCTCGCTTCACCCAAGTGACCGGATTTTCATTGAGATCATCTGGAATACCGGCAATAACTGGATTGAACACATCGAGCGCGTTAAACAGAAGCAGGTCGGCACCTGCGGCACGTTCGATTTCGGCATTAGTAACGCCGCCGAGAAATTGGGAAGAGGGTACGTTTTCCGCCATGATGGTACGTCCCTCGGAAGCCAGAATTGCCTGCTTTAGATCCATGGGTGACGTGGCGGCAAAATCTGATGCGGACATGTTCAGCAATCGTTTGGGCATTGTTACTTCCTTTGACTAGAACGACAGGCTTGTGACATTGTCTCTAATATTGTTACAACAATATATTAAATATGTTATATCCAATCGGTGAACGGTTGCAAACTTATAGTACTGCTCCGAAAAAATAGCCGTTAGCTGGGAAAACCTTATATTAATCAACTACCGTTCACCGAATAAGTATTTGATTTCTTGACATATCGACAAAGCGGAAAAAGAATTGGTTATGACAAATCGCGCAAATGATATTACATTTCGCACAAGAACGTATTCACTTACATAAGTGGATACAAACGGGGACGACGATGGTTGAGTCCGGATAAATCGTTGTGTGCCCGGGAATCATGAAAGGATGTGTTATGGACGCTATCGTCAAATTCCTTGAAAAACACCAGCCCCTCTTCGACAAAATCTCGAGGAACATTTATCTGGTGGCGATTAAGGATGGCTTTCTCTCGAATATGCCAATTGTGCTGTTCTCGAGCCTGTTCCTTCTTCTTTCGACGCTCCCTGCCTATGTAGGCATCACGCTTCCGTCTGAGGTGCTGGATTTCTTCAATAAAATCTATGCATATACCATGGGACTTCTTGGCATTATGGTGGCCGGCACCACGGCGAGCTCACTTGCCATGTCGATGAACCGTCGCATGCCTTCGGGTAAATCTCTCAACCCCACCTCGTGCATGGTTTGTGCCATGTGCGGCATGCTCTTGCTATCGGTGACGAACGATGTTGTCTCGATTGGCGGAGCAGATACATCTGTTTTTGAAACCGGCTATATGGGAACCAAGGGTTTTCTCGCTGCGTTCGTAGCCGCATTCTTGACCGTTAATATCTATAAGGTGTGCATTAGCCATAATGTGACGATCAAGCTTCCCAAAGAGGTCCCTGGCTCTATTGCGCAGAGTTTTCGCGATATCTTTGCATTTGGGTTTTCGATCCTTGCGTGCGCTTTTATCGATCTTGCGAGCCGCAAGCTGCTTGCTGTGCCGTTTGCCAATTTGGTATCCGCTCTCATCTCGCCACTGTTCTCCGCGGTCGACACCTATCCTGGCATGGCGCTTATCGAAGGCGCGGTCGCGCTTTTCCAATTTATGGGTATCCACGGTGCTTCGGTTGTCATGAGTCCGATCAATGCTGCGCTCTACGGCAATACCGTTACCAATCTTGAGGTTTTCCAAGCAGGTGGACACCCGTCAATTGCTCTCACGCAGGACTTTACAAGCTTCATCGGCGGTCTGGGCGGTTCTGGCTGCACGTTCATCGTTCCTATTATCCTAATCATGTTTATGCGCTCCAAGCAGCTTAAAGCCATGGGCAAGGCATCGATTATCCCGGTGATTTTTGGAGTTAACGAGCCCGTTATCTTCGGTATGCCGATTGTTCTCAATCCCTATATGTTCGTGCCCTTCCTAGTGGCTCCTATGGTCAACGCCATTATCGGTAAATTTTTCATTGACGTCATTGGAATGAACGCCCCCATGTATACCATGCCGTGGGCGCTTCCCGGCCCAATTGGTGCGTTCCTCACCACGGGTCTCGATCTGCGTTCTCTCGTATTGATGGCAGTGCTGTTGGTCGTTGACTTTGTGATTTACTATCCGTTCTGCAAGGCGTATGACCATCAGCTTTGTTTGGAAGAGTCTGCAAAGGAGACTGCAGGAAACTCGGATGCAGATGCTATTGCCGAACAGGAAAATGTCGCAAAAGCTCTCGAGGCGGTAAAGGACAAGGCGGAGCAGATCCGCGTGCTTGTGCTTTGCCAGGGTGCCGGCACTTCGACTCTCTTGGCAAATGCTCTTCGCGAAGGTGCCGCTGCTAAGGGTATCGATTTGGTTTCTCAGTCCGGTGCGTACGGAAGCCACTATGAGACGATGGATCAGTACAACGTGATTGTTCTGGCGCCCCAGGCACGCATGTACTATGACGCTATGAAGGCCGATACTGATCGCCTTGGAATTAAACTGCTCACCACAAGGGGCAAGGAGTATATCGACCTTACCAACGATCCCGAAGGTGCAATTGACTGGATCGTTCAGGAGCTGGCCAAATAGTGGATGCACTTCGTCGTTGATTCGTCGGTGTATGGTACGGCCCCGCAGCTTATTGAGCTGCGGGGCCGTATTTCGTTCAAGACTTTAGTCTGCTGGCCGCGCAGCGGCCAGCTTTAAACCACCCGCTAC
>UROM01000090.1 GCA_900549455.1 uncultured Collinsella sp. | reverse complement strand
CAGCGTCAGATGTGTATAAGAGACAGGTGCCGCCATGCAGCTCGCCGACGGTGATGACGGCCGGCTCGTAGGGGCTGATTTCGCGCGAAACGATGGTTTGCAGGGCGTTGACGATCTCGGCGGCAACCATGACGGCGTCGTGACCTCGCTGGGGCATGGCGCCATGGCACGAGGTGCCGCGGACGTCGATGCGGAACCAGTCGGTATTGGCCATGCGCGGACCGGGCTCGCAGCTCACGGTGCCGGCGTCGACCTCACTCCAGATGTGCGCGGCGTAGGCGCCATCGACGCCGTCGAGCACACCCGTGCCGATCATGAGCTTAGCGCCCTGGCCGTTTTCCTCGCTGGGCTGGAATACGATGCGGACTTCGCCGTGGATGTCGTCGGTCATATGGCGCAGGATTTGCAGCGTTCCGAGCATCATGGCGATATGGCAGTCGTGGCCGCAGGCGTGCATGCAGCCCTCGTTGACGCTGGCGAACTCCTCGCCGGTCTGCTCGGTGACGGGCAGGGCATCGATGTCGGCGCGCAGCAGGATGCGGCGGCGTGGCGTGCCGTCCTCGCGGTAGGCATCCGGCGCGGTGCCGCGAAGGGTCGCCACAAGGCCCGTCTTAAGGGGACGCTCGTAGGGGATATTCATGGCGTCGAGCTGGTTGGCGATGTCGGAGGTCGTGCGCTCCTCGGCAAGGCTCAGCTCCGGGTGCTTATGGAAGTGCCGGCGCTGCTTGATGATATATGGTTCAAACTCGGTAGCGATATCTTTGATGGCTGCGGTGACGTCGTCAGCCGCGCGAGCCTCGGTCGCCGCCATAATCTGCTGTGCCTTGGTCTTCGTCATGGTCGATTTGCTCCTTGCTGGGTTGATCGCAAAATCGTACAGGCTCTCTCCAGTATGCCACCTGCCGCTAGGGCTGGTAAAGTTGCCGTTTGCCGCTTGGGGTTTTGTTACAAGGGCGGGGGAGTACACTCGGGGGTGTTGAATTTCCTGCCAGAGATGGGGATGCCCATGCAACATATCGATCGGATTATCCGCTCCAAGAACGTTTTTACCGCCCAAGACGGCATCGATACCGCCCGCGAGCTGGCGATTGCCATCGCAGGCGACCGTATCGTCGCAGTCGGCAAGCCCGATGACGTGATCGCTGCCGCTCCCGCCGCCACGCCGGTTCTCGACTACGGCGAGCAGTTTGTCTGCCCCGGTTTTCATGACGCTCATCTGCACTTCTTCCATACCTCGGTCGGTTCCTCGCCGTACATGCTCATGGATATGGGCACGTCCGAGGCGGCGCTGGTGCAACACGCGCTCGAGTTTTCCCAGGACCTGCCCGACGACGCTTGGGTTGTGACGCAGGGCTGGCGCGACTACCGTTGGGACCCGCCCGAGCATCCTACCAAGGCGTCGCTCGATGCGGCATTCCCCGATCGTCCCTGCGTTATGTATTCGGGCGACGGGCACACGCTTTGGCTCAACAGCCGTGCACTCGAGGCGCTCGGCGTCACGCGCGACAGCGAGCCGCCAGCGGGCGGCAGCTACGACAAGGACGCAAACGGCGAGCTCACGGGCATTGCGCACGAGGCGGCTGCCATGCAGCTGCTGCCGCGCTGTCTTGA
The DNA here is from genome assembly GCA_900549455.1 of uncultured Collinsella sp. Lineage (GTDB taxonomy): Bacteria > Actinomycetota > Coriobacteriia > Coriobacteriales > Coriobacteriaceae > Collinsella. The sequence goes on along the minus strand of UROM01000090.1, from coordinate 5,600 downwards.
GTGGCTGGGCGAAGATCGCATCGCAAGCGCCTACGCCGATCAAATGAGGCGCATGGCCGAGCAGGGCATCACCTCGATCTGCGATATGTCGCTCATGCCCATGCCGGGCTGCGATTTTATCCGCGACGATGTCTACGACAAACTGCAGACGGCCGGCAAGCTGGGCATTCGTGCCCATCTGTTCCCCACGCTGCTGGATGACCAGTCGCGTCTAGAAGAGCTGCAGGTACGTTACGCGAACAACGCACTGCTTTCGGCGCCGGGTTTTAAGCAGTTCTTCGACGGCGTGTCGAGCGAACACACGGCATATCTCACCGAGCCCTATACCAATCCGCGCTTCCCGGGCGACCAGGGCCGTCTGACGGTCCCGGCTGAGCGCATGCGCAAGCTGGTTCTGGCGGCCGCGGAGCGAGGCCACACCGTGCGCATCCACGTCATTGGTGACGGTGCGATTCATGCCGCACTGGATATCTTCGAGGAGGCCGCCGACCTGTACGGCCTGCCCCAGCACGGCCATAATACGCTCGAGCACCTGGAGAACCTTCTGCCCGAGGACATCGACCGCCTACGCAAGCTCAACGTGGTCGCTTCGAGCCAGCCCTGTCACATTACACTCGACCCGGGCGGACCGGAGCGCGATCTGGGCCTGGAGCGCAGCCGCATCATGTGGCCGTTCGCAACCTATAAGCAGCGCGGCATTTGCCAGGCCTTCGGTACCGACAGCCCTATCACGCCCGTTACCAGCATGGACGTGCTCTACACGGCTATCACGCGCCAGGACCCCAAAAGCCACTGGCCCGAGGGCGGCTGGTTGCCGAGCGAGCGCATCGATGCGGCAACAGCCCTGCGCAACTACACCCTGGGCAGCGCCTATGCAGCGGGCGACGAGCAAAACCTCGGCATCCTGGAACCCGGCAAATACGCCGACCTGGTAGTCTTGGACCAAAACCCGCTCACCGTTGACCCCCAAGAGCTCCAAGCCACCAAGGTTCAGGCCACCTACCTGGCAGGTAACTTAATCTACGAGCGCTAGCCTCATACCCCACTCATAAGGGGCACGTTTCAGCAACGTGCCCCTTTCTTATTCGCACCATCTGCATCGCCATTTTGCTGCACCGACTTTTTTGAATACCGGGACCGAATTAGTTAACCTGGCTCCCGTGTGGCTCCGGAGGGGCGGGGCATAAGGTTTATCGCGAGTTCCGCACGAGCCGAAGGCCACTTAATGTGGCCTTCGTGCGAGCAGGACTGCCCGAGCAGGAAACCTTATGCCCCGCCCCTCCGGAGCCACACGGGAGCCACCGCTAAGTTATCCCCCGGCATTCAGAAAATCTAAGTGCCAAAAAATAAGATTTTTTGACTCTGCGTTGTATAACCCGCCATTCGTGGGTACCATTCAACGCGTACGCAAACAAAAAGGGTTAACCCGCGCGGCATGACCGCGCGGCCCACAAAGGAGGAAACAAGCATGTCGTCTTTGAAGCCGCTTGCAGATCGCGTCCTGGTCAAGCCCGACGAGGCCGAGCAGAAGACCGCCTCTGGTCTGTACATCGCCAGCAACGCTCAGGAGAAGCCGCAGCGCGGCACCATCGTTGCCGTTGGCGCCGGCAAGGTCAACGACAAGGGTGAGCGCATTCCCATGGACGTTCAGGTCGGCGACGTTGTCATCTACGGCAAGTTCGGTGGCAACGAGGTCAAGGTCGACGGCGAGAAGTATCTGCTGATGCGCGCCGACGACATCTACGCCGTCGTCGAGGCCTAGTCTCACCAGGCTCTCTGATTCGTCTTTGAACGCGGTCGCCGCATAGGACTCGGAAGCGGCGACGCGAGTCACATTTCTTTTGGAGGATTACCCACCATGGCAAAGAACATTACGTTCAACACCGATGCCCGCGCTAAGCTCGCCAAGGGCGTCAACACTCTGGCCGACGCCGTTACCGTCACCATGGGCCCCAAGGGCCGCTATGTCGCTCTGCAGCGCACGTTCGGTGCTCCGACCATCACCAACGACGGCGTTTCCGTCGCTAAGGAGATCGAGCTCGAGGACAACATCGAGAACATGGGTGCCCAGCTGGTGAAGGAGGTTGCCACCAAGACCAACGACACCGTGGGTGACGGCACCACCACCGCAACCCTGCTCGCCCAGGCCATCGTCAACGACGGCCTGCGCAACGTCGCCGCTGGCGCCAACCCGCTGGCCATCCGTCGCGGCATCGACAAGGCCGTCAACGCCGCCGTCGCCGAGATGAAGAAGCAGGCCAAGCCGGTCGAGACCAAGGAGCAGATTGCTTCCGTCGGTACCATCTCTGCCGGTGACCCCGAGGTCGGCGAGAAGATCGCCGAGGCCATGGAGGTCGTGGGCAAGGACGGCGTCATCACCGTCGAGGATTCCCAGACGTTCGATATTACCATCGACACCGTCGAGGGTATGCAGTTCGACAAGGGCTACGTCTCCGCTTATTTCGTCACGGATAACGACCGCATGGAGGCCGTGATGAAGGATCCGTACATCCTCATCACCGACCAGAAGATCTCCAGCGTTCAGGACATCATGCCTGTTCTCGAGGCTGTCCAGCGCGCCGGCCGTGGCCTGCTCATCATCGCTGAGGACATCGACGGCGAGGCCCTGCCCACCCTCGTCCTCAACAAGATCCGTGGCGCCCTCAACGTCTGCGCCGTCAAGGCTCCGGGCTACGGCGATCGCCGCAAGCGCATCCTCGAGGACATCGCCGTCCTCACCGGTGGCCAGGCTGCTCTGGACGAGCTGGGCGTGAAGGTCGCTGACATCACCGCCGATATGCTCGGTACCGCTAAGTCCGTCACCATCTCCAAGGACAACACCGTTGTCGTCGGCGGCGCTGGCTCCAAGGAGGCCATCGACGCCCGTATCGCTCAGATCAAGGGCGAGATGGAGAACACCACCTCTGACTTCGACCGCGAGAAGCTCCAGGAGCGCCTGGCCAAGCTCTCCGGTGGCGTTGCCGTCATCAAGGTCGGCGCTGCTACCGAGTCCGAGCTCAAGGAGATCAAGCATCGCGTCGAGGACGCCCTGCAGGCTACCCGCGCTGCTGTCGAGGAGGGCATTGTCGCTGGCGGCGGCGTCGCCTTCATGGACGCTGTGCCTGCGCTCGATGCTGTCGAGATTGACGACCCCGAGGAGAAGATTGGTGTCGACATCGTCAAGAAGGCTCTGACTGCTCCGGTCGCTACCATCGCCAAGAATGCTGGCTTTGAGGGCGCTGTCGTGGTCGACAAGGTTGCCGAGCTGCCCGCCGGCCAGGGTCTCAACTCTGCCAACGGCGAGTGGGGCGACATGATCGAGATGGGCGTCCTCGACCCCGTCAAGGTCAGCCGCGTCACCCTGCAGAACGCTGCTTCTGTCGCCAGCCTGATTCTCATCACCGAGGCCACCGTCTCCGATGTGCCCAAGAACACTCAGCTTGAGGACGCTATCGCTGCTGCCACCGCTGGTCAGCAGGGCGGCGGTATGTACTAAGGCCGACAAGGTCTAGAACTCCCACCGGGAATCCGGGGGCGTGACGGGGTTTCTCTCCGGAACGTCCTCGGACATGCAAAGAGGCTCCGCATCGCGCTTCGCGCTGCGGAGCCTCTTTGCGTCCTGCGGAATGTTCCGGAGAGAAACCCCGTCACGCCCCCGGATCCCCTGCGTTTACGGCCTTTAAGTCGGCGGGCGGAGAAGGACGTGGTTGATAGGGATACGTGTCCCCTTCGCTGTTTCGCGCTTTGCGCGAAAGGCGCGTTACTTTGGGATGAGTGGGAGATGTGGCTGTTGCGGTGACTTGTCCCTTTTGCTGTTTCGCGGCTTTGCCGCGAAAAGCACAGTACTTTGGGATGGGTGGGGAACGTGGCTGTTGCGGCAACTGATCCCCGCCATAAATTACCCTTGGCATGCTTGCGCGAAAGCCTGCTGGTGCTACACTTGCAATTGCTGTTTCAGGGCGGGGTGAAATTCCCCACTGGCGGTAAATTGGGCGGTGCCAAAGGGGTGCCGTGGCGCAGGCGAGGACCTGCGTCGAGCCGATGAGTCCGCGACCCGTGCGTGTGTTGGTTCGCATGCCGGCTGAACTGGTGAGATCCCAGTACCAACGGTTAGAGTCCGGATGAAAGAGGCAGGTGATCTTATGTCTGAACAGTCGCAGCATATCCATTTTGAGAACACGAATAGGTGGAGCACCAAACAGCTCGTAACCATGGCGCTTATGTGTGCCCTGGGCGCGCTCTTTATGTATGTGCAGCTGCCCATTCTTCCTTCGGCGCCGTTTTTGACGTATGACCCGTCGCTGGTGCCGGCGATGGTGTGCGGGTTTGCATATGGCCCCGGTGCCGGAACCGCTGTTGCAGCCATGGCGATCGTTATCCATGCGCTCACCACGGGTGACTGGGTCGGCGCGCTTATGAACCTGGTTGCCACGCTGGGCTACATTCTGCCCGCGGCTATCGTCTACCAGAAGATGCATACCTATAAGGGTGCCGTGATTGGTCTGGTGCTCGGCGTTATTGCCGCTACGGCGTTGTCTATGGTCGCAAACCTTACCATTGGCGTATGGTTCTGGTATGGCGCGGTCGATGTGATCGCCCCGCTCATGATTCCTGCCGTGCTGCCGTTCAACCTTATCAAGACCGTGCTTAACTCGGTATTGACACTTGCGGTGTATAAGGCAGTCTCCAACCTCATCACGCCTAAAAAGGACCAGGTCAAAGGCCGCGCATGATTGAGTGTCGGGGCATTTCCTTTAGCTATGACGGTGCCGTACCGGCACTCGACGGCGTCGATCTGAACATCGAGGATGGCGAGTTTTTCTGCATCCTTGGTGGCAATGGGTCGGGCAAGTCGACGTTTGCCAAGCATCTGAATGCACTGTTGCAGCCCGATGCAGGCACGGTACGTATCAACGGCATGGATGCGTCCGACCCCGAGCTGGTCTACGACATTCGTTCGACCGCGGGCATGGTATTCCAGAATCCCGACGATCAGCTGGTGGCAACGCTTGTCGAAGATGACGTTGCGTTTGGTCCCGAAAACCTTGGCGTGCCATCGGCGCAAATTGCGCAGCGCGTACGCGAGGCGCTGAAGGGCGTGGGCCTGGTGGGCTTTGAGCGCCACGAGACCCACGCGCTTTCGGGCGGCCAAAAGCAGCGCGTGGCGCTTGCCGGCGTGCTCGCCATGGAACCGCGCGTGCTCATATTGGACGAGGCTTCCTCGATGCTCGATCCGCGTGGACGTCAGGGCCTCATGAAGGCTTGCCGCGCGTTGCACGATCGCGGCATGACCATCGTGATGATTACGCACTTTATGGAAGAGGCCGCCGAGGCCGATCGTGTCGCGGTGTTTCGGGCGGGGCGCGTTGCCATGCTCGGTACGCCCGAGGAAATCTTGACGCGGGCAGACGAACTTGCGCAGCTCAACCTGGATATGCCGGCGTCGTGCTGTCTGGGCAGGTCGCTTCGTGCGAAGGGCGTGCCCGTTTGCGCGCAGGTGCGCGAGGCAGATATGGTCTCCGATATTGCACAGGCTTATACCGAGCGGAGCCTGTCTCTTATACACATCTCCGAGCCCACGAGACTCCTGAGCATCTCGT
>UROM01000089.1 GCA_900549455.1 uncultured Collinsella sp. | reverse complement strand
ATCTACACTTATGCGATCGTCGGCAGCGTCAGATGTGTATAAGAGACAGCGCAGGAAGCGGGCCTCGACCTTTCCAAGAATGCATTCTTCGACATGGGTTATCAGGGCATCGCCGATGGTACGGACAAGATTAAGCTCAAGACGAGCGGCAATGTCGCCCACGTCACACGAGACATCTTCCATGTGACCGGGACCGGCACGGGCGACCAGGTCGCAAGCATTACGTGGACGGTCGAGCCCGGTGCGCACACGGCCTAAGGCGATTGTCCTTGCCGTCATCATCGGCGTTGTAACGTTTGCCCCGATCGCTGCCTTTGCCCAACAAGAGCAGGCGCAAGCTGCCACGCAGGTGACTGTCGATCTATCGGAGCTCGAACGCAGTGGCCAACATGAGCCCCTAGCGCAAACGGGCGACACGCGACAGCTCCTGGCAGCAGGAATCGCCGCGGCAGGCACAAGCGCCATCGGCCTTGGCCTGCACATCAAACGCAGCCAATAGCCACGCAAATCGAGACCGTCCAGAACAGGTATGGAGAACCCATGGCATCAAAGAACTTTTTGCCCGTTGCCGTGCTCTGCAGCGCGCTTGCCACCGGCATGCCCGTCGCCGCTCTAGCGACACCCGCCGTGGACGTCCCCTTACCTGCCGTCAACTGTCTCGCCACAAACCAGACGAGCGCCATCGCGTGCCAACGCTTCTCCCTTGCACAGGCAAGCATTTCGACCTCGGGGTGCCTCCGTCGCCGCGCAAATAGCTCGATAGTCGTGGATACCGAGCACTCGCGCAAAGCGGACGGCCCCCTAACGGGATGCGCCATCTGCACATGGCGCGCGGCTGCAACTGATGCCGATGGCGATTCCTGCGACGTGGAGCTGTGCCTCGACATCACCCTGTCCGATGACTCGGCGGACGGGGCAACAGTCGCCTTCGACAGCACGTTTTTCGAAGACGGAGGAGGTGTATGCCTGGGCTGCGTCCCCTCGAGCGCCGATGGCACGCAGCCCGCTATCTCATTCACCGCATCGCTGAAAATGACCAAGGCGGGCACCGACGCCACAGCAAATGGCGAGATCCCTCTGATGTTCTACGCGAGCGACACAGAAAGCCAGAAGACTCGGGGCAAGCAGCGGACCGGATCGCTCAGCCTGACACGAGGGGCAAATCCCGGTCCTGTCGATATCAGCACCCAGACGCAAGATGTGCATCACGTCCTTGTCGATCCGGCACTCCTCGAGATGGAATGGAGCGGAGCGGGAGCGGTCGGACTCGCCCCCTCGACAGGGGACATCGCAAGCGACTCCAGCGAGAACAGCGGTGAAATGGCGCCTGGGGACAATGGAACACCAGGCGACATAACACCGCCACCGAGCGGTCCTTCAGCCACTTTCAGCGAGCCAAGCGAAACAACCGCCGCAGTGGGCAGCACGCAATCTGGCGAAAACTTGGACTATCCCATGCCGGCGGACATCGACGAGGGCAATTGTTGCATGATGGTCGCGCTCGACCGCACGGAAACCGTCGACGCCGCGAGCATCGAGGTCACCGCCGCCGATAAGCCCGTCCGCAAAGCAGCCATTATCGCATTTCCTAAAACCGTCGAAGTTGTTTTTCTGCCATCGGGCGAGGTCGTAGCCCCCACCCTGCTCACCTTGCTTGGGGCAAAGGGCACGGCCAACCAAATCGACAACCTCACGGTCGCCGACCCTGCGACCGCCGCAAAACTGCACCTGTATGCTGTAACCTCGGACGGAGGCAAAACCGAGGAATTCGACGGCGAAAGCCTCCTGAGTAAACGAATACTCCATAGAATGGAAGACGTCTCGTATCAAATTGAGCTCGAGGGATTTGACCGAGCTCGAGATGCCGATATCATCGCCGCGGCCATTGAGTCCCCGCAGCGACTCATGACGCTGCGCTTCGATTTCAGCCCCTATGTCGTGATGGGAGGCTGAGACTTGGACGCCAAATGCCGTCATTAATACCACTTATATAACGTATAGGATGAGTCATGACGCACCCTGCAGCCCGTTCTGCTACGATTGCCAGGTTGGCATCAATATGGGAGGGTTCATGCCGGGTTTGGGAACGATCATCAACGTCGCACTTTTGGTTGCGGGCGGCTTGCTGGGTCTGATAGGCGGACGCTTTATCACACCCCGCATCCAAGATACGCTCATGAAGGCATCGGGGCTGTGCGTTCTGTTTATCGGCCTGGGCGGCACCATGCAAAAGATGCTCGTCATTGACGGGAAAACGTTGGCCACCACCGGCACCACCATGCTCATCGTATCGTTTGCCCTTGGCTCGCTCATCGGCGAGGCCATAAACTTGGAAGCTGGCATCGAAAACCTGGGCGAATGGCTCAAACGCAAAACCGGCAGCGAGGGGGACAACGAGTTCACCAATGCCTTTGTCTCGGCATCGCTGACCGTCTGCATCGGCGCCATGGCTATCGTGGGATCAATCCAAGACGGTCTGCTCGGTGACTGGTCCACGCTCGCTCTCAAGGGCGCGCTGGATTGCATCATCGTCTGCACCATGACGGCCTCGCTCGGCCGCGGTTGCATCTTCTCGGCCCTGCCCGTCGCCGTGTTCCAGGGAACGATCACGCTGTTTGCCGGCGCACTCTCTCCCATCATGACCGCCGCCGCCCTCGACAGCCTGTCGCTCGTGGGCTCTATGCTCATCTTCTGCGTCGGCGTAAATCTCATCCGCCCTCAGACCTTCCGCACGGCCAATATGCTCCCCTCCGTTGTCATAGCCGTCATCTACGCCCTCCTGTTCTAGCCCCTCAGTAGATTTTTGGAACACGCCTTAAAAGGTTCTCGATGTTGGGGACAATAAGACCGAGCGTCTTTGACTCGCGCATCACCGAGCTGCGGGCAATCTGATTAGGCACGTAATGCTCGCGCCGCAACTTCTTTAATGCAGCGACGGTTTGATTTCGAGATGCGGCAGGGCCGGTCATTAAGCACAAGGGAAACAGAAGAGGGCGAAAGACCCACCTCGTTGGCAATCTGCTTGAATGTCACCTTTTAAGCCAATGCAATCGTTCTCTTTCCGCTCCTGCATTCCTGTGTGGTCAACAACTTTACCATCCCGGGAGGGAAAGCGGTGCGAGAAGCGAGGGGGTCTGCGCGCAATGCGCACCAAATACCACGGGCATTATTAACCGTTGAGGCCCGCTCAACGTCAGACACGTTGAGCGGGCCTCTTTGCCCCTAGGCAATCATGCACAGAGTGGGCGGCTAGCCTTAAAAGGCCCTTCCCTAGCGTCCGCAGCGCAGCCTCTTCATCGAAAGCCCAACAACCAGCGCGCCTGCGATTGTCAGCAGCACGGCACACTCCATAGTCGAAGTGTTGCTGTCGCCCGTGCTGGGAATCTTGCCCGCAGTGGTCTTTTTCTTTCCGGCAGGCTTCGTGGTGTCAGCAGGCTTTTTGTTAGGATCAGGTTTATCGCCCTCGGCGGGTGCCGTATTTTCCGTATAGACGTTCTCGAACGTCATGCTCGTCACGGGCGTGTCCTGAGCCTTCTCGTAGAATGCGCCGTTATCGGTTTCCACCAGCTTGACGGGGAAGATTTCGTAACTCGACTGGGTGGCCGACCGGGCGCCATCCGCAATCGTGTACTCATGGCAGAAAATCTGGTAGACAGCATCGGAATACGTCCAGTTTGCCACACCTGTATTCTTCTCGCGCACGCAGAAGCCCTCACAGGTGATGTCGCGAACCTGGCTCTTGGGACCCTTAATGGTGAGGAGCCCCTCGTATTCCCCCGCTCCGTTGGTGGCGACGGTCGCCGTCACGGTCACGTCGGTGTAATCCTCAATCTGGCCGACGCCGACGTTGAAAATCTCAAGCTCAAATTCCTGCTTGCCCGGAGCGATGTCGCCGCCATTCTTAACGACCTTCGTGAAGGGGAAGCTATAGGTGACGGATTTCTCGCCCGTGATGAAATGGATGTTCTTATAGAGGCGCAGGAAGCCCTTGGCCTGCTCGACGCCATCGTGCTCGATGAGATCGATGGCCGTGCCTTCGCTATCGACAGCGACGGCATGCGTCAGGTCGAAATCACCGTAAATGACGGGGTTATCCGAGAGCGCGGGGATATTATCCACGCTTGTGTTCTTGGCATCGACCTCAGCCGCGCAGACTGTAAAATCGCCAGCACAGCCAGCCGGATATACGCCGGCGAGCGTGACCTTTGCGCCGCCCTTGATGGTCAGATCGCCGCTTGTCCACAGAGCGGCATCGGCGGTAGAGGTCGATTGGGCAGAGCCGCCGTCAATCGTCAGGTTTCCTTCGGCGAACAGACCGGGGAAGAGGCTTTTCGCCACGACGTTAGAATTCGAGATGCTCAGGTTACCGCCCGTAGGGCCGCCGCGGGAGCTAATGTACGCGGCGTTGCAGTTGTTTTCCGTCGCCGAAATGTCAACCACGCTGCTGTTTTTGATAGTGAGATTGACAGCGTCGACGCCCGCATATAGCGCATGCGACGTGAGCTTCGCGTTATCGACAATAACCGAACCGTCGCTGGCAATGCCAATGCCGCCCGGGGCATTAATGATAAGGGTCGTTCCACGTACCGAAACACTGCCGGCAGCACTTATGCCGTCCCTCGTCTCCCCCGCAACATTGATAGTAAGGCTGCCAGACCCCGAGAACTCGATATTCCCCGTAGCCATAATGCCCATATTGTCATCGAAGGTAATACGGTTCTCACCCTGAAGCACGATATCCAAATCGCCCGTCAGTTCCGAATTGATACCGCCATAGCCGAGTACGTTTGTGATAGACGCGTTGTTTAGCGTAAGGGTTTGCGCGTCGGGGTCGTACGTCGCCGTTCCCTCGCCGCATGCGATAGTGAGGTTGTCGCTGGCAAATTGTTCGCCGTTGACAAACAGGTTGTACTGCGTTGTCTCGGCAAATGCCAACGCCGGCAGCATCGCCATGACAAAGGCGAGCGCTGAGGCAAGACCTATCAGTTTCCGTATCTTGCTCATGATGTTCCTCTCGTCCCGGGGCTCGCAAAGGATTGAAACCGGCGTTTGGCGCGCCTTGGTGCAACCATAAGTACCGACGGTTGATGTCGAGGTCGCTGCGGCATGTGTCCGACGGCAGTCGCGGTGGCGCCGTTTTCGATAGCTTTGCGATTATATGTATCATGATAGATGGTACCGGGAACAAGCGTCCTGTTCGTATCGCCCAACGGCCCATTATCCGCTGTCAGCGATGGACGCATGGCCCAGAAATGGAGCCGATGCGGCCAAGCCCAATCTTTCCCGTTCAGTGCATTTGACATCGGACATCTGCGAATAACCGTTTGTTAATGGATGCAGTAATGGGTGTACTTCCCTTGAAAACAGTGGAATAACACTTGAGTTATTTGCCGTATTACAGACAGGCGACCCATCCGTGTGGGTCCTGTTCCTGATGGCCGGTGCTGCCGCGTGCGCGGTGGGACTGGACATAACTTCACGCACGAAGAGGGAGGATACCGATGGGGACAAGAGGTAGACTCCTCGGCGCCCTCCTTGGCGCCCTTTCACTCGCGGTGGCGCTCACCGCCGCGCCCTCCTTCGCATTCGCGAACGAAGCTCAGATCAACGTCTCCGTGCCTATGACCGTCCCCTGCTTCGTAAAGCACGACGGCACGGTCATCACTCCGAGCGAATGGAAGATTGGGAACGTGGGCTCGGAGGAGGCCTCCCTGGGCGACGTCTCCGTGTCCCAGAATAACGACGAGGCGATCAGCCTATCCGCCAGCTCCTCGGTGGCGGGCGGCAACAAGTCCGCGTGGCTCTCCTACAAGAACGGCTCCACAACCCTGTCCAAGACCGACGAAACCCTCGCCCCGGGAAAGACGGCCTCCGTGGACTGGTCCGTTGGCAAGCTCGGCGCCAAGAACAACGCAAACGCGCTCAAGGCTGCGACCAGAGGCGCGTTCGCGCTCGGCACGGTCGACTTCTCCTTCGGGCAGAAGCAGGCCTTCGCCGTGTGGCATTCGGATAACACTGCGGGCCTCTACAAGAGGTTCAAGGCCCTCTCCGTTGGCGATACCTTCGACGGCCGCACGGTCACCAGGGTCACCACGGGCATCGAGGACATGAAGAAGCTCTTTGCTGGCGCCCACAGCCTCAAGAGCGTCACAGCAGTCGATGAGGGAATCCGCCCAAAGACAACGGAGTCCTGGCTCAACGGCTGCTGGGGTCTCACCACGGTCGATTTCGCCAACCTGGACACCTCGAGGACAACGAACATGCAGAGGATGTTCAATGGTTGCTTCGATCTCACCTCGCTTGATCTGACGGGCTGGGACACCTCGAAGGTCACGCACGCGAACTACATGTTCCAAAGTTGCTCTAGCCTTACGTCTCCCAAATCTACCCTTCGCCAGCGCTCAAAAGACTGCCTGCCTAAAAGTAGATTTCTAGGCATGTCCCAAAAATCTATCCGCGGATGATATCTCGAACATCTGTTTGATGCTGTGCTATGATATGAGGTCACCAAAGCTGCGTTAGGAGAGGGGAAACGGTGGCCGACCAGGACATCAAGATGCTCATCGAGCGCATTATGGCCGAGGCACGGACCCATCAGTCTGCTCGCTTCTCAAACGAAGTCTATGCTGACGAGCCGATTCTCAAAACCGGTCGTCAGATGCAGAATTTCCTTCCCGACCAGTACCGCAAGATGCGCGAGATATCGCGCTGGCAGGATGACCCCAAAGGCGGCGCGGGTCGCTGGCTTTCGGAAGCCGAGCTTTTCTACCGCCAAGGCCTGCTGATGGCCGACTTTGAAGACGACTGCCCCTACAACGGCACATTCAAGTCGTACTTTCCCACCTACAACGCCATGAGCGATCGGCAACTGCGCGGCTATTTTACTTGGCGCGCCCAAGTGCGACGCGGAACCGTCGAGGAAATGTCTACGTCCTTTGCCTTCCTGTACCTCTATGAGCTGATCTGCGGCATTGGCGTAGATGACCCACTCGATGGTTTTAACAAAATCAAGGCCTTTTGGGATGTCTATCGCACCTTCGAGCCCGGCATCGATCGGTTTGCACGCGTGTGGTTGCAAGATTACGCCGTTTTCCATGGGCTCAACCCCGAGCTGCTTCGCGACTCTAAAACCGTCGCATTCGACAACGCCCTCATCGAGCTGCGCCGCGCAGCGCGAGACCTCTCGCCTGCACCGGCACCGTCGGCCCAAGCCCCCAAGCGTCGCAAAACCTCCGAGCCCACGCTCTGTCTCTTATACACATCTCCGAGCCCACGAGACTCCTGAGCATCTCGTA
>UROM01000088.1 GCA_900549455.1 uncultured Collinsella sp. | reverse complement strand
TTATGCGATCGTCGGCAGCGTCAGATGTGTATAAGAGACAGGGCTGCGTGACAGCGCCTCGTTGACCAGGCGTGCGAACATCACGCCCGCACCGACCGTCAGCGTACAACCGTCATCGGCGACAACCGTACGCTGAAACTCGCGCCCCAGCGAAATAACGGCACCGCGATAGCCTGCATCGGCAACAAGCAGATTAGACCCCTTGCCGATAATGACCCACGGCACCTGCTCACGGTCGAGCACCGCCACGGCGCGGCGCAGGGCATGATAGCTGTGACACGTCACAAAGAGGTCCGCCTTGCCACCGATACGATAGCTCGTATGGCGCGCGAGGCGTTCATCCTCGATTACGTCCGTATCGATCATGCCCGAAAGCGCCATGACGGCGTTAAACAAACCCATGGGGTTTAAGCGTCCTTCTTGGCAGTCAGATACTCGATGAACTCGGGGCCGACCGTCGTGACGTCGCCGGCGCCCATGGTAAGCAGCAAATCGCCCTCGCCCACCATCTTCTCGAGCTCCTCGTTGAGCTCAAGACGGCTCGAGCAGTACACGACCTCCTTACCGGGGTGCTTGGCGCGCACGGTATCGGCGAGCATCTTGGACGTGACGCCTGGGATGGGCATCTCGCCGGCAGAAAACACGTCAATTAACAGCAGCTTGTCGGCATTGGCGAAGGCATCGGCAAAGTCGTCGCACAGAGCCTGCAGACGCGAGTAGCGGTGCGGCTGAAACACGACGTCGACATGCTTGTAGCCAAGCGACGAAGCGGCAGCGAGGGTCGCCTTGACCTCGGTGGGGTGATGGCCGTAGTCATCGACCACGGTAATACCATCGATATCGCCCACATGGGTAAAGCGGCGGCGGACGCCCTCAAAGCTCGAAAGCGCCTTTGCGGCAGCGTCGATATCGAGCCCCAGAACATGAGCGACCGTAAGAACCGCCGTGGCGTTGAGCATGTTGTGGCGACCGGGGTTGCTCTTAATCTCGACGGCGTGCTCGGTGCCGTCCTCAAAGCGGACGACAAAATCACTCTGGATGCCTCGGACGTCCGGATGCACGCAGACGATGTCGTTGGTCTCGGCAAAACCATAGGAAAGCACGCGGCGACCGGTCGACCTGGCAAGCTCGACCAGATGCGGGTCCTCACCACAGACGATGACCGTGCCGTCCTCGCCCACCAGACTCATAAACTTGGCGAAGGTGGCCTCGATCTCCTCGATACCCGAGTAGTGATCGAGATGGTCGGCCTCGACGTTGGTCACGATGACCACGTTGGGGTTAAGGAACAGGAAGGAGCTGTCGGACTCATCCGCCTCGGCGACAAAATAGTCGCCCGAGCCGTTCTTGCCGTTGGTATCGTAGCCCTCGACAATGCCACCGATCAGGAAGCTGGGGTCCAGACCCATGCGGTCGAGCATGGTGGCGCACATCGAAGAGGTCGTGGTCTTGCCGTGAGTACCGGCAACGGCAACGGTGGTGTAGCCGTGGCCCAGAGCCGAGAGCATCTTGGCGCGAGGCCACACGGGAATACCCAACTCGCGCGCACGGACGAGCTCGGGGTTGGACTCGGGAATAGCGGTAGAGACCACGACGACGTCAGGCTTGACCTCGTCGATGGTGGCAGCCTCATGGCCCACATGCACCTTCACGCCGGCGCGGGTAAGCTGGCGAATGTAGCGCGACGTCTTAAGGTCGGAGCCGGTAACGACATAGCCGCGCTCGTGAAGGACGAGGGCGATGCCGCTCATGCCGGCGCCACCGATACCGATAAAATGGGCGCTCTTGAACTCGGGCGCGGAGGTTGCAGTCTTGGAATCAGCCATGTGCTCGTGTACTCCTTGCGTAAACACTGCCTGTAACCCGTTTACTTTACCGCACCTACCGCATCCGCGCGAGGGCGACCCGCGATATCCCGTCTAACTAACGCAATCCTTCTACCGCGTCCGCCAAAAGGACGGCAGCGCGGTCTTGGGCCAAACCGCGAGCCGCCTGGCGCATGGCATCGCGCGCCTGCGCATCATCGATAAGATGCAGCAGCTCATCGGCAAACGCCTGGGTGTCGATATCGACATCGGCGCAGAGCACGCCGGCACCGGCATCGACCAGATAGCGGGCATTGGTGGTCTGATGATCGGCCGTCGCATGCGGATACGGCACCAGCACCGAAGGAACGGCAAGAGCGGCAATCTCGGCGACGCTCGAAGCGCCCGAGCGCGAGAGGACCAAATCGGCCGCAGCCAGCATATCGCCCATATTGTCGATGTAGGGCTGGACGCGATACCGTTTCGCCTCCTCGGGCGTCAGGGCAAGAGCGCGCTCGGTGTCCTCAAAGCCATCGGCGCCCGTCGAATGCAAAACATAGAGATTCTCGCGCGAGAGCAACTCGTTTTTAAGCGAAGCCACGCGCTCATTAAGATGCTGGGCACCAAGTGAGCCGCCAAACACCAGCAGGAGCGTGGTGTCCTCGGGCACATCAAGGGCCCTGCGGCCGCGGACTCGATCACCCTCGATCACAGAACGGCGCACGGGGTTGCCGGTCATGAGCACATGGTCAGGATCGCCCTCGCGCTCAAACACGGAACGCGCTGCCGGCACCGAGATGCAAACGCGGGCGGCATGCGAACTCATCATCTTGTTAGCAAGGCCCGGGACGGAATTCTGTTCGTGCAGCAGATACGGAATGCCCGCGTCCTTGCACCAGCCCAGAAGCGGGACCTCGACATAGGCGCCAAAACCTATGGCGACATCGGGCTTGCGGGCTTTAGAAAAATGGTTGCCGAGCGCGCGCTTCGCCTTATAGACACGCCACAGCGAGCTCAATGCTGTCCAAGGGCGAGAGCGGTCGAAGCCCGTAACCGTAATCGGTACAAAATCAAACCCAGCCTCGGGAACCAGACGACCCTCGAGCTTATGCGACTGACCCACAAATACAACGTGGTGGCCACGGTCGCGCAGCTCCTCGGCCAAGGCAAGTGCGGGGTTGATATGTCCCGCCGTGCCGCCGGCTGCGATAGCAACGGTCATCTTATCGGTCATGGTAGTCCCTTCGTACGCGCGGCCCCTGGTCGTCGGTGCGCAAGCGCGTCGACGGGTCCGAATTCAGGTCGATTCGATTATATCCGCCACCCGCATTGCGCGGCGTCGGTCGTTGCGGGCGACCCTGTGGCGCCGAGCGTGGCCGGAGACGGGCATCCGACTCCGAAGCAAAACCGTTCAAGACGGTAAAGCCGCCACGCGACGAGCGCTCCCCGCGTGCATGGGGAACCCCGGCAGTGCTCTCGTCCATAACGGCAAAGCTATCGCGGCGACGATCGTATTCATCGCGTCGAGCGCTCTCGTGCGAGACGCGCAAGATAAGCCCGGCGAGCATGAGCGACACGATTATCGAAGAGCCACCATAGCTAATAAACGGCAGCGGCTTGCCCGTCATGGGAAACACGTTGAGAATACCCAGTGCGTTGATCAAAAACTGCACCGCGAGGATAACCGCAGAGCCCGAAGCCATGAGCGCCCCGCGACGATCGGTAGCCTGCTCGGCGATTCGAAACGCCGAGTAGATCAGCAGCGCAAACACCAAGAAAAACAGTAGCGTCCCCAAAAAGCCAACCTCCTCGCCAATGATGGCCAGGATGTAGTCGTTGTGCGCCTCGGGCAAATACGAGTACTTCATGGTTGAGTTGCCGATACCGCGGCCGAACAGTCCGCCCGAAGCAAACGCCATAATGGCGAGCGTTGCCTGATACCCGTCTCCATATTCATCTGCCCAAGGGTTCAAGAGAACCTGAATGCGCACCATACGGTACGGCTCGACGACAAGAGCGATCACGATGATGACGGCACCAGCAATAATCGCACCGATAATGAATTTTGGGTCAAGGCCGGCAAAGAGCGCCATGCACATGATCGTCAACAGAATAATCAGGATGGTGCCAAAGTCGGGCTGAATAAAAATAAAGACGAGCGATGTGCCCAAATAGAAGCCCATGCCCTTAAGGAACTCATTGATGTTGCCACCGGGCGAAAACACGCGGTCGAGCATGATGGCCGAATAGGCAATGGCAAACGGCTTGAGAAACTCCGATGGCTGAAACTGAATGCCGGCAATGTTCAGCCAACGCGTAGCGCCACGGCTGCCGCTACCAACAAGGAACACCGCAAGCAGCAAGATCATCATAGCGATAAGAGCAAGTTTAAGCGCCCCTTCGCCAAACCAGCTATCGGGTGCAACGCGCGCGATGAACTCGAGGGCAGCAACACCGACGACAGTGAACATAAACTGCCGAAACAAAAAATAGGTCGCGGAGCCGTTCTCGTGAAGTGCCTCGACTGAAGAAGCCGAGTACACCATAAGCAGGCCAAAACAGACCAGCGAGAACAGACAGGTTAAAAAGACCAGGCGGGGTCGCATGATGCGCGCGGGGACGCCGGCGATATAGCGTTCGCCGATGCCCTGTGTGCCACGACCGGCGCGCGGCGTGCTGCGCTGCGAGGAAGCACGGTCCGAGTCGGGCCTCCTCATATTCTGTCGGGGGCTCTCCTCTCTCACCGGCAACCCCTATTCCATTTGTGTATTGGACGCAGCGGCAAGCTGGGCCACATAATCCTTAAACACGCGGCCGCGCTCCTCGTAGCCCGAAAACTCATCAAACGAAGAGCAGGCGGGCGACAGCAAGATCACATCGCCGCGGCTCGACAGCGAACGGGCGACGTCCACGGCATCGCGCAAGTCGTCGGCCTGAGCGATATCGACATCGCCGTCGACATCCGCTTCGTCCATAGCGGCGGTAAAGCGCTCGCGCGCGTCGCCAAAGCAGACCACCGAGCGAACGTTGTCCATCACAACGCGAGCAAAGGACTCGAGCGGCGTGCCCTTATCGTGACCGCCGAGCAGTAAAATCACATCGTCATCGGGAAATGCCGTCAGGGCCTTTTCGACCGCATCGGTGTTCGTTGCCTTGGAATCGTTGACGTAGCGCACGCCATCGATCTCGCCACAGGGCTCAACGCGGTGCTCCAGCGGCTGGAACGAGGCCAGGCCGCGACACACACCGTCAACATCGGCGCCGACCGTCAGGGCCGCCGTGGCAGCACACAGGGCATTGATTACATTGTGATGGCCCGAAATCTTAAGTTCGGACGTATCGACAAGCGGGGTCTCGACGCCCTTCAGGCGAACGACCATCTTGCCATCGCGCACAAATGCGGCATCCTCGCCCGCAGGTTCGTCAAAAGCAACTTTGCAGATGCGGCGGCCCGGAGCATAGATGTACTCATCGAACTCGTGGATGCCGGCATCCTCGACATCAACAATCACCAGGTCATCGTCGACCATATTCTCGAAGAGCTTAATCTTGGCGAGTGCATAGTTCTTATGGCTCTTATGCCAGCCCAGATGGTCGGGGGTAATGTTGAGCAGTACCGCCACACGGGGGTGAAGCTCCTGACTCGTTGCGATCTGATAGCTCGAAAGCTCCGCCACAAACCACTCGTTATGCGCGCGGCCATCGATCTCGTTCACCGGAGGCTCACCGATATTGCCGACAGCAACGCTCGCCTCGCCCGCCGCCTTAAGCAGGTAGTCGGTCAGCGACGTGGTGGTCGTCTTGCCGTTGGTGCCCGTAATGGCAATCCAATTTTGGGGAGACAGGCGGTAGGCAAACTCGGGCTCACCCATAATCTGGGCAGCGTGATCGCGGCCAGCCTTAAAGAATGCCGAGAACTCCGAGATGCCCGGACACGTCACGCATACATCAAACGCGCCCTCGACCTGCTCGGTTCCGTAGACAAACGATGCCCCGTGCGCCTCGAGCGAGCGCGTGGCATCGTTGGGCTCGGATGTGCCGCCACCGTAAACGGTAACGGCACTCACGCGCTCGGGATGCGCAAGCGCCCAGCGAGCGACATCAAGACCGGACTTACCCTGGCCCAAAACGAGCAAGCTAAAGACATCAGCAAGAGGCATGAAAGACCACTATCCCAACTGGAAGAACAAAGCGAGGCCCAGGGCTCCGAAGGCCGCGGCGACAATCCAAAAACGGATGACGACCTTGGTCTCGGCCCAGCCCTTCTTTTCGAAATGATGGTGAATGGGCGCCATGAGAAAGACGCGCTTGTGCGTAAAGTGGAAATAGACGACCTGAATCATGACCGACAAGGTCTCGACGATAAACAGGCCGCCGATGATGAGGGAAACGACCTCGGTGTTGGTGATGATGGAGGTGCAGGCAAAAGCAGCGCCCAGCGCCAGCGAGCCGGTATCACCCATAAAAATGCTCGCCGGATAGCAGTTGAACCACAAAAAGCCCAAGCAGGCACCAGCGCACGCCGTGCAGAAGATGGACAGGTTCACATCGCCGTGTAAAAACGCCATGGCAGCCATGGCCAGCATAGCGATCATGGAGGTACCGCCGGCAAGGCCGTCCAAGCCATCGGTGAGGTTTACGGCGTTGGAAAGGCCCGCGATCATCAGCCAGCAAAAGACAAGGTAGAGCCACGGGAAAGAGAGGCCGCAAATGGTGGTCGAGAGCACGCCAAGGTCGATCGTCAGGCCACCGGGAAAACGAATCTCGGGGGCAACGCCGCACCAGTTGACGGCAAGCACGGTAAAGGTAACGCAGATGATGGTGAGGCCGATCATCTTGGCGTGAGGCGTCAGGCCGAGCGAGCGGCCGTGCGTGACAGAAGTCAGGTCATCGATGAGACCGAGAACGCCGGTTGCCAGCGTGGCGAGCAGCACAAGCACGAGCTCGGTGGTGAGCTTGCCCATCAAAAGGCACGTCAGCGAAACAGCGACCAGGATGATGACGCCACCCATGGTGGGCGTGCCCTGCTTAATCAGGTGGCGCTTGGGGCCATCGGCGCGAACCTGCTGGCCGATACCCTCGACCTTCAGGAGCTTAATCCACCACGGCATAAGCAGCATCGCGATGATAGCGGCGATGCCCAATCCCAAAAAGGCCTGGTACGTAGGATACGAAGGATTGCCGAACATGGTCTAGCACACACCTTCCACAAAGCGATCGAGTTCAACGAAGCGGGAGCCCTTGACCAGCACGACATCATGCTTCTCAAGTGCGCCGCCCATACGGTCGAGCACCTGCTGATAGTCGGAGAACACCTGGATGCGGTCCTCGTCCATACCCATCATGCGCGCGGCCTCGGCCATACGCCGGGCAAGCTCACCACCGACACATGCGAGCATATCGAGCTTCTTGGCCGCCGCATAGGCGCCCACCAGCTCATGCATGCGAGGGGCCTCGTCGCCCATCTCTCCCATCTCTCCCAAAACGGCCATGCGCGAACCCATGCACGAAAGCGAGCACAGCCTGTCTCTTATACACATCTGACGCTG
>UROM01000087.1 GCA_900549455.1 uncultured Collinsella sp. | reverse complement strand
TATGCGTTCGTCGGCAGCGTCAGATGTGTAGAAGAGACAGGGGCTCAGCGGCCATCTCGGCCTCGGAGACCTGCTCCTTGCCGGAGCCAGCGAGGCAGGCGTCAGCCATGAGCTCGCACATAAGGGTGACAGCAGAAATAGCGTCATCGTTGCAGGGGATGCCGTACTCGACCTCGTCGGGATCGGAGTTGGTGTCGATCAGAGCGACGACGGGGATATTCAGGCGCTGGGCCTCCTTGATGGCGTTCTCCTCGCGCTTGGTGTCGATGACGAAGAGAGCCTGGGGCAGACCCTTCATGTCGCGGGCGCCACCGAGGTTGGTCTGAAGCTTGGTGAGCTCCTTACCGAGCACAGCCTGCTCCTTCTTGGGGAGCACTGCCATGCGGCCGTCCTCGACCATGGCCTCGAGCTCCTCCATGCGGTTGATGCGGGAGCGGATGGTGACGAAGTTGGTCAGCATGCCGCCGAGCCAACGCTGGTTGATGTAGGGCATGTTGGCGCGCTCAGCGGCGTTCTTGACGGCCTCCTGAGCCTGCTTCTTGGTGCCGACGAACAGCACGTTGCCACCCTTAGCGACGTTCTTGACGAAGGTGTAGGCCTGGTCGGCGTCGAGGATGGTCTGCTTGAGGTCGAGGATGTAGATGCCGTTGCGCTCGCCGAAGATGAACGGCTTCATCTTGGGGTTCCAGCGACGGGTCTGGTGACCGAAGTGGCAGCCGGCCTCGAGCAGGGTGCGGATATTAATCTTGGTAGCCATGTTAAACCTCCTGTGGTTTGCCTCCGCGCGGGGTCATCCTCCAAAACCAACCCGGACATGTGCTACCAAAGCCCGGGCACCACGGTATGAAGTAGCCGCGCGTGCGTGATAAAAACCTGTTGCCGTGAAGCAACCCGATGAATGATAGCAGGATTGCCTCTTCCTGCCAACCCGCAATCAAAACCACACACCTTGGCGCGGCGCGGGAGGCCCTTCTCCTACTCGCCGCGGGGATGTGCCTGACTCACGGCACGCTTGAGGCGTTCGGGAGTGAGATGCGTATAGATCTGCGTCGTGGACAAACTCGCATGCCCCAGCAGCTCCTGAACCGAGCGCAGATCCGCGCCGCCTTCGAGCAGGTCGGTCGCAAAGGTATGGCGCATCGCATGAGGGGCGATGTCGGCAGGAATGCCGGCAAGTGCCGCAAGCATATGGAACCGCCTCCTGAGCATGGCGGCACTCATACGGTTTCCGCGCGCCGAGATAAACAGCGGATGCACGCCGTTTGCACCGTCGCCGCGCTTTGCCTGTGCAAGGAGCTGTGGCCTCCCCTCCTCAATATAGTGACGGGTCGCCTCGAGAGCGCGCCGATACAGGGGTACGATACGCTCTTTGCTCCCCTTGCCCCAAAGTCGCAGCGTTCGCTCGGACCATGAGATGGATTCCACATTGAGCGCCGCAAGCTCTGAGATGCGGGCACCCGAGGCATAAAGCAGCTCGAGCATCGCCGCATCGCGCAGCCCCGCAGGCGCCGAGGTATCGGGGGTCTTGAGCAATGACTCGACTTGCCGGGTCGTCAGCACACCGGGAAGATCGCGCGGCAGTTTGGGAGAGGATATCGCCGAGACCGCATCGCCCTCAACGATTCCCTCGGCAGCCATCCACCGATAGAGCGAGCGAATGGCAGACAGGTGTGCCGCAAGGGTCCGAGCCGCCACTTGGCCACCCGACAGCTCGGCCAAATAGGAACGAACGGTCCTTACGTCGGCGGCGCGAGCGTCGACGTCCTCACGTTCGCACCACGCGGCGAAGCGCTCGAGTCGCGAGGCGTAGGCGGTTACCGTATTGGGGGCGAGCCCTTCGACACGTGCAATGTAGGCAATGAACGAGTCAACGGCATCGTACAGGTCAAAGGCTATGACCTCTCGCCTCCAAACAGATCGGAGCGCGATTCCAGATAGGCATCCAGGGCCTTAAGGGCGCGATCCGCGTAGGCCTGATAACGATCGCGCTTGCTGCGACGCTTACCGTCCTCGAGCGGCGGTACGAGGCCAAAGTTAACGTGCATGGGCTGGTAGCCCACCGTAGCCGGGTCGGTCGCATACCCCACGAGCGCGCCCAGGGCGCCCACGCGCGGCAGCTCGACGGGAGCAGCCTCGACAGCCTCGGCATAGGTGTTGAGCGCGGCGAGCAGACCCGTCGCCACGGCTTCCATGTACCCCTCGGTGCCGGTAATCTGGCCGGCAAGGCGCACGCTCGTGCCGGGCACGGCAAAGGTGCCATCGAGCACGTGCGGCGCATCGACAAAGGTGTTGCGGTGCATGACGCCGTAGCGGAAGAACTCGGCGTTCTCCAGTCCGGGAACCATACGAAAGACGCGCTTCTGTTCGCCGAAGGTCAGGTTGGTCTGGAAGCCAACCAGGTTATAGGCCGTCTTCTCCTTGTTCTCGGCGCGCAGCTGGATCGCCGCCCAGGGACGGCGACCGGTGCGCGGGTCGGTGAGCCCGACGGGCTTCATGGCACCAAAACGGATGGCATCCTTGCCCGTGCGCGCAACCTCCTCGGCAGGCTGGCAGGCCTGAAACAGGTCCCCGCCCTCAAAATCCTTGAGCACCACGCGATCGGCCGTGGTGAGCGCCTCGATAAAGGCCTCGTACTCTTCCTTGTTGAGCGGGGCATTGAGATAGTCGCCACTCCCCTGCTCCTCGTAGCGCGACTGCGAGAACAGCACGTCCATATCGAGCGTCGAGGCATCGACAATCGGGGCGGCCGCGTCAAAGAACGCCAGGGCGTCACCACCGACAAGCTTCATGACCTCCTCGCTCAATGCCGGCGAGCACAAGGGGCCCGCGGCGATAACCACATGGCCCTCGGGAATCTGGGTGACCTCACCGTGGACGACCTCGATATTGGGGCGGGCGGCAACCTCGGCCTCGACGAGCTCGGAGAATGTAACACGGTCGACCGCCAGGGCGCCGCCAGCGGGAACGGCGGCGCGATGAGCGCAGTCGAGCAGCACCGAGCCCATGCGCTCGAGCTCGGCCTTCAGCAGACCGGCGGCGGAATCGGGGCGGGTCGACTTAAACGAATTGGAGCAGACGAGCTCCGCCAAGTGATCGGTATGGTGGGCAGGAGAGCTTACTTGCGGGCGCATCTCGCACAGCTTTACGGCGAACCCGCGATCTGCCAGCTGAATCGCACATTCCGATCCCGCCAGACCGCCACCGATAACCGTCACCTGATCAAACAGCATCTGCAAACACCTTTCTAATTGACACGTTTTCCATTGTGACCGAAGGGCGTCTGGGCGTGAAGGGCAAACTTGGAGGGCGCATACCTTCCATCCATCATGCGCTCGATGAGGCCCTCAAGCTCGAGCGAACCCAGGAGCTTGAGTACGCCGACGGCATCGAGGGAGACGAGCGCGGCGATATCATCGACCTTGAGCGGCGAGGCAATGAGGGCATGCATCACGACCTGCTGCGTGGCATCCAGGTCGGCGATACCGGGCGCATCAGGGCGCGAGTAGCGCAGGGTGCCGTATATGCGAGAGATAGCCATCTCGATGGACTCCTCGTCGACAATGCAGCAGGCGCCGTTGGCGATAAGATAGTTGGTACCGCGCGACTCGGGAGACAAAATCGAACCCGGCACGGCAAGCAGCTCGCGCCCCAAGTCCATGGCGGTCTCGGCAGTAGAAAACGTCCCAGATGGCATGCCGGCCTCCGACACAAAGAGCGCCTGCGACAGCGCTGCGATCACGCGATTGCGCCGCGGAAAGGCAAACTTACGCGGCCCCATACCCCAAGGCGACATGGACACGACTGCGCCGCCCGTATCGAGCGTGCGCACGATAAGGCCCGCGCTCGAGCGCGGGTAGACTACATCGGCGCCTGTCCCCAACACCATGACATGTTTACCACCGGCATTGACCGCGGCCCAACCCGACGCCTGGTCGCAACCGACCGCACCGCCGGAGACCACCGTCACCCCCGCTTCCACGGCAACCTTGGCTGCAAGCTCCGCAACGGCAAGACCGTAGGGAGAAGCCTTGCGCGCACCGATGATAGAGAGCGCCGGCGTCGAGAGCACCTCCGGGTCGCCGCGCACATAAAGCGTCTGGGGTATATCAGAAAGATCCAAAACGGTCTCGGGATACAACGCATCGCCTGGATGCAGCTCAAAGGTCCCCTCGGCCATCATTGGTCCCTCCTTCCCTGGTACATCGCCGCCTCGAGCACGTGGTCCTGCGTCACTTGCTCGCTCTCGGCGACGTCAGCGATTGTACGCGCGATACGCACCAGGCGTACGATGCCGCGGCCCGTGAGATGCGTGCGTTTGGATAGGCCGAGTACGCATTTCTCGGCAGCATCATCGAGCTCGAAGGTCGAAACGACGCCGTCAATGGACCGCGTCTCGTCATCCTCGGCCTCGGCATCCGCATCGTCCATACGGGACTCGCGCCAGGCGCGAAAGGCACGACCGCGCACAACGTAGTCACGTAACTCGGCCGACGACATACCCTCCGCACCCTCGATAATCACTTGAGGGTCGGGACGGGTCACATCGATCATCATGTCGATACGGTCGGCCAAGGGACCGCGCAGTTTAGACCGATAGCGCTCGACCATCGCCGCCGAGCAGCGACACGGTACCTCGCGATCGCCCAAAAAGCCGCAGGGGCAGGGATTGCTCGCAGCCAGCAGCTGAAAGCGCGACGGGAAGGTAAAAGCCCCGTCGACGCGTACGATCCTGACGTAGCCGCGTTCGATGGGCTGACGCAGTGTCTGCAGCACACCGGTGGGAAACTCGGCAAGCTCGTCCAAAAAGAGCACACCGCCATGAGCCAGGCTGATCTCACCCGGATGCACCGGGCGCCCGCCGCCAATGAGGCCCGCCGTTGAAATACTGTGATGGGGACTGCGGAAGGGGCGGTGCCCCGCCAACAAGCCATCAATGTTCTCACCCAAAACCGAATGGATGCACAGTGCCTCCTGCTGATCCTCAACGGAAAGCTCGGGCAGGATGCCGGTCATACGGCGTGCGAGCATCGTCTTGCCCGATCCCGGAGACCCGATCATGAGCAAGCCGAGTTCTCCTGCCGCCGCAAGCGCCATGCCGCGTTTAGCGACTTCCTGCCCCAGCACGTCTGCATAGTCGAGCTCGGGCTCAAAGGTCGCCTCGACACCCTCGGAATCCAAGTAGTGCCGTGCGGCATCGCCCATGCCGTGAGCAAGCTGAGACAGATGCGCGATAAAGCCGCAATCCACGCCCGCGAGTGGCACATGCTGGTCGGACCTACCGGCGATAAAAGACAGCCCCATGTCGCGAGCCAATAGCTGAAACGCCACCTCGCCTTTGACAGGAAGCACCGTACCGTCCAAGCCGAGCTCGCCGGCGATAAGGCAGCGATCGAGGTTGTCGCGGGGAATCTGACCATCGGCCGCTAGGACCGCGATGGCGATGGGCAGATCAAAGCCGCTACCGGTCTTGCGAATATCGCCGGGCGCCAGATTGACCGTAATGCCCGAGCGCGGGATCTCGAACCCGGCGGAGCGCATCGCACAGCGAATACGACCACGTGACTCCATCACCTCCATACTCGGGATGCCGAGCATCTGGATGCCCGGAACGCCGCCGGCAAGCGAGACCTCGACCGTGACGTGAATCGCCTCGACGCCGCGGATGCAGGCCGCGTGAACGGCAAACGTCTCGAACGCCATCACGACACCTGCCAATCGAACGCGTTGTACTGATGCTCGATCTCGGCGATATGCCCGCCGCGAATGGTGACACCCACGGCATCGAAGCGGATCGCCTTGAGCGGATAATGCTCCATAAGATAGCAGCTTGCGATGCGGCGGTAGCGGCGTTGCTTTTGGGCGTCCACGGCCTCCTCGGGAAAGACCCGCGTGTTGCAATCCAGTACGACGCGTCTGGTCTTGACCTCGGCCATCACCACGACATCGTCGAGCTCATCGAGCAGCACCAGATCAGCCTCGCCCTCGGTGCAACGATAACCCTGCTCCAGCAAGGTGTAGCCGCGCTCGTTAAAGTAGTCGATGGTGATCAGCTCGCCCAGCATGCCCAGCTCGCGGGGACTGAGTCCCTTGATAAACTCGAGCGTCATCGCCCCGCAGTCGAGCTCGCCGTTTTCCCAACGCTCCTTGAGCTGCTGTGTCTTGCTCTTTTTGCTTGCGGCACTCATGGGGTCTCCTTTCCCGCACACTGCAGTGCCCCGATGATGAGGGCACCTTTCATGCGGGTAAGTACCGGAAGCTAACCAAAAGCTGACCAAATGCCGTCAAAAAACGGGCCGTACGCAACAATGGTGTTGCATACGGCCCGCTACCAGCAGGTTTATAAAACCCCAGAGGTCCCTGTCTCCACAATTGACCTAGAAAAGGCGCTCAGTCTGCAGAAAGTTTCCGCAAAAGCTCACACGATGCAGTGGACAAAGTCCATGTTTTCGAATGGCCTCGATGTGCTCGGGGCTCGCATAGCCCTTCGACTCGGCCAGATGGTACTCGGGATACTCGGCGTCGTACTCGACCATCATCTCGTCACGCGTGACCTTAGCCATGATGGACGCCGCGGCGATGCAGGCGATCTTGGCATCGCCCTTCACCACATCGCGCTCGTTAGGAACGGCGCCCAAGGGGTTGCCATCCATAAGCACGCAATCGGGCTCGAGCCCCGTATCGGCCACGGCGCCCGCAACGGCGGTACGGATAGCACGGGCCATGCCCATCTCATCGATATCCTTAGGCGCGATATGGCAAAAACCGATCGC
The DNA here is from genome assembly GCA_900549455.1 of uncultured Collinsella sp. Taxonomy (GTDB): domain Bacteria; phylum Actinomycetota; class Coriobacteriia; order Coriobacteriales; family Coriobacteriaceae; genus Collinsella. Next base: position 586 of record UROM01000087.1, on the reverse strand, counting down.
CGTCGCCACCTCGGCAATCTTCACTGAGAGCAACTCGCGGCGCGCCGGCGTGAGCTTTTTGGAATCGTTGATGCCCCAGACGCGCGGCTCCATAGGAAGGCAGACAGCGCATACCGTCAAAGGACCGGCCACCGATCCGCGACCCACCTCGTCGACACCAACGACCACCCCATCGCCGCCAAGCTCATGCATAAGCTCGTACATGTCATTGACGCGCTCGCGCTCGGCAAGTTCCTTGGCATGGCGCTTAAGAGCACGCTCGCATGCCTTGATCACCTGCTGGCGCGGGTCCTCGCGATAATGCTCCACGAGGGCGGGGATCTCCTCAAACGTTGCGCTCGCCAGCTCTCCGGCAACCTGCGATGCCGAAACCGAGCTCGTCATATTGGCCATACCAGGCCCTCCTTGCATGCAAATCAGATAAAAAGAAGGGCCACCCGAAGGTGACCCTTGTGTCCAAACGAGTGGACAGACGCTGCGATCTTCTTAGCGCTTCTCGGGGATGCGAGCAGCCTTGCCCACCTTGTCGCGGAGGTAGTACCTGTCTCTTATACACATCTGACGCTGCCGACGATCGCATAAGTGT
>UROM01000086.1 GCA_900549455.1 uncultured Collinsella sp. | reverse complement strand
TACGAGATGCTCAGGAGTCTCGTGGGCTCGGAGATGTGTATAAGAGACAGCCGGAGCGCACGGCATACTTTTTTGATAGGCAGGTCTCGCCGTTGACGGCAACGGCGCCGCCCTCGATCAAGTGCGCGCAGGCAGAGCGCGTGGGGCAGCCATCGTTGGCGCCCAGATAGGCGTCAAGACGCTGACCAGTGGAATCGTCGGCAACAAGAATATGGATGTCGGCCATTAACGCTCATTCCTTTCGCGAATCTTGCGGGCACGCTCCCCACGCTGCTTGGCTTTGCGTTTGGCGCGGGCCTCGTCACGGGCGTTGAGCTCGGCGGTCGCATCGACCTCGCGAGCGGCGGGACTCAAGAACATGTAACCGATAAGAGCCAGCACGACACCGACCGTAATGCCAATATCGGCCACGTTAAAGACGGGGAAATCAATGAAGGTAGCGGCAATAAAATCAGTCACAAAGCCCATGGCCAGGCGATCAATCGCGTTGCCGACAGCACCGCCCGCGACCATGGCCATGCCCACAACCTCAAGACGAGCAAGCTGAGGCGCACGCAGCAAGTACACGGCAATGGCGACAATGACCGCAAGCGCCAGCACGGCGAACGCAACGCCATGGCCCTCGCCCATACTAAAGGCGGCTCCGATATTGCGAACAAACAGAAAGTCAATCACACCGGGGATAACGGTCATATGCAGGGCATCGCCCACGGCACGAACCGCAAGCTTGGTCAGCTGGTCAACAAGCAGCACAACAAGCGCTACCCCACCAGCAACACCTAACCGCCAACGCAAAGGCGGCGTCATATCCGCACCACGACCCAAAGAAATCCCCTACCCTCAAAACAATCGAATTCCGTTTGATGCAATTGACCATCTTATATTGCCACACGCAGAACGCACGACATATCCACCAACGCAAGCGAAATAACCAGCTAAAAACGAAAGCGGCATTCCGAAAAACAGAATGCCGCTTGAATGTGACACAGGTAGTCAATGGGGACGTTCTTGTTTGACTAGTCGTTTAAGAACGTCCCCAACAACTAAACAATAGAAACGCCGCATTACCGTCACCAACAGCGAAAACGTCTCTAAGCGAGCAAGGTGACGTGAAAGAGGAGGGAAGCGTACTTTGGTACGCGACCGACGATTGAACGTCAGATTGCCGCTTAGGGGCGTTTGCAGCGTCGGTAGGTTTCGGCGTTCTACGAACGCCGAAACCTACAAAGCGTCGGCGCAGCGCTTACAGATATGCGCGTGGCCGTTGTACTCGCCGACGGTGGTGCGATAGTTCCAGCAACGGTCGCAGCACTCGCCCTCGGCAGCCTCAATGGCAACGGAGAGCTCCTCGCCCTGGGTCAGCTCAACATCGGAGACGATGTAGAACTCGGCCAGGTCGACGGCCTTGTCGCCGGTCAGCAGCGCATACATCTCGGCGGGAACGACCGCCTTGACGCGGACCTGTTGGCTCTTGGTGAAGGTGCCGGCAGAGCGGGCATCCTCAAGGGCCTTGGTCACGGCGCTACGGAGCTCGAGCGAAGCCTCGAGCACGCCCTCGAACTCATTGGCCTCGTCGACCGTGATGGGCGACTTGTACCAATCGAGCAGCGCGGCGTACTTCTGATGATCGACGCAGCCGGCGGGCGCATAGGCCATGGCCTCATCGACGGTGTAGGACAGGATCGGCTGCAGATCGCGCATGAGCATCGAGAAGAGCTCGGCGAGCACGGTCTGGGCGCTGCGGCGCTCGAGCGAGCCGGGCTTTTCGCAGTACAGACGGTCCTTCAGGGCGTCGAGGTACACGTTGGAAAGCTCGGTAACAACAAAGTCGTAGAGCGCACGGTAGGCGCGCGGGAACTCGTAGCTGGCGTAGGCATCGTCGACCTCGGCCTGGACCTGGGTCAGGCGGGCAACCATGAGCTTGTCGAGCGGCAGCAGGTCGGCAAAGGCGACGCCGTCGGTCTCGGGCTCAAACTGACCCTCGAGCTCGGAGAGCAGGAAGCGCAGCGTGTTGCGGAAACGACGGTAGGCATCGGACGTACGGGCAAGAATCTCGTGGTCGATGGACACGTCGGAGCTGGTGTCGACGGAGGCAACCCACAGGCGGACGATGTCGGCACCCATCTCGTCGCAGACCTTATTGGGGTCGATGACGTTGCCGAGCGACTTGGACATCTTGCGGCCCTGGCCGTCGAGCGTGAAGCCCTGCGAGACGACAGCCTTGTACGGAGCGTGGCCGTTGGCACCCACCGAGGTGAGCAGCGAGCTCTGGAACCAACCACGATGCTGGTCGGAGCCCTCAAGATACACGTCCGCCGGGTACTCAAGCTCGGGGCGATACTCGCAGACGGCCTTCCAGGACACGCCGGAGTCCCACCACACGTCGAGAATGTCCTTATCGGCCTTGAGGTGATGGCCGCCGCACTTGGGGCAGACGCAGGCCTCGCCCAGGTAGCTCTCGGGAGCGTCGGTGAACCAGGCGTCGGAGCCTTTCTCGTGGAAGAGCTTGATGACGGCGTCGAGCGTGGCGTCATTCATGACCTTCTCGCCGCAGTCGGCGCAGGTGTAGCTGGGGATAGGCACGCCCCAGTTGCGCTGACGGCTGATGCACCAGTCGGGACGCTGCTCGACCATGGCGCCGATGCGGTTTGCCGCGTGGGCCGGATACCACTTGACGTTCTCGCGGACCTCTTTGCCAGCCTGCTCGCGCAAACCGGTCTTGTCCATCGAGACAAACCACTGGTCGGTAGCACGGAAGAGCACCGGGTGCTTGCAGCGCCAGCAGTGCGGATAACTGTGCGTGATCTTCTTCTCGAGGACCAGGGTGCCGCGCTCGCGCAGGAACTCGATGATGTGCGGGTTGGCCTCGTCGGTATCCATGCCGCTGAAGGGACCGCCGGTGCCAAACTCCTCGCCGGTGTAGAACTTGCCGTCGTCATCGACCGGCATGCAGATGTCGGTGATGCCCTCCTTGAGGCAGGCAAAGTAGTCGTCGACGCCGTGGCCGGGCGAGTTGTGGACGATACCGGTACCGTCATCGACACCGACGTAATCGGCCAGCAGCGCCACGCCCTCAACACCATCAAAGATCGGCTGCTTGTAGTGGATGTGGTGGAAGGTCTCGGCAGGAACCACGTAGGGCTTGCCGTCGACCATAACCGGGGTGTACTCCCAGCCAAACTCCTCGCAGCACTTGGGAGCCAGGTCCTCGAGCATGACCTCGGCACGACCCTCGTGCTCAACGGCGACATAGGCGGCGCCGGGCTTAAGGGAAACGGCCTGGTCGGAGGGGATGGTCCACGGCGTGGTCGTCCAGATGATAAAGTCGACCGGGCCGTCGAAGTTCTCGAGGCCGGCGGGCTTGGAAGTCATCTCGAAGCGCACGAAAATGGAGGGGCTCGTCTCGTCAGAGTACTCAATCTCGGCCTCGGCGAGTGCGGTGTGGCAGTGCTTACACCAGTGGACGGGCTTGTGGCCGCGATAGATCATGCCCTTGTCGAACATAGCCTTGAAGACCTCGATGTCGGCGGCGTCATGCTGGTGATAGAGGGTCAGATACGGGTTGTCCCAATCGCCGAGCACGCCCAGGCGACGGAAGCCGGCCTTCTGCAGCTCGATGTTCTCGACAGCGAACTTATTGCAAAGCTCGCGGATCTTAGCCGTGGAGGTCTGGTTGAACTTCTCGGTGCCGAGCTTCTCCTCGACCTTGTGCTCAATCGGCTGACCGTGGCAGTCCCAACCGGGGACATAGGGAACCTCATAGCCCTGCATCATCCAGTAGCGGTTGATCATGTCCTTGGAGATCTTGTTCATGGCATGGCCGATGTGGATCGGGCCGTTGGCGTACGGAGGGCCGTCGTGCAGCACGAACTTCTTATGCCCCTCGTTCTTCTTTAGAACTTGCTCGTAGACCTTGTTGTCCTGCCAGTCCTTGAGTCGCTTGGGCTCGGACTTGGAAAGACCGGCACGCATGGGAAATCCGGTTTTGGGCAGATTCATCGTCTGCTTGTACTCGTTTGCCACGGTACCCCTTTCATGTCGTGGGCGCGCACGCCCTCTGGGCACCAAAAAAGCGCCCGTCCCTACAAGCTGGGACGAAGCGCCATAAAACAGGCAGTCTGCCCGTAAAAGCTCTTCGCTTAACCACCCAGCTTAGATGCCCTCGCCCGCGTATTCGCGCGCTCGCATCCGTTACTCGGCTGGCCTGTATCGACGGCCATCTCGGCGATGTCTACTAAGACGAACCTGCGCGGCACGTCCGTTGGGATCGCAGCTCCGGGGTGATTTTCATCGGTCGCATGCACGGGTTCTCAGCGCTCCCCGCTCTCTGTGGCATGCGGACGGCCGACTACTCGTCCTCATCAACGCTTATGCGGAGTATGCTAGCACGTTCCACGCCGACGAAAAACCCTCAACACTGGTTTTATACGTTCGAAATTTCTCGCGGCTGTGGACCTTCTCTTGGAGCAAAATACCTGAAAGCACTTTATCGAACGAAAGAAGGTTGCTATGCGCACAATTGGAATGAGCGACTACACCGTTGGCGAGGATTGCTTTGACGAGCTGCCCACCGCACTGGCGGAGTACGGAGCGACCAAGGTCGCGATCATCGGTGGCAAGCGGGCACTGGCCGCAGCACTTCCCGGTATCGAAGCTGCGCTAGCGGGTACCGACGTCGAGATTCTGGAGACGCGCGTCTACGGCACCAACAGTACGCGCGCCAATATCGCCAAGGTCGTAAACTCCCCCGCCTGCCAGGAAGCCGACGTGCTCATTGCTTGCGGCGGCGGCAAGGCGCTCGACACCGTGAAGACCGCAGCCATCGAGCTCAAGAAGATCGTCTTTACGGTGCCGACGATTTGCTCCAACTGCTCCGCTGCGACCGCCATTGCCGTCGTGTACAACGACGATGGCTCGCTCGAGGGCTATTCGTACCCCAACCGACCGGCGCACATCTTCATCAACCCCAAGATCATCGCCAAGGCACCGGCAGAGTACTTCTGGGCCGGCGTGGGCGATGCCCTGTCCAAACAGCCCGAGGTCGAGTACGCCACGAGCGCCGGCAGCCTGGAGCACACCGCCGGTCTTGGCCTGGCGCTCGCCCACACCTGTTCCGAGCCACTGTTTACCTATGGCGTCCAGGGTCTTGAGGACGTGCGCCAGAACCTGTCGAGCGAGGCCGTCAAGCAGATCGCGCTCGACATCGTGGTCAACACGGGCTACGTCTCCAACCTGACCAACCAGAACGATTACTACTACAACTCGAGCGTGGCGCACGCGTTCTACAACGCCACCTGCAGCATTCCGCGTGAGGGCACTTACCTGCACGGCGAGGTCGTGAGCCTGGGCGTGCTCGTGCTGTTTGCCTATACGGGCGACACCGAGAACCTTGAGCGCTATGCTGCCTTTAACAAGCAGATGGGGCTGCCCGTGACGCTTGAGCAGGTCGGGCTTTCCGAGGCCGATATCCCTGCCCTGTGCGAGCACGCGCACGCCACCAACGAGTGGAAGCAGGGCAACCCGGAGCCCTTCACCGACGAGAAGTTCGCCGCCGCCATAAAGGCTGCCAACACCTACGGTCACACGCTCTAGCTCTAACCCAAAACCACCACAAAGGGGACAGGCACCTTTGTGGTGGTTTTTTTATTGCTCCAGCATGCTGGGATCGAATTCACTCGCTTGGATCACACGGTACCCATTGCGCAGGAGCAGGTCGACAAAAACACCGTTGCCCGCGGTGAGCGTACCGCTAAAGGTGCCGTCGTAGATGTGACCCGCACCGCACGAGGGGCTGCGGTCCTGAAGGATGCACGCGACTATCTCTTCCGGTCCGCCCGCCTGCTCGCACATATCGAGCGCACGTTGGGCACCCAGGCGAAATTCGCGATCAACCGAGATGCCCTCGCAGGTACGAACCTCGCCGTTCACAATCTCGGACGGCTTGCGCGGCGTGGGAAGACCCCCAAAGACCTCAGGACACACCAAGAGGACCTCGGTCCCCGTACGCTCGCAGGCCTCGACCAGTTCGCGAAGGCAATTGTCGAGCCCGTTATACTTGCAGCTCTCGCCCATCAAGCAGGCACTTACCACGATCTTCATGCATATCCCTCCCAAGCAAAACGCCCCATTTGAGATAGAAGCTCAAATGGGGCGTTCGATGCTGTGTAACCAGCCTTACTGCTGCTTCGGCATCAGCGGATTCTCGCGCGTGAGGAGATTCATGAACTCCTCGCCCGTGATCGTCTCCTTCTTGTACAGATAACGAGCCAGCTCGTGGAGCTTAAACTTGTTCTCCTTCAGAATCTGCAGGGCGCGGTCGTGCGCATCCTCGATCAGCTTGGCGACAATCGCGTCCACGCGCTCGGCCGTACCGGGGGCGCAGGTGAGCGACGTGTCCTGGTTGAGGTACGCATTCTGAACGGTACCGAGCGCCATCATGCCAAACTCATCGGACATACCAAAACGCGTCACCATGTTACGGGCGAGCTTGGTGGCCTGCTCGATATCGTTGGCGGCACCGGTCGTCATCTCACCAAAGATGAGCTCCTCGGCTGCACGGCCACCGCAATAGACGGCGAGCTTGTCCAGGACCTCCTGGCGTGTGGTCAGGAAGCGCTCATCCTCCTCGACCTGCATGGTGTAACCCAGAGCACCGCTCGTGCGCGGCACGATGGTGATCTTCGTGACCGGCGCAGAGCCCTTCTGGCGAGCGGCAACGATAGCATGGCCGATCTCGTGGTAAGAAACGACCTGCTTCTCGTGGTCGGACAGCACCGTCGACTTACGCTGCTGACCGGCAATGACGACCTCCACCGACTCCTCAAAATCGTCCTGCGTGGCGCGCTTGCGACCCTCGCGGACGGCACGCAGGGCGCCCTCGTTGATGATATTGGCCAGGTCGGCGCCCGAGGCGCCGGGCGTAGCGCGGGCAATCGCAGTCAGGTCGATCGGCGGCTGCGTCTTCACGCTCTTGGCATGCAGCTCAAGAATGTTCTTACGGCCGGTCAGGTCGGGCAGTTCAACGGGGATGCGGCGGTCAAAACGACCGGGGCGCAGCAGAGCGGGATCGAGGCTGTCGGGACGGTTGGTGGCAGCGAGGACGACGATGCCTTTGTGGTTATCGAAGCCGTCCATCTCGGTCAGCAGCTGGTTGAGCGTCTGCTCGCGCTCGTCATTGCCGCTAAATCCACCGCCGTCACGCTTTTTGCCGATGGTATCGATCTCGTCGATAAAGACGATGCACGGGGCCTTTTCCTTGGCCTGCTTAAACAGATCGCGAACCTTGGCGGCGCCACGGCCGACGAACATCTCGACAAACTCAGAACCCGAAATGCTAAAGAACGGCACGCCCGCCTCGCCGGCCACAGCCTTGGCGAGCAGGGTCTTACCGGTACCCGGAGGGCCAACAAGAAGAGCACCGCGCGGCAGCTTGGCGCCGATTTCCTCGTAGCGCTGCGGCTTCTCCAGAAAGTCGACGACCTCCTTGAGGGATTCCTTGGCCTCTTCCTGGCCAGCGACATCCTTAAAGGTCACGCCCACGTCCTTGGAGGCGATCACGCGAGCACCGGACTTGCCCAGTCCGCCGCCGCCAAAACCGCCGCCACCAAAGCTGTCTCTGATCCACATCTGACGCTGCC
>UROM01000085.1 GCA_900549455.1 uncultured Collinsella sp. | reverse complement strand
ATCTACACTTATGCGATCGTCGGCAGCGTCAGATGTGTATAAGAGACAGTGCCAAGGCCGTGGCCGACGCCGATCTGGTCATCGAGTCTATGGCCGAGGACACCCAGGCAAAGATCGACTTCTACAAGAAGCTCGCCCCGGTCCTGCCGCAAAAGACCGTCATCGTGACGAACTCCTCCACGCTGCTGCCGAGCACCTTTGCCAAGTACACCGGCCGCCCCGAGAAGTACCTGTCGCTGCACTTTGCCAACTCTATCTGGAAGAACAACATGACCGAGGTCATGGCCCAGGACCAGACCGACAAGCGCTACTTCGATGAACTCGTCGACTTTGCCAACGACATCCGTATGCTGGCGTTGCCCGTCAACAAGGAAAAGAACGGCTATCTGCTCAACTCCATGTTGGTACCGTGGCTGCTTTCGGGCCTTGATCTGTACGTCTCGGGCGTGAGCGATCCCAAGAGCATCGACCTCGCGTGGACGCGTGGCACCGGCGCTCCCAAGGGCCCGTTCCGCGTATTCGACACGGTGGGTATCCAGACGGCCTACAACATCGTCATGCAGTATCAGAAGGTGCCGGGCCTGGTGAGCCCGCTGCTCAAAAAGATGATGATGCCCTACAACTTTAAGGCCATGGCCTCCGTCCTCAAGAAAATGCTCGACGAAGGCAAGCTGGGCGAAAGCTCGGGCGAGGGCTTCTTCAAGTACTAAAAAATGATCCCTCGGGGACGGAGGAAAACGGATCATCGTATTCCTGCGTCCCCTGTGCGTCTTGCGGCTAACGGCTCCGGCTGCCGTGAGCCTAAGCTAGCCTTAAGGGGCGTTTGTTAAGCTGCGAGCCATAATTGGACAGAGCTTGGCAAGTGCCCTGGAATATGAAGGAAACGGCAGCGATGGAATTCTTCGATGGTGACGACATGGGATTGAGTAACGAAGGCGGCTGGTCGCTTACGCGCCGTGCTGCCCTTGCGGGCACGGCGGTGGGCGCGTTGGCGCTGGCGAGCGCGGGACTTGCAGGCTGCTCTGCTGCCGGAGCCGATGCGAACGATATGTCCAACGCGGACGACGGACTCACCGACGAACAGAAGAAAGTTCTCAATCAGATTGTCGCGACCTACAACGTCGAGAAACAGGCTGCCATCAAAGAACAGCTCGATGCCGAGTACGCTGCAGGCAGCTACGACGAAACTGCCCCGTTTGTCAAAGCCGATCCCTTTGGTACCGACACCCTGAGTTGCTACGTGCGTTTTGCAACGACAGACCTCGTGGCCGTCACCTACGAGGTCGCCGGCCGTAAGAAATTCGCTGATTCCCCCAAAGTGGATGTCTTTTCCCGTACGCCCCACGGTGACGATACGCCGGCAACGGAGCATGAGTTCAAGGTCATCGGTCTCATTCCCAACCACAAAAACACGGTAACCCTAACCTGTACCGCGCAGGATGGCACCAGCCGCACTTCGACGTTCACGATCGAGACGCCGGCGCTCAAGGGTGAGGAAGAGAAGCACCTCACCGTCACGGCAGGGGAGTCCAACACGCCGCTCGCCGATGGCCTCTTTGCCATTCTGGGCAACGACTCGTCCAAGCTCGACTTTATGTATCTCTACGACAACGCGGGTCAGATCCGCGGCGAGGTGCCGGTCATCGGCTACCGCAGCCACCGCCTGCTGTTCCCGGGCGACGGCAGCATGATCATGAGCGTCTCGACTACCAAGATGGCCCAGATCAACGCCATCGGCCAGGTGGTAAACGTCTGGAGCACGGGCGACTACGAGCTGCATCACGACTATGCTTTCGATGACAACGGCAACCTGTTGGTACTGGCGAGTCGCGCCGGCTCCGAGGCCGACTTGGACGTCGACCGCGCGGCCGCTAAAAAGGACAAGGGCGAGCGCGTTAACGTCGAGGACCTCATCATCAAGATCGACATAGCAACGGGCGCCGTTTCTCTCGTTGTAGACCTGGGCGACATATTTCCCGATCTCAAAGCGAGCGCTAAGGTGGCCTCGGACGGCGACCTGGATTGGATCCATATCAACACGATTCAGTGGCTCGGTGGCGGCACCGTCCTGCTCAGCTCACGCGAGACCTCGACGGTCATCAAGCTCGCCGATATCTACGGCACACCCACGGTTGATTGGCTCATGGGCTCGCCCGATTTCTGGGCCGGCTCGGGCTTTGAGGACAAGCTGCTGCAAGCCCAAGGCGATTTTTCGCTCAACGCGGGCCAGCACAGCGTGACGTATCTGCCGAGTTCTGATACGGCAACGACCAGTCGCTACCAGGTGCTGCTGTACGACAACAACTTTGGTGCGGCCGAAAGCTATCCCAAGTTCGACTGGGGCCAGCTGGGCTCCGCGGTGGTGACCGACTACAACAAGGGCACGCATTCGTTTGGGCGCATCTTTACAGTGGACGAGACGGTGCGCACCTACGAACTTGAGGACCAGATCGCGGTGCCGTTCTCGGGCTACGTCAGCAGTGCGCAGCGCGTCGGCAATTCGAACAGCATGCTCGTGGCATCGGGCATGGCCAAGACCTTTATCGAGTACGACCGCTACGGACTGCCCATCGCCACCTACGAGATGGAAGCCGAAAAGTACATCTACCGCGTGTACAAGTACGACCTGTAGGGCCGCGCTTAGGTTTGACCAATGGAGTATGAAAACACGCCGTTCACCGATGCCCCCTCCGCGAGTGGCAGCCATATGGTTTGATGTCAGAAGCATATAGTTGTCACCAGCCTGCTGGCGACGTTCCCCCTGATATCGGAGGTTCCAGGTATGTTTCGCGCTCCGTTAAACAACTATCGGTTGGTCTAACATGGGTCGCCGTGCTATTTCGATAACCCTTGCAGTGGTCTGCCTGGCTGTGCTCCTGGGCGCTACAGGGCTGTTTGCTATAAGCCGGGAAACGTCCTATATGCAGGAATGCGCTTCCGAAGGGTTTGCCATTGACGGTTACTATCGGGACGACAAGACGAGTCTGGAAACCCTGGCCTTTCTTGAAGAGGATAACCATCGGTGGCAACTGGTCGACAAAGACGGCAGCTGCGTTGACGGGCAGTTTAAGCGTACGGATGACCCCAACATCCTGATATTAAAGAAGGAAAACGGCGAAGAATTCGGCACGGTTCACGTTGCGTATATATCGCGCCGACGCAATCAGGGGCAGATTTACCTAATTAGAAATACTGAGGTGACCCGATTTTATCTTGTGAGCACCGATCCGGCGTTTACGGTGGAGTCTGGCGATGTCGATGCGGACGTCTGATTCACGGCAATAAAACAGCGAGCGGGGCGCGGGTATGAACTGCACCCCGCTATTTGCTCGTGTCCGTATTGCGTCTGCGCCTCGTCATAACTTGCGTCTGTGTGAGCATTCATCCCGCGCCGGCATCACTTCACATCGAACTCCACGCGATCGAGCTCGGGCACATTGAGGTCGATGAGCTTGCGGGCGATGTGACGGTCGTGTGCCCCAAGCGTCTCGCCTGTCGTCACATGGGCGACAATCTCGCGCTCGACTATGCCTTCCTCATCGCCTTCGGTGGCCGAGGTTTCGACGGCGACGGTGTAATCCTTAAAGCCTGGCAGCACCGCGGCAAGCTCGCGCGTGGTTTCGGTGACGCCGTAGCCGTCCTGCACGCCGGACTGCGCCGAGCTAATAGACCCCGCCGTCATGACGATGCAGGGGATGGCAAAGACTACCGTGCCCACAATGATGCGGCGGCGCACCTTGCGTGATAGCTCGTCGACCTCGGCATCTTCCTCGGCAGTCACAATGCCGTCGCCGTTGAGGTCGCGCTTGAGCGGCACGCGCAAAAGAAGCAGAACGGCTTCGGCCGCGAGTGCGATAAAGACCACGTTGATGCCAAACTCGTAAAGCGCCGAGAGAAACAGTGACCCGCTTGCGATGGCGATGCCATAGCCCGCCGCGCACAGGGGCGGCATGAGCGCGGTCGCCACAGCCACCCCGGCGATGAGCGTGGCGGGTTCCTGGTCGCGCGAGTTGCCCAGGCCACCCGCAAAGCCGCCCGCGAGCGCGACGGCAAGGTCCCACACAGTCGGTGTCGAATTGTCGATGATGGCGGCCGTGGTGGTGCCAAGGGGCGAGAGCTTAAAGTACAACGTGGACGTGGCCAGGCAAAAGGCCATCTGCAGAGCCAAGCTCGCGACGGCCTCAAGGGTAATCTCGCGGTCGAGCGTGGCGATGCCGTATGCCATGGCAAGGACCGAGCCCATGAGCGGGCAGATGAGCATGGCGCCTACAATGGCGATATCCGAGTCGATATCGAGGCCGATGCTCGCGATCAACATGGCAATGATCAAGATGCATAAGTGTGAGCCAGTCAGGCGCGCCCCGTTTACAAAGCGCTTGCGAATCACGTGATAGGGCGCGCGTCCCTCGCGAATGTTGAATGCCCGCTTTAGAAAGCGGCTTGCGTTCTCCATGGCCTCGCTGTGGGCGGGGCGGATGCCATGGCGCCGATGATGGCGCTCGCGCAGTCGCTTGAGCTGTTGTTTATCGAGTTCCATGTCCACCTCGTTCCAGCGCGGTCCGCACAACGCGCCCGTTGTCCTAACTCTACACCGTGGCGGGCGGGGTGTCTGTTGGATGCGGAATCCGATAGGGCGGATGACGCGGGAGCAAATGCAAATCACAGGCTCAATTCCATCCCGCGAGAATATGATGCACCAGCTCCTTCAAATGTGACGAAACTGTGAAGCACGAGAGCGTGAATTTCAAAAAATACGCTGGTCGCCAATGTTGCGCAACAGAATTCAAAAATCGACAGCTACCGTTTGATACGTATGGATACATCCGTGTCAAAGGGAGAAAGCCATGGCAAACTACAGTCCACAACACTTTGAGCCTCGGGCCAAGGCCGTCAACGTCAAGGGCGTTGCCAACCGCGCCGTCGCAACCGTTTTGACGGCGGGCCTCATCGCTCAGCCGCTCATGTCGCCGCTGGCGGCAATCGCCGCACCGTCAACCGGTAACGGCGATTCTGTTCAGGGGGGGGGTAGTTCTGTAGAGAATACCGTTGCCGCCGGTAACCAAGCGGTCGTAAAGACGGCTGCCCAGCTGGCCGAGGAGTCGGCAAAGCAGCTCAAGGACGCTCAGGCCGCCTACGATGCCGCCCAGAAGAACGCCGATGCGGCGGGCCAGTCTCAAAAGCAGACGCAGCAGCAAAAGAATCAGGCCTCGCAGGCTGTGAGCGACAACGAAATCGAGCAGAACGCAGCAGAAGTCGCCGCGCTCCAGGAGAAGATTGACGAGCTCAAAGCCGCCGTCGAAAAGACCGAGCAGCAGCAGAAGAAGCTGGGCGACCTGAACGATCAGCTCGATCAAGCCAACAAGAGTGTCGAGGATAAGACCCAGGCGCTCAAGGACGCCAAGGCAAAGCAGGATGAGGCCAAGAAGGCCCTCGACGATGCCCAGGCCAAGCTCGAGGCCATGGGTATGGACGAGTACGAGGCCGCCAAGAAGGCCGTCGAGGACGCGCAGGCAAAGCTCGATGACGCCAATAAGGCCGTTGCTACTGCACAGGCCAATCTGGACCAGGCCAAGGCTGCCGAGGCCAGCGCTCAGCAGGAAAAGCAGAATACCGAGGCAGCTTTGACGACTGCCCAGGCCAAGAAGCAGGAGGCTGCCGCTGCTCTCGCAGCCGCAACCACCGCGCGCGATAACGCCCAGCAGAAGTTCAACCAGGCGCAGGCCGCGCTCGATGCTGCCGTCTCGGGTACGGGTGTTGACCTGAGTGCGCTTGAGGCCGCCAAGAAAGCTGCTGCTGGTGAGCTCAAGACCGCGCAGGCGGAGCTCAATGCCGCGACGGATGCCGACGCTACCGCCCAGGCGAACCTGCAGGCGGCTCAGAATACCGCCACCGCCGCGCAGGAGAAGGCCAACGCCGCCAACGCTGCTGTGGCATCTGCCCAGTCTGCATACGATGCGGCAAACAAGGAGTACAGCGCCGCCGCCAGCAAGCACGACGCCGCCAAGGCCGCATACGAGAAGGCGCAGCAGACCGAAGCAGACAAGAAGACCGCGTACGATAAGCTTGTCGAAGTTCGCAAGCAGAAGCGCAGCGAGTGGGAGGCAGCCTGCGCCGCTTCGAACGCCGCGGAAAAGGCTTATGACGCTGCTAATGCCCAGGTTGAGGCTCTTGAGCAGCAGATTGCAGACCTAAAGTCCAACATGACCGTTGACCAGGAAGTCATCAATAAGGGCATGCTCGGCTTTATGGCCTACATCAGCAACAGCAGCGATTTCACCGCCCAGCAGAAGTCAAATGCAAGTACCGCCGCGTCGATGCTCATGGGGACGACAGAGAAACAGGACTGGTATGACAAGTATGTCGATCAGGACATGTCTCGCGACACCAATCCGCTCTCCTTGGAGCAGATGCGTAACGCCCTGACCTACCTCGATACCCAGAACAACCTCCGCAAGGCGAACGGCCAGTCTGAGCTTAGCGTCAGCCTCCGCATGACTGCGGCAGCCGCCCTCAATACATCATATTCATCGAACATCTGGGGACACTCGAACTGCTATTTCGATCAAGGTGAGAATCTTGCAGGCGGCGGCGGGGCATACACCGGAGGCGAGACCGAGGATACGCTTGGCTGGCCATATACCGGTCTCTACACCCAGGAGAAAAAGGCGTTCGATAAGTACGTCGAGCAGTATGGTGACGCACTTGGAAGCCATCGATATGATTCCTACTATATCTACCAGCACTACAACAGCATCTACCATGAGTGCGGGCACTATCTAAACATCATCGATGCCGGCGCGAAGGCTATCGGCATCGCGACCGGTAGCGGTAAGAATACCGATTCCGAGGTAACCGTTTTCGACTATAGCGGGAGCACGGGGCAGAAGGATTTCACTGTCTCCGAGTTCAAGAAGCTCGTGAACGACTACATCGACTCTGCCTATAACGCTGGCGGCACGCAGGCGCAGAAGGCGCAGCTCAAGGAGCTTCAGGGCAAGCTCGCCGAGGCGCAGAAGAACTTTGGAACTACTAGGGAAGCTTACTTCGCAGCTGTAAACGGGCAGGATGCCGCCCAGGACGCTTTCACCGCAGCAGATGTGAACATGAACACCGCCAAGGGTGAGTACGAGAAGGCTAAGTCCGGTACCGCCGCCGCGAAGACGGCATACGACGCCGCGAAGGACGCACTCGGCGGAATCGACATCGAGTCCCTCAAGCAGAACCTCGATGCCGCCAAGGCCGAGGCCGCTACTGCCCAGGCGGCTCTCGATAAGGCAAACGCCACGCTTGCTGACAGCAAGACGAAGGCAGCCGAGGCCGCTGCTCACAAGGCGAAGGTTCGCAGCGCCCGCGATGCCGCCAAGGCAAAGTCCGAACAGGCCAATGAGGCGTATGACAACGCCACGGCTTCGGTCAAGGACCTTGCTGCCAAGCGCGATGCCGCCCAAGCGGGCCTTGCGAATAAGCAGGGCTCGCTTGACGATGCCAAGAAGGCCGACGACACTGCCCAGGCTGGCGTTGACAAGGCCCAGACCGCAGATACGCAAGCCGCGACCGCTCTTTCGGGCGCCAAGCAGGCAGTTGCCGCCAAGACGCAGACCCTGTCCGACGCACAGGCGAAGGCCAAGGCCGCCGAGGGCGAGCTTGCCACCGCAAACAAGGCCTTCGAGCGCTTCGCCGGCGCCCAGAAGGCGGTCGACGACGCCAAGACCGCCTATGAC
>UROM01000084.1 GCA_900549455.1 uncultured Collinsella sp. | reverse complement strand
AAACGCTTAAACAGTCCCTATTTCACCGCAACTTACAGTGGGCGGCCTCGGTCGATACTGCTGTGTCAGCCGAGGCCGCTGCATCGTTAGCGCTGTACGTAGGCGCGGACGAGCTCGTAGGTGTTGCGCACGCCGTCGATGTGGCTGCGCTCGTAGTTGTGGCTCGCGTACACGCCGGGGCCGATCAGGCCATGGCGAATGTCGTAACCGGCCGAAAGCGCGGCCTCGACGTCGGAACCGTAATGCGGGTACACGTCGATGGCGTAATCGAGCTCCAACTCGCGCGCGATATTAGACAGCGTGGTCACCAGGTCGTAGTTGTAGGGGCCGCCCGAATCCTTGGCGCAAATCGACACCATGCGCTCGGTGCAGCCCAGGTCGTCTCCCACGCAACCCATGTCAACGCTGATCATCTCGCGCGTGTCGGCCGGCACGAAGGCTCCGCCGTGGCCGACCTCCTCGTACACGGTAAAGAGCAGCGACACCTTGCGCGAAAGCGACACCTCGCCGTCAGCAACGGCGCGGGCCAGACCCAGCAGGATCGACGCCGACAGCTTGTCATCCAGGAAGCGGCTCTTAATGTAGCCGCTCTCCGTCACCGTGGTACGCGGATCCATAGCGATGATGTCGCCGGTCTGAATACCCAGCTCGAGCACATCGTCCTTGCTGTCAACGTTCTCGTCGAGTAGGATTTCCATATTCTTCTCGACGGTCTTGACCGGCTCGTCGGCCACGTGCGCCGAAGGCTCGGTATTGAGGACCACGCCCGTGTACACATTGCCGTCACGCGTGTAGACGGTGCAGTTCTCGCCATCGGCCGTAGACCACTGATGCCCACCAAGCGTCGTGGGACGCAGGCGACCATTGTCCTTAATGGAGCGCACCATGGCGCCCAGGGTATCGACATGGCTCGCCAACACAAGCGGCTCACCCTCGCCGCCAAGCTCAACCAGCACGTTGCCCTTATTGGAACGCTCGGGGCCAAAGCCCATATCGCGCAACGTTTCCATTAGATAATCAGTCGCCGCACGGGTATAGCCCGTAGGCGAAGCAATAGAAGTCAGCGTCTTAAGCTGGTCAGTAATGAAACCAAGCGTAGAATCCATTTGGGACACCATCCACAACTCCAAAGTCAACATCCCGTAATCAGTAAAAGCCCCAACAACGATACCATCACGCACAAATATTTACCCAGCGAGATGACCCATCGAGCTCTTCCGAACAGTGCCCGCCACGACAACGAGCCGGCGGGCCCCGCCCGTTAGCCCCAGAATCTTTCCGCAGGACAGAAGGAGGCCCCGCCGCACGTAGTGCGCAGCGGGGCCTCCGACATGTCCGAGGACGATTCTGGGGCTAACGGGCGGGGCCCGCCGAACCAGGTTAAGCAGCCGGGCAGATCTTCTTGAAGAGCTCGATGACGTCGTCGAGCGTTGCCTCGCGCGGGTTACCCGGGAAGCAGGCGTCGGCCATGGCGTCCTTGGCCAGGATCTCGATCTCGTCAGCCTTCATGGCCTCGCAGACGTGCGGGATGTTCACGTCGGCGGAAAGCTGCTTGACGGCGGCGATAGCAGCGTCGGCAGCCTCGTCGGTGCTCATGCCCGTGGTGTCAACGCCCATGGCGACGGCGACCTTGGCCAGACGCTCGGCGCAAACCGGCTTGTTGAACTCCATGGCGATCGGCAGCAGCATGGCGCAAGCGACACCGTGCGGGGTGTCGTAGTGAGCGGACAGGGTGTGAGCCATGGCGTGGTCGATGCCCAGGCCGACATTGGAGAAGCCCATGCCAGCAACATACTGGCCGAGAGCCATGCCCTCGCGGCCGGAGCCGGGCTGACCGGACTTGGCCTCGGCGACGGAGTCGCGCAGGTTCTCGCTGATCAGCTTAATAGCCTCAAAGTGGAACATGTCGGAGAGCTCCCAAGCACCCTTGGTGGTGTAGCCCTCGATGGCGTGGGTCAGAGCGTCCATGCCGGTGGAGGCGGTCAGGCCGGCGGGCATGGAGGCCATCATATCGGGGTCGACGACGGCGACCTCGGGGGCGTCGTTGGTGTCGACGCACACGAACTTGCGGACCTTCTCGGGGTCGGTGATGACGTAGTTGATGGTCACCTCGGCGGCGGTACCGGCGGTCGTCGGCACGGCGATGGTGAACACGGCGTGGTTCTTAGTCGGAGCAACGCCCTCGAGGCTGCGGACATCGGCGAACTCGGGGTTGTTGATGATGATGCCGATAGCCTTGGCGGTGTCCATAGAGGAGCCGCCACCGATGGTCACGATAGCGTCAGCCTCGGCGGCCTTGAATGCCTCGACGCCGTCCTTGACGTTCTGGATGGTGGGGTTGGGCTTGATCTCGGAGTAGAGGCTCCAAGCGATGCCGGCGGCGTCGAGCTCGTCGGTCACCTTAGCGGTAACGCCAAACTTGACCAGATCGGGATCGGAGCAGACGAAGATCTTCTTGTAGCCGCGACGCTGGAGCTCGCCGGGGATCTCCTTGATGGCGCCGGAACCATGGTAAGAAATGGTGTTGAGAACGAAACGATTAGCCATTGATAGCCTCCTATCGTGCGCGGGGCACCCGTTACGCCCCGCACTATAAGTCCCATCCTAACGCTTTTGAAACAAAAAACACGTGAGAACGTCAAATAGTTTAAAGCGTTTCAACAGCTGGTATCGTCACCGCCTGACCACTAAACAAAAAAGGGGCAGCCGAGATGGCCGTCCCCTCCCCATTATCGATCTATCTAGCAAGGGGATTGCCCCCTTGCCACATCCTGCCGCTATTTTTGGCAGGCGTCTTTCCAATCTTCGCAGGCGCGCTTCCAGCGAAAACGCAAGTCGCGTTCGCGGTCGATAAACATGATGACAAACGCGATAAACAGCAGCAAACTCGCCACGACGATGGCGTGCAGCCCCATGCGCTCAATACACCAGTTGCCCAGCACGGCGCCAAACACAAAGGTAAAGATCACGCCAAAGTACAGCACGCCGTTTTCCAAAAAGCCGCGCTTGTGGGTGATGATGTAGTCGTCCACGTTTTGCAGCGCATTGCGCAGGTTACCGATGCACATGGTCGTGGCGATGCCGTGACCATGTATCTTGCGGAAGCTCTCGACCTGCATGCCGCAGGCAAACGAGGTGAGGCAGTTGGCGAGCAGGTTGTAACCGCCACCGGGGATAAAGCTCACGCCCAGCAAGATGACGGCTTCAAAGAACACCGTCACTTGGCGCCAGTGAATCACGCTGCCAAACCGCTCGTGAACCAGGTCGGCAAGCATAATGCCCACGGCAAACGACACCACAGGGAAGAAGTAGCGCCCCGCAAGTGCCCAGTTGCCCTCCGAGATGCTCACGCCCACGAGCAGGATGTTGCCTGTCTGCGCGTTGGCGAAAACATGGTCGCGCCCAATGTACGAATACACGTCCATAAAGCCACCGGCGAGCGCCAAGATGATGCCCAGCTCAATAGACTCCGATATCTGTTTGGCACGCTGCATCGTCGTGCATCCTCCTTGTTGACGACTCTCTCGTGCGTTGGCGGAAACATAGCCGCCGTTCATACTGTAACCCATTGACAACATGGCGTGCGCGCGAGACGGGTTCTCCAACGCGCAGATACACAGTCTGGAAACAAACGACACCCGCATCGACGCGCCGATCCGCCAGCTCATGTACTCCGCCAGTCTTTTTAGCGCCGTCCCAAAAAGACTGGTTACAATTACGTGCAGCATACTAACAACAGGAGGAATCGTGGCAAAAAAGCCCCAGGACGCTCAGCACAACCAGCACGGCAAGCACGCCCAGCGCGGCCAGCAGCAAAAGCGCGGCGGTAAGGCGCAGGCCACGGTCGCCCGCACCAAGCATTCCCAGGCGGCGCCCGTCCGTCCCTGGCGCCCGGGCCGCGATAAGTTCCTCCCTGTCAGTCGCGCCGACATGGATGCGCGCGGCTGGGACCAGTGCGACTTTGTCTACATCTGCGGCGACGCCTACGTGGACCATCCCAGCTTTGGTATGGCCATCATTAGCCGCGTCCTTGACGCGCACGGCTACAAGGTGGGCATCATCTGCCAGCCCGACTGGACCGACCCCGCCAGCATCACCGTGCTCGGCGAGCCGCGCCTGGGCTTTCTCGTCAGTGCCGGTAACATGGACTCCATGGTCAACCACTATTCCGTGACCAAGCACCGCCGCCACACCGACGCCTATACCCCCGGTGGCAAGGAGGGGCACCGCCCCAATCGTGCCGTCACGGTCTACGGCAACCTCATCCGCCAGACGTTCAAGGACGCCCCCATCATTATCGGCGGCATCGAGGCAAGCCTGCGTCGCCTGGCCCACTACGACTACTGGCAGGACAAGCTCAAGCGCTCGGTACTGCTCGACTCGGGCGCTGACATCCTCATCTACGGCATGGGCGAGCACGCGATTGTCGAGATCGCCGACGCGCTCGACGCGGGACTGCCCGTCGATCAGATTACCTATATCAACGGCACCGTCTACCGCACCAGCTCGCTCGACGAGGTCTACGACTACGACCTACTGCCCAGCTGGGACGACCTTGTCGCCGACAAGCTCAACTACGCGCGCAGCTTTAACGTGCAGCAGCAGAACATGGACCCCATCACCGGGCATCGCCTGGTAGAGCCCTACCCCAACAGCGTCTATGTGGTACAGAACCCGCCGTCGGCGACGTTAACGACCGATGAGATGGACGAGGTTGCCGAGCTCCCCTACGCACGCGATTGGCATCCCGATTACGATGCGGCGGGCGGCGTGCCGGCCTTTGCCGAGATCAAGTTTTCCATTAGCTCCAACCGCGGGTGCTTTGGCGAGTGCTCGTTTTGCGCCCTCACCTTCCACCAGGGCCGCGTGCTGCAAATGCGCAGCCACGACTCGATCATGCGCGAGGCCGAGCTGCTCACGCGCGATCCCGAGTTTAAGGGATACATCAACGACGTGGGCGGACCGACGGCCAACTTTAGCCGCCCTGCCTGCGACAAGCAGCTCAAGCACGGCGTGTGCAAGAACAAGCGCTGCCTGTGGCCGAGCGTATGCAAGAACATGGTGGTCGACGAGAGCGGCTACACGCAGTTGCTGCGCGACCTGCGCCAGCTGCCGGGCGTCAAGAAGGTCTTCGTCCGCAGCGGCATCCGTTTTGACTACACCATGGCCGATGCCTCGGACGAGTTTTTGCGCGAGCTGCTAGAGCACCATGTCTCGGGCCAGCTACGCGTGGCACCCGAGCACGTGAGCGACGCGGTGCTGTCCGTGATGGGCAAGCCGAGCCGCGCCGTCTACGATGCGTTTTGCCGCAAATTTGAACGCTTGAACCGCGAATACGGACTCAAGCAGTACGTAGTGCCGTATCTGATCTCGAGCCACCCCGGCTCAACCATGAAGGAAGCCGTGGACCTTGCCGAAGCCGTGCGAGACATGGGCTACATGCCCGAGCAGGTGCAAGACTTCTACCCCACGCCGTCCACCATGTCGACGTGCATGTACTACACCGGCGTGGACCCGCGCACCATGCAGCCGATCTATGTGGCGCGCGACCCGCACGAGAAGGCCATGCAGCGCGCGCTCATCCAGTATCGCAAGCCCGAGAACTACAAGCTGGTGCGCGAGGCGCTGGAAAAGGCCGGCCGCCGCGATTTGATCGGCTACACCAAGCATTGCCTGATTCGTCCCGTGCCCCCGCGTCCGGGCGAGACGTCTGCTGGCGGTGGCCATGGCACCGGCAAGAAGGGCGGCAAGGCCCACGGTGGCGCCGCCGGCAAGGGACCCAAAGGCGGCAAGGGCCACGGTGGCATGTCGCGCGCGCAGAACACTGCCGGACGCAACCGCGCGGCCCAGGGACGTCAGGGCGCCAACGGCGGCGGACGCCGCAACTAGCGTGGCGAGGGCCGGCCGGTGTCTCTTGGCCAGTCGGCGTCTCCTCATCGGCCAAGCGTGTTTTCCCTAGGGGAAACACGCTTGGGCTGTCTCCAGTCGTGATTTCCCTAGGGGTAACACGCTCAGACACGCCTAGCCGTGTTTTCCTTAGGGGAATCACGCTTGCTGGTAGGGACGATCCGTCTGGCACGTCAGTTTGAGCGACCGCATCGCCTCTACCAGCACAAAGCCGGCGATGGCAACCGTGATCACTACGTCGAGCGGCGTGTTCACAAACCACAGCAGGCCCATGAGGTACGACCCGGCATTAAAGGCAAAGTGCAGCAGAATCGTGTAGCGGAGCTTTCCGGTCGTCACGAGCACCCAGCCAAAGATGAGGCCGGCGGCACCCGCGTAGCAACCCTGCACCCAATTCATGTGCATAAAACCGAAGATTGCCGCCTGCAGCACAATCGCCGCGGCGATACCCCACGTACTTGGGGCCGCCCAGGGCACCATGGCGCCGTTCTGCGCGCTCGCACGACGCGGGCGCTTCCAAAGTGGGCGGCACTGCGGATTAAACGCTCGGAGCGAAAACTCAAAAATAATGCCGCGCACCAGCAGCTCTTCACAAAATGGGGCGCCGAGCACCGTAGTCAGGACGGCGAGATAGCTGGTGTCGCCCATACCTGTTTCCTCGACAAGCTCGCTGTAGTCGGCCGCGGCGTCGGGCAACAGCGACAGCACGGCGTCGGTCACGTAGCCAACGACCACCTGCAGGGCAAGGCCAATCACGACAACGCAAGCGATGCGCTTCCATGCAGCACTTGCTCCCCCGCCGAGCGGACGTTCACCTTGCCGGCGCGCCATGAAGGAGCGGGGCCACAGATAACGCCACCACAGCAGCGCCATCAAAAACGACGCCGTCTGAGCGGCAGCCTGGAACCATTGGATATCGAGATTGTCGATCGGATAGCCCGTCAGCACCGATACGGCATCGAGAACCGAAAACAGAACCACGCTCAGGGCTATATCGGCAGCGACAACGCCAAAACATGCAAGCGCCCACGCCATCGCATTGAGCATGCCAACCTCCTCAAAACCGTTCCCTAGTTCTACCACAACTCGGCAGAGAGCTGATCCCATGGGGACGGAGGAAAACGGATCACTTATTGATGAGAATCGGGTGCAGTGCCAAAGGCCCCGCTGGGCGAAATGTCGAACGGAAAGGTGCCGCAGCGATTGAACGCAGCGATAAACATGCGGATGGCGTTGGACGGCGTGGTGCCCACGAGCTGAGTTGCCGCCGCGAAGGCTGCCTTTTCCTCGGGCAAGACCTTCGCGACTACGGGGGTCATGTGTTCTGCCATGGCGCTTCCTTTTTGAAACGACGGTGGTGCGGATAGATGCGGGCCACGCGGCTGGGCGACGGGCTGTGAAGGCAACCCGATTGGCCCGCATCTGGAGTTTGTTTCTACGGCGTTGGTATTACTTTGTATTCCTAAGTATTACCCCGCAGATAGAATAGCACATCTGATCCCTTGGGGACGGAGGAAAACGGATCATTTTGTTGCTGAATAAGTATTTAGAGTGTGATGATGTCCGAGATATTGAGGGCCCGAGCGTCGACGGCATCGTGCGTGGCAAGCAACAGCATGCGACCGTCGAGCAAGTCGAGCACGACTTCGGCGCATGCGTCGCGCGCAGCGGTATCTAGACCGGTAAAGGGCTCGTCCAGAATCACCGCGTCGCCTGGGCACAGCAGGGCTCGGGCAATCTCGACGCGACGGCGCTGCCCGCCCGAGAGCTCGGCCACACGAGCATGTACCTGTCTCTTATACACATCTGACGCTGCCGACGATCGCATAAGTGTAG
>UROM01000083.1 GCA_900549455.1 uncultured Collinsella sp. | reverse complement strand
ACGAGATGCTCAGGAGTCTCGTGGGCTCGGAGATGTGTATAAGAGACAGTCGATACCCTCACCGAGATGGCCGAGATGACTATCTTCTTCTTGCTCGGTCTGCTCGTGACGCCCGCACGCCTGCCGCAAATGCTGCTACCGGGCCTGGCACTCATGGCGTTTATGCTCTTTGTGAGCCGCCCCATCGCCGTGGGCCTGCTGTTGGCGCCCTTTAAGACTAACCCTCGCCAGGTTGCGCTCGTAAGCTGGGCGGGTCTGCGCGGTGCCGCTTCGGTCGTGTTTAGCCTCTTTGCCGTGGTGGTCGGTGTTCCCGGTGGTCACGACCTGTTTGACCTGGTGTTTGTGATCGCCGTGTCGAGCATTGTGGTGCAGGGCTCGCTGCTGCCGGCGGTGGCGAAGAAACTCGATATGATCGACGCGGAAGGCGACGTGCGCCGCACGTTTAACGACTACCGCGACGAGGACGGCATGTCTTTCGTTAAGCTCAAGGTGGGTGTAGGGCATCCGTTTGCGGGGCGCTCGCTCGCGGACATTGGCAGTGCGACGGACATGCTCGTAGTCCTGGTGCTGCGCGACGGCGCGCACCCGGTGCTGCCCAACGGCGATACCGTGATCGAAGAAGGCGACCTTCTGGTTATGGCCGCGCCGACGTTTGAAGAGCGTGCCGAGGTTACGCTGCGCGAGGTCACCGTGACACCCCACGGTCGCCTGGCAGGACTGCGCCTGCGCGATGTGCCACAAGGCAAGCACCCCTTTATCGTCGTGATGCTCAAGCGCGACGGCCAAACCATCATCCCCGACGGCAACACCCTCATATACGCCGGCGACGAAGCCGTCATCGCCACGCTGGCGTCGTAGCCATCCCCACCCATAAGTTGCGGTGAAATAGGGACTGAATAGGCCTTCTAGCAGCCCAAACAGTCCCCATTTCACCGCTTCTTATTGAAGGGATGGGGTTGAAGTTCAATCGCGGCTACCATTCCTCGTCTGCGCCGTAGTCATCGTCCGCGTCACCATCGACGGCAAAGTCGCAGAGATCGAGGCCTTCGCGTTCGGCTCGGGCTAGGAGCTCTTGGGGCGACTCGTCCTCGATATCCATCACGTCGAGCATGGCGGCCGGAAAACCCACGCCCGCCGCACTCCCCGCGCGGTCGAGCAGACTCTCGCGCAGTTGGTCTACATCAACTTCGATTTTCATGGTGAAACCCCCTACCGGCAATCGCGACCGAACAAACCGCATGCCCCAAATGAGGTGCAATAAATCCCAGATACCGCCATAATAAAACAATGAACATCAGGGAGGTTGCGGACGATGGATAGGCTCGATGCCATGACGGAACAAGTCAGGGACTTTTGTGATGCACGCGACTGGCGCAAGTATCACACGCCAAAAGAGCTCGCCATCGGCATGGCAACTGAGTCCTCCGAGCTCCTTCAGCTCTTTCGTTTTATGAGCGACGAGCGCATTGCAGAAATGTTCGAAGATACCGAGCAACGCCAAGCCATCGAAGACGAAGTCGCCGACACGCTCCTTTTCCTTCTGCGTTTCGCAGATTTAAATGAAATCGACCTGCCAGCGGCGCTTTCGTCCAAGCTCAAGCGCAATGGCGAGCGCTACCCCGTCGACGCATCATCTAATGAATACAGAAAGGCGGACCATCATGAGTAATGAGTTCGCCCTTCGGCAATACACGCTTCCCCTGCCCCAGCCCTTTGAGACAAGCGAATCTCTTCAGGACTTTGGCACGCCAAAGCCTGGAGCCCATCATGACGAGAGTTGGCCCGTCCTTTACATTCTCACCAACAGCAGAAACAAGACGGCATACATCGGCCAAACAACCAACTACCAGCGCCGTATGAAACAACACGCTGCAAACGTGGACAAGGACTTCGACCGGACCCTTCTGATCGACAATCCCACCTTCAACCAATCCGCAACGTTCGAGTTCGAGAATCGACTTATTGAGCTGTTCTGTGCCGACGAAAAATACCAGGTCACCAATGCCAACAACGGCTATGCCCAATTCGATTATTTTGAGCGGCCTCAGTATCGCCAGAGGTTCCGAGACCTCTGGACAAAGCTTCGCGAAGAAAACTACGCGATTCATCCGATTGAAGAGCTCGAGAACTCCGATCTGTTCAAGTTCTCGCCTTTCAAGACGCTTACGCCCGACCAATACGAAACGATCGAGACGATTTATAAACGTCTCGAACAGGAGCATGAAGACGTAAAACATGGCGGCTCAAAAAGAGAACGTATAACCGTCGTGAATGGCGCGCCGGGAACAGGTAAAACAATCCTCGCCATCAGTCTCATGTTCAAAATCAAAAATGAGCCCAACCTTTCCGGCATGCGAGTCGGTTTTGTCACCCCCATGGATTCCCTGAAGAAGACCCTCAGGAAACTCACGCACTTCCTTCCAGGGTTAAAGCCTGGCGATATCTTGAGCCCCAGTGACGTAACCAAAAATGATCGTTATGACATCCTACTTGTCGATGAAGCACATCGACTGGGTAATTATCTAAGCATGGGCTCCGGCATCAAGGCCTTCTATAGCACCTGTGATCGTCTCGACCTTCCGCATACGAGCAACCAAGTTGACTGGATATTCAAATGCTGCGACAAGGCATATCTGTTTTATGACCCCAAGCAGCAAGTCAGGGCATCCGGCCTCAATCGAGACGGTCTTGAGCAACGACTCAACCAACTCGAAGAAGCAGGAATCGAGACCGAAGAATTCAACTTGAGCACCCAAATGCGTGTGCGTGGCGGCGATGAGTACCTCGATTTTGTCTACGACCTGCTTGATAACAAAGCGTACATGCATGCCGGCATGAAGTTTGATGAGCTCTTTGCCTCTCGGCCTTACGACTCGCGAGACAAGGACCCCGGAAGCGATGTGCCACGCTATCAATTTGCCATTGTCAACCGATTCGAAGACTTCTGCTCCCTACAACAAGCTAAGGAAGAAGAAACCAGCCTATCTCGCATGACTGCCGGCTTCGCTTGGAAGTGGGAAACCAAGACCAATAAAGATGCGTTCGATATCGTCATTGAGGGCATTCGCAAACGTTGGAATTCAACTCAAAAGGATTGGGTCAACTCGGCCAACGCCGTCAATGAGGTTGGTTGCATTCACACAGTGCAGGGCTACGACCTCAATTACGGGTTCGTAATTCTGGGTCCCGACATTTACTACGACAACGACAAAGGGGGCGTCTGCGTTAACAAGGCAAACTTCAAAGATACCGTCGCAAAGAAAAAGGCAAGCGACGACGACCTACGAAAGATTATCGTCAACGCCTACTACGTTCTCATGACGCGCGGCATGCTGGGAACGTTTCTTTATGTATGCGACCCAGCGCTCAAGGAGTATTTGTCACGGTATATCCCGGTGATATAGACCTAACGACCGCCCTCCCCCATGTAACCATCCTGTAAATCATAGCGGCGCACTCGAGTTTTACCGTGATGCGGTCGCGCCCGGCGCTCCACTGTGCTAAAGTATCCCGAACGCTCAAACGACTACGAGGGGAACTAGAAGATGGCACGTGTGCACAACTTCTCAGCTGGCCCGGCCGCACTGCCCACAAGCGTGCTCGCCGAGATCGCCGACGAGATGATGGACTACCGCGGTTGCGGCATGTCCGTGCTCGAGATGAGCCATCGATCTAGCATGTACCAGCAGATCATCGACGACGCCGAGGCAACCCTGCGCCGCCTGCTGAGCATCCCCGACAACTACCGTGTCCTGTTTTTGCAGGGCGGCGCCACGCTGCAGTTTGCGGGCATCCCCATGAACCTCATGCGCCGCGGCCGCGCCGGCTACGTCGTGACCGGCAACTTTGCCAACAAGGCGTACAAGGAGGCCGCCAAGTACGGCGAGGCCGTGCTGCTCGCGAGCTCCGAGGACACCAATTTCGACCGCATCCCAGACATGGCCGACGTCAACGCGCGCATTGCCGCCGAGGCCGCGGGCGACGGACTCGACTACGTCTACATCTGCCAGAACAACACTATCTTTGGCACCATGTACCACGAGCTGCCCAACTGCGGCGATGTGCCGATGGTCGCCGATGTCTCGAGCTGCTTTTTGTCACAGCCGCTCGACGTTGAGCGCTACGGGCTCATTTACGCCGGCGCGCAGAAAAACGCCGGCGCCGCAGGCGTGACCGTGGTCATCGTGCGCGACGACCTTATCGCCGAAAGCCCCGCCTTTGCGCAGACGCCGCAGTACCTGGACCTCAAGACCCAGGTCGCCAAGGGCTCCATGCTCAACACGCCCAACACCTTTGGCATCTACGTGTGCGGCAAGGTGTTCCGTTGGGTTGAGCAGACCGGCGGACTTGCCGCCATGGCCGAGCGCAACTGGGCCAAGGCCAACCTGCTCTACGACCTGCTCGAGCACAGCGAGCTGTTCCATGGCACAACGCAGGCCGACAGCCGCTCCATCGCCAACGTCACCTTCCGCACCGGCGACGCCGAGCTCGATGCGGCCTTTGTTGCAGGCGCGGCCGAGCACCAGATTCAAAACGTCAAGGGCCATCGCCTCGTCGGCGGCATGCGCGCAAGCGTGTACAACGCCGTCACCATGGAGGACGTGCAAGCGCTGGCCACGTACATGAAGGACTTCGAAGCGCAGCATAGTTTGAGTCCGCGATCTAACTAGCCCGCAACACGCGGGCCGACCAGCCACTTCAAACCACCTGTTTTAGACAAACCTGCTAAGGAGTTTTTCATGCGTAAGATTAAGACCATCGACGACATTACCAAGGACGGCAAGGTCGAGTTTGGCGAGGGCTACGAGTTTGTGGGCACCGCCGAGGAGGCCGATGCCGTCCTGATGCGCTCCACCGACCTGCACGGCTACGAGCTGCCTGAGGGCATCCGCGCCATCGCCCGCTGCGGCGCCGGCGTCAACAACATCCCCGTCGAAGAGTACGCCAAGAAGGGCGTCGTGGTCTTTAACTCCCCCGGCGCCAACAGCAACGCCGTCAAGGAGCTCGTCCTGGGCATGCTGGTGCTTTCGAGCCGCGGCGTAGTGCAATCGATGAACTGGGTGCGCGACAACGCCGACGACCCCGAGATTCAGGTCGATGCCGAGAAAGCCAAGAAGGCCTTTGTGGGCCGCGAGCTCAAGGGCAAGCGCATCGGCGTCATCGGCCTGGGCAACGTGGGCTCCAAGGTCGCCAACGCCTGCGTCGATCTGGGCATGGATGTCTACGGCTACGATCCGTTCATTTCCGTTGAGCACGCGTGGGTGCTGAGCCGCGAGGTGCAGCGCGTGGGCACGCTCGAGGATCTGTGCCGCGGCTGCGACTACCTCACCGTACACGTGCCCAGCAAGGCAGACACCATCGGCATGATCAGCACCGAGCAGATTAACCTGCTGGCACCCAACGCCGTCCTCATCAACTACGCGCGCGAAACCATCATTGACGAGGACGCCGTTGACGCCGCCCTGCGCGAGGGCAAGCTCAGCTGGTTTAGCTGCGACTTCGCCACGCCCAAGACCGTCAAGATGCCCAACACGTTTATCACCACGCACTCGGGCGCCGGCACCGGCGAGGCCGAGGCCAACTGCGCCGACATGGCCATCAGCGAGCTCAAGGATTACCTGGAGAACGGCAACATAGCGCACAGCGTCAACTACCCCGCCTGCAGCATGGGCAAGGCACGCGCCGCAAGCCGCATCGCCTGCCTGCACGCCAACGTGCCCAACATGATCGGCCAGATCACGGCGATCCTGGCCAAGGACAACGCCAACGTGCAGCGTATGACCAACGAGTCCGCCGGCGAGAACGCCTACACCATGTTCGACACCGACGAGCACCTGGACAGCAGCACCATCGAGGCGCTCAAGCAGATTCCGTCGATGTATCGCGTGCGCGTGATCAAGTAGCGTCGGCGCCAAGCCTGCCAGACAGACCACGAAGTCCATTCGCCCCCCGTTTTCACGAAACCGGGGGGCGAATTTCGTGCTCCCGGCGGCTTGAAAAGTGCTACCCAGAACAAGTTGTTTCGGATAATCGACAGTAAGGCCCTAGTCGCTAAGCACAGCTGCTTTTATCAGCAGCTTTATCAGGGGTTTAGTAGGTAAAAATCGATCTCTATATGCCGAATTAAAGTTGACTGTCCATTTTCCGAAATAACTTGTTCTGGGTAGCACTTTTCAAGCCAATTCCAAGGAGCAACTGAAGTTTTTTCGCAACCAAAACTCTAGCTCGCGCAATCGTTTTCCACCCGCGCCGCTACATTCCCGCCCAATCGATAAAAATCTCCTCACGAAGCCGCCGTTCGAGCTCCTGCTGCCGCGGCGTCTTGTCTTTCAGCGGCATATCGAGATAGGACATGATGAGTTCCATCACCACGCGGAAGGCATCGGAGTCGACTAGCTGACCATAGGTCATCAGAACGACAGGATATCCCATCGTCTGCAGGGCCGTCGTTCGATCGGAGTCCGAGATCTTGGATTCTATGGATCCGTGAATTGCTTTACCCTGGCATTCAACCAAGCACTCTCGGCTGCCGTCCTTATTTGACAGCAGGATATCGGCGTAGCGCCTATCAAGCCCCGAAATCAAGCGGGCGCTGCGCGTCATGCGAATCTCGACGTTATTGGTGAGGTGCAGCCCTTCGCCGCCGCGCAGCCTCGAAAGGCCAAACAGCATCGAAGCCTGGACCTCAAGCGGCGATGCCACAATCCCCGTAATGCATTTCGCGGCACGTGTGAACGATTTAGCACCGCGGAGCCCCTGGATCTTGTTGGCGAACTCCGTAAGTTCAGAGAGCTCGATCAAGCGGGGTCGTTTCCACAAGTCCGTTGGATTCCCCGAGGCATCCTTTACGTTTTCCCAGCCTAATCGTGCGTCGCCCCACCGGCCCCCATATGCCTGCTCAAGTGCCAACTTTACTTGAGGCGCAATCTTGCACACGGCAAAGGTGCCGCACATCTCATACATGCACATGATCAGACGCTCGTTTGAGACCGAGGAAGCAATGGTCAACAGCGTAAAGAGCGGGGACGCGACATCGAGGCCAAACTCTGTCTGCCGCACGGAGCCAAACGGCCTCTCCCCGTTCCAAACATGTCTGACAATACGATCGCCCTTACGTCCACAGCTGCCCTGTGCCAACACGTGTAACGGGGTGCCCAGGAAATGTTTGACAAGCGGATGCTCACAAAGGCGCTCCCTGCGCGGATCGTCCGCAGAATCGGGCAGGTCCGGCATTATTGCCAAGACCTGTGGAGGTATCCGGTGATACCGAAAGGCAGATATGTCGCACAGCATGTCGTCCATGAAGGGTACGTACCCACTACGTCGTTTGTGAGCCCGCCCAGACGACAAACGCGATGGCTTAGCCTGCGAACGGTAAATACTGCTACGTGCACGTCGTGAATCTCTCAGGAGGCTTACAATCGGTTTGGCAAACAAACTGATTGTGAGGTTGCATATGGTTGATGAGGACTTTGCCTGGCGGCTTGCGCAGGACCTTGTGAAGATTGACAGCTCGGACCCCGGCGCATATGAGGGCGAGATCGAACAACATATCAAAGGCCTGGTCGAGGCGTATATTGCCAAACTCGATTCACCCGTGTTGAACGCCGCAGAGATACGCGAGCTCGAAGTGCTCCCCGGGCGCCGCAACCTTATGATTACCGTGCCGGGCGCGAGCGACGAGGCGCGGCTCGTCTACATCTGCCACTGTCTCTTATACACATCTGACGCTGCCGACGATCGCATAAGTGTAGATC
>UROM01000082.1 GCA_900549455.1 uncultured Collinsella sp. | reverse complement strand
ATCTACACTTATGCGATCGTCGGCAGCGTCAGATGTGTATAAGAGACAGGAGAACGAGCGAGCGACAAAGCTCATGCGGCCCGTGGCCTTATAGAGATTGAAGCTGCCCTTAAAGCTCACCTGCATGCCGTCGCGCAGATCGAACGTGCGCTTGAGATAGGCACCCTTCCAAATGATGCAGTCAACGGCAGCCGAATCGTCCTTGATCTGGAAATAGCAGTGGCCACTTCGGGCGTTAGGACCACGAAAACCCGTGACCTCGCCCAGAACGCTCAGCTGCGGAATGGCATCGAGCGCACCGGCGGCGATCTCTACCGCCTGGCTCACGCTGAGCTCCTTGCGCTCCTGCTCGTCCGAGCCGTCAAACTCGGCGGAAACGGCATTGCCGGTTAGGTTCCAGCCTGCCACGCAGCCTCCTTTCGTTATCGAGCACAGAGGCTCCGGCCCCGTGCGAAATTAAGTCCAACACATAGTACAGCGCCGCGGGGACACGAATCCCCGCGGCGCTCAGCGACCCGATTTGTTATCGGTTAGAGTTTCTGTTGTAGCGAGCCATCAGGTAGAGCAGCTGAATGATCGAAGTGAGCGCTGCAGCAACGTAGGTAAGCGCGGCTGCCGTCAGGACCTTCTTGGCACCGTTGACCTGCTTGGAGCTCATGCCCGACTGCTCGATGTACGCCACAGCACGGCGGCTGGCATCAATCTCGACCGGTAGCGTAACCAACTGGAACAGCACGCTAAACGAGAAGAAGATCAACGCGAGGGTTGTGAGCCCGGCAATGTTCATAAACAGGCCCAAGAGCAACACGATGGTCCAAGTGTTCTGGGTAAAGTTGACAACCGGAACCAGGGCGGTACGCACTTTCATCATGGCGTAACCGCTTTGACGCTGGGCGGCATGGCCTGCCTCGTGGCAGGCGACGGCAACGCTTGCGACCGACCCGCCCGAACGGTTGGCATCCGAGAGATACAGGTTGTTATCCTGCGGGTTGTAGTGGTCGGTGAGCTCACCGGCGACGCCCTTGATACCCACGGCGTTGCAGCCGTTGGCGTCGAGCATACGGCGCGCGACTGTGGCACCCGTGTCGCCGTCCGAGCGAGCCTTGGACCAGGTCTTGTACGTCGAGTTGATATAGCTCTGCGCGGCAAGACCGAGCACCGTACAAACAAGAACAACCAACAGGTACAGCGGGTCGATGCCAAAGCCGTATCCATAGTAATAGGGCATACGAATTCCTTCGAATCGAGTTACACGTTGGAGGCATTCTACCCACTCAGCCGACTAGGCTTCCCTACAGGAGCTCGATTTTGCCGTCCTTCACCGTCAACCCCATATTGCCGGAAAGCAGATCGTCCAGGCGCGAGCCCACAAGCTCAAAACGCCAACCTTCGCGCAAGCGGCTTTGCTCAGGATGCTCAATGTAGTCGGCCAGGTCATCGCGCGAGGCAATGACCGAGGTCGCCACGCCCGAGCGCTCGGCAACCAGGCGGATGAGCGCGTACATGAGATCCGTCACGCTCTCCAGCTCCGGAGAGATCTGGCGATGCCCGCGCACCATGAGCGGCAGGCGGTCGTGCGGACAGCTTGCGCCGCGCTTGATGGCCATCAGCGCGCCGTCTACGTCGCGCTCCCCCAGCTGGTCGGTACCGCGGATGCTGCGGAACTCCTCAACACGCACGGGATTGCGCTTAACCAGGGCCAGCAGCGTATCGTCGGACATAACCCACTTGCGTGGGATGTTTCGCCGCTCAGCGCGGTCCTCACGCCAGGCGGCAAGCTCGCGCGCAATGCCCAACTGATGGCGGCTACACGAATTGATGCGCTTGACCTTGCGGAATGCCTCATGGCGATCGGCACGGTAGTGTGACTCGTCGGCCAGAGGACGCAACTCATCGAGCACCCAGTCCACGCGGCCCAACTCACGCAGGCGGCTCATCATCTCGGTATAGGCGACGATCAAGTACTTGACATCATCGATTGCGTATTCGATCTGCTTATCGCTCAGCGGGCGGCGCGACCAATCGGTCAGCGACTCGGTCTTGGGCAGTGATACGCCGCAGAACGTCTGAACAAGCGCGCCATACGAAATCTGCTGGCGCTCGCCCAAAAAGGCGGCGGCAACTTGCGTATCAAAAATCGGCCGCGGCAGTGCGCCCACGGTATGGAGCATAACTTCCATGTCCTGCGAGCAAGCATGGAATACCTTGACCACGCCCTCGTCTGCCATAAGCTCGGCCAGCGGCGACAGGTCGTCGATCACCAGCGGATCGACAGCGACACTCTCGGCGGGGGTGGCAATCTGGACCAGGCACAGGCGCGGATGAAACGTGCGCTCGCGCAAAAACTCGGTGTCGACGGCGATCGCGTCGAACTCGCGGGCGCGCTGGCAAAAGTCGACCAGAGCCTGATGTGTGGAAATGTACATATCAACCCATCGAATAAGGTTAGGCCCGAAAAACACGGGTAGGATATCGGCATTGCCCTACAACTATACTCGGTTAGTCACAGAACGGGAACGTAAGTATGCGCTGCCTTATCATCCACAACCCGGCATCGGGTCCCAGCTCCGATGAAATCTACGCATTCACGCACGCCCTTGCACAGGGCGGCGACGAGGTCGTAATGCGCTTTATCGGCGATGGCATGGAGCCCGAGGACGCGGTAGCGGACGTTCGTGAGTTCGACCGCGTAGTCGTTTCGGGCGGCGACGGCACCGTCTCCAACGTGCTCGACCAGATGCGCGGGTGCGGTGTCCCTACGCTCGTCTTCCCCTCCGGCACGGCTTGCCTGTTCTTTAACAACATCGGCAATGCTCCCGAGGCGGCGGCACTCGCCAAGGCTTGCCGCGCCGGCCGCACGGTCAAAGTGGATATGGGCGAGCTCTTTTGGCTCGACGAAAACGGCAACGAGAAGCGCCACGGCTTCATCATCATCGCCGGCTCGGGCTTCGACGCCGAGATCATGATGAAGGCCGCTCCCACCAAAAACGACATTGGCGAGATCGCCTACTTCCTCTCCGCGCTCGCCACGCCCAACCCCACGGTGGCGCACTTTACCATTGAGCACGACGGCATTGTCGAGGAGCTCGACGGTATCTGCTGCATGGCAGGCAATACCTCGGTCATCCAAAACGACATCAACCTGTTCCCCAACTGTCGCATGGACGACGGCATGGTCGACATCGTCGTTATTGAGCCCGTACGCACGGTGCAGCTGCTCCCCACGGTAATTACCGCCGCGCTCGACCCCGCTGGCAAAGTGCTCGGCCGTCCGCAGTTTAAGATCATCCAGACCAAGGAAGCCAAGATCACCTGCACGCCATCGCTGGGCATGCAGTTCGATGGTGAGATCATCTCCAGCAACTCCGGCGTCTTTGGCGCCCGCGCGCTGCCGCAATGCCTCGATCTCATCGTCGACGAATTTTCACCGCTCGGAAAATAGGAGGACCCCATGAACGACAACCCCCTGATCGGCTTTATCGTCATCGTTTTGGCCATGCTCGTCGGTTACGCTATCAATGTGATTCACCGCCGAAAGAAGTAAATCCACATTGGTATGATATTCATCCAGTTATCGACTCTCCCGTTGTTTATGCAAATCCAAACAGCGGGAGAGTTTTCTTTTTGAGCATTGTCTAGCGCTTTATTTAGCTACAGTAAATGCGGGGTGTCTTTATTTAACTAAAGTCACAAAATGAGTATTATTATCCGCTTATCGTATATTTCTTCACGCTCATCGAGTAAAAGCTGTTGTCGAATGAATACTCTTTACACTTCCTTTAGGCTAGTAGATGTATTTATTAGCTGAAACTCCGTACGGTTTCGCGGGGTTTCAACAGTTGGGAGGGATCATGAGGTTTACTCATCCTGTCAACACGCTCAAGAAGCTCGGCTGCGGCCTTGCATTTGGAGCAGCGGCCATTATGGCCATGCCGACTTCGGCGCTCGCTTGCACCCAGATCTACATGGGCAGCCAGCTCACGGCAGACGGCAACACGTACTACGGCCGTTCCGAGGACTTCGGCCCGCGCTACATCAAGCACTTTGGCATCGAGCCCGCACACAAGGACGGCAGCAAGTACACCTCGCTCGAGTCCGGCTTTGAATACAAGTCCAAGGGCGCAACCTACCGCTACACCTTCGTTCGCGACAACCCCTCTCAGTGGGAAGATCGTTACGACGCATATTCCGAGGCCGGCATCAACGAGAAGGGCGTTTCCTGCTCTGCCACGCTGAGCACCTCCTATAACGAGAAGGCAGAGGAAGCCGACCCCGTCACCGAGAAGACCGGCATCGGCGAGTACAACTACGCCAGCGTCATTCTGGGCGAGAGCGCCACGGCCCGCGAAGGTGTCGAGCTCCTCGGCAGCCTGATTGACGAGCAGGGCGTCTGCTCCAACGACCAGATCATCATCGCCGACAACAACGAGACCTGGCTGTTTGCAGCACTTTCCGGCCATCAGTGGATTGCCATGAGGCTCACCGACGATATCGCCTCGCTCAACCCCAACATCGGCAACCTCACCTATGACGTCGACCTCGACGACACTGAGAACTGCCTCCACTCCGAGGGCATCGAGTCCATGCCTAAGGAGAAGGGCTTTGCCGAGTACACCGACGGCAAGTTCGACGTCGCCAAGACCTACGGCGAGGAGATTAGCGAGGCCGGTATGCACCAGTGGTCGCGCTATGTCCAGGGCCGCGATTACTTCATGGCTCCGCTTGCCGAGGGCACCGACTACGAGATCGTCAAGGACGAGCGCGAAGACGCTCGTGCCACGACCGGCGCCCTGGTCCACGAGATGCAGCCGCTGTTCTTTACACCCGGCAAGTCCGACTGGAACACCTTTGAGATGATTCGTTCCTTCGCCGCTCGCGGCGAGAATGTCGCCGGCCTCAACGCCAACACCGACGGCGCCTATGCCATCGGCTCCAACCGCAACACCGAGATCCACACCTTCCAGATCCGTCACGGCATGGACCCCGAGATCGCGACCATCCAGTGGGAGATGCTCTCCAACGCCGAGTTCTCCGTCGCTATCCCCTTCTATTCCGCACTGCTCACCGAGGTCAGCCCCTACTTCAGCGATCAGGATGTCTCCTTCGACCACTGTGAAGAGGAAGACGTCGTGAACAACGAGGAGCCCAAGAACTCCATCAACTACGTCCTCATGGACATCAACACGCTCGCCTATGAGAACCGCGACAGCTGCGCCACCGGCGTCCGCGCCTATCTCGACGCCCTGCAGAAGGAGCTCATTGAGCAGAACCTGACCGTCGACGAGGCCATGCAGGCCGCCGAAGACGCCGAGGCCCGCACCGCCCTGGCCAACAAGGCCGGCAAGGCAGCGACCAAGAACACCTACGTCAAGTGCAAGGCCATGCTCGAGGAAATGCGCGACTACCTCAAGGAGGGCGACTTCTCCGAGGAGTTCGTCCCGAGTGACTACGATGCCGACAACGACTGTCTAGTCGAGTCCATCACCTACGCCGACGAGGCCCTTTCCGATGAGGACGTTGCCGACCCCGAGATTGAGGAAAAGGCGACCGAGGAGAAGTCCGAGGGCAATAACATGGCCGCCATGGCCGTTGGCGCCGTCGTCATCATCGGTGTCTGCGGCTTCGTGCTCTATCGTCGCAAGAAGGCCTAAGACCCTCGCGCTCCAAGAGACGGGCGGGGTCGCATGAGTCATCCCACCCGCTCAGCCTGCCCTTTTGACCGACAGGAAACGCCGCCGAAATCTTTTCAAAAAAGATTTCCCCGCACACACTTTGCTGTGCTATAGTGCAGCACAACAGCAACGAGGTGCGACCGCGCCACGGCATCACGAAAGGAGTCACCAAGATGATGAACACGATGAAGTCCCTCAACAACTGGTGGTGGCGTGATGCGAATACGATCGGTCGAAAGTGAGTCCCTCACGCCTGTTTTGCACTCTAGGTGATTGGAAGGCCTCCGGTTTCGACCGGGGGCCTTTTTCTATCTCGAGCCCGATCGCATTCGCATCACGCGCCTCCGTTTTTCTCTTACATTCCCCTTTTTGAAAGGACTTTCACCATGTCTCAGAACACCACCGCCGCCGCCCAGCCCCGCACCGTCCAGACCGCCGACCGCGGTAAACTCGATATTCGTGCCCTTGTCCTGCTCGCCATTCTGCTTGCCGCCGGCTTCATCCTCAACTTCACCGTCGGCAAGGCAATCTCGGGCATCTCGGGCGGTATGATCAGCCCCGAGTTCATCATCTCGGCCTTCTGCCTCACCATCCTGGTCATTCGTCCCAACATTGGCCAGGCGCTCGTCATTGGTCTCATCTCGGCGGCCGTGATCCAGATCACTACCACCTCGCCGTTTGTCGATTTTGCCGCCGAGGGCATCGCCGCTATGCTCATGGCCGTCATTGTCAACGCCACCGCCAAGGACGGCCAGGTTAAGCCCGTCGTCGCCATCGTCGCAACATTCGTGACCACCTTTGTCTCGGGCGTCATCTTCATGGTCATCAAGATGGCCATGCTCGGCGTGGTAGGCGAGCTCGCCGCAGCCATGCTGCCCGTCGTCGCCATGACCGCCGTGTTTAACGCCATTCTGGTCGGCGCCCTCTATCTGCCCATCCAGAAGGCCCTGAAGCTCAACTAACCCGCTCGGCTTTACGAGCCACTCCATCTTGGCGTTCATTCGTCGCTCGCGTACCCAAGTACGCTTCGTTCCTCTTTCGCGCTATCCAGGGGCACCTCGTAAAGCCGTCTCCGTGCTTCACCACCAAAGACTGTCCCAAACAACGATCTTTTGGGGACGTTCCTAAACGACCAGTCATGTAAGAACGTCCCCAATGACTATGAAAGGTATCCATGGAAACGATCATCAACGTCGACGATGTCTCGTTCTCCTATGGCACGCAAACTGAGCAGGCGCTCAGCCACGTTTCGCTCAGCGTGAACAAGGGAGATTTCATCGGTATCATCGGGCCCTCGGGCGCCGGTAAGTCCACACTTGCCGCCTGTCTATCGGGCGCCGTGCCTCACCACTACACCGGCGCCTTTTATGGATCCGTGTTAGTTGACGGCCACGACACCTGCGAGGTCTCGCTCACCGACATATCGCAGATCGTCGGCAGCGTGCTGCAGGACATCGACACGCAGATGGTCGCTTCGGTCGTTGAGGACGAAATGCTCTTTGGCCTCGAGAACTTTGGCGTTCCGCACGACCAGATCGAGCAGCGCGTGAGCGAGACGCTTAAAACCGTCGGTATCAGCGACCTGCGCGACCGCGAGATCGCCACCCTCTCGGGCGGCCAAAAGCAAAAGGTAGCTATCGCCGCCATCCTCGCCATGTGTCCGCGCGTCTTAGTGCTCGATGAGCCAACCGCAGCACTCGATCCCGCCAGTTCCACCTTGGTCTTCGAAACGTTACGTGAGGCAAACCGCGCGCTCGGCATCACCATCGTCGTCGTTGAGCAAAAGGTCGCCTTGCTTTCGGAGTACTGCGACCGTGTGTTAGTGCTCGATCACGGCCAAATCGCGCTGCAAGGTGAGTCGCACGAGGTCTTCGCGCACACCGACGAGCTTCGCGCCATCGGCGTCGATTGCCCGCGTGTCACGCGCATCTTCAACAGTCTCGAGGCCGATGGCCTGGTAAGCGGCACGCCCTGTCTGGATGTCGACGAGGCAGAACGCCTAATCAGGGGCATCGTCGACCCCGACCGTGCGACAAGCGATATCCAGGCGCCCGCGGGCTCCCCGCACGCGCCGTCGCTGCGCCCGCATGCGAAAGACGCTGAGCCGGTGCTCACCTTTGACCATGTCGAGTTTTCCTACCCCCATGGAGGCACCGCCGTCCACGACCTCAACTTGACACTCTATCCCGGCGAGCTCGTGGGCATTGTCGGCCAAAACGGAGCCGGCAAAACCACGCTCACCAAACTCTGTCTCTTATACACATCTGACGCTGCCGACGATCGCATAAGTGTAGAT
>UROM01000081.1 GCA_900549455.1 uncultured Collinsella sp. | reverse complement strand
GCGGTACGCGAGCTGGGTTCAGAACGTCGTGAGACAGTTCGGTCCCTATCCTCCGTGGGCGCAGGAGAATCGATGGAGGCTGCCCCCAGTACGAGAGGACCGGGGTGGACGCACCTCCGGTGAACCGGTTGTCGACCAACGGCACGGCCGGGTAGCCGCGTGCGGCGCGGATAACCGCTGAAGGCATCTAAGCGGGAAGCCGTTCCAGGGATTAGTTCTCCTTCCGGTAAGGGCCCAGGTAGACTACCTGGTCGATAGACGGCAGGTGCAAGGCTGGCGACAGCCTCAGCCGAGCCGCACTAATCGCCCGAGCTCTTCCGGAACCGCACCTCGCGGCCCGCGGGACATGCGCTCTGAAGCGCGGTCCGGGCACGAGGATGCCCCCGAGTCACTCCCCCCTATACGCCATGCGGCCCCCAGGGCACGTGTATGAGACACCCGGACACCGTAACGGTGGGCGCCGCCCACCGGTCAGCGGCCAGAGCATGGGGGGCACGCCCGGTCCCGTTCCGAACCCGGAAGCTAAGCCCCATCGCGCCGAGAGTACTGCGGGGTCAGCCCGTGGGAGGCCAGGGCGCCGCTGACCGGTGGACGGCACCGAGCCGTGCGCCTGAACTGAAGAAGGGGGAGGCCTCGCGGCCTCCCCCTTTTTTGCGTTTAATAGAGAGTTGTAATACAAGAACTCGCCTTCGTTTAGCTTGTCTTACTGTTTGGCTGTATTTTGAGTCCTTCTTTTGTATTTGCGCGATAATAACTCCCATTGGCGTTAGGGAGGACTTGATGTTTACCGCTTTTGTCTTAGGCAATATTGCTTCGGGTAAATCGACTGCCTGCCGCTATCTCGAATCTCATGGCGCCATGCTTATCGATCTGGATGAGCTTGCCAAATCGCTGTATGTGCCAGGCTCCGATATCGTCAATGCCCTCGCGGAAGAATTCGGTTGGGACATTCTGGACGGGGAGGGCGGCATTCGCCGCAATGTCCTCGCTGCTCGAGCTTTCGCTTCTCCTGATACAGTTGCGCGGCTCAATGGCATCGTTCATCCGGTTCTTATCGAACAGCTGTCACTGAGGATTCTTGATCCGGTCTGCTGCACGGTTTCGTCTCCCCGTTATCCCTTTGCGGTGGTCGAGGTTTCTGCCCCGACTGGTTTTGAGGATGCTTTTGGCCTGGCTGATGAAATTCTGGTTATCAGCGCTCCTTTAGCAGTTCGTCGCGGGCGTGCCATTCATCGTGGTATGGAGCCCACTGATTTTGATGCGCGGTCTTCATGCCAACCTGATGAGGCTTCACTTTGCAATCTCGCTACGACGGTAATCGATAATGCGGCGGGCGACAACTCGCTCTTTGAACAACTGGACGCATGGCTTGTGCACCATGGCTTCGGGGATGTAGTGGATAAGGAGGAGGCCGATGTCTAAGACACGTTTCTTTACTTGGTATCGCGTGGCGCCACTTGCCGTTATGTTTGTTTTCGGCCTTATTTCGCTCGTCTACTCGTATGCCCCTGCCGCCTTCTTTAAGCCTTTGTATCCGATTGACTACGAGGCGTACGTAAAGCAATCGAGCATTTCGCACAATCTTGATCCGTATCTGGTGTGTGCTGTCATAAAGTCGGAATCGAATTGGGATCCCGAGGCTGAGTCGAATCAGGGCGCTCGGGGGTTGATGCAGCTGATGCCCGAGACTGCCCAGGATATGATTGCCAAGGGTCTTGTCGATGGTAGTGAGTATTCAGCCGACAACCTTAACGATCCCGCTACGAACATTGAGTTTGGCTGTACGTATCTTTCGTATCTTCTAACGTATTTTAACGGGTCGACTGACAGTGCCATTGCCGCCTATAACGCCGGCATGGGCAATGTCGACGGATGGGCGCAGCAGAGCACGTCGCTTCATAATGCAATCACCTTTCCCGAGACGCAGGCGTATCTGATTCGTGTCAATAATGCCTGGGTTCGCTACAAGACCCTCTATCCCGATCGGTTCGTATAGGACTAGGCCTGCCGCCTGCGTATGCTGCAGATATATGAGTTAGGAGTATCAATGGCGGAATTTGAAGTTGAGCGTGTTGGAGGGGAGCTCAAACGTTTTGGCGTTGAGGGCTCTGAGGTGCCGTTTAAGGTCGTGTCCCCATACGAGCCCGCTGGTTCCCAGCCCAAGGCCATTGAGTCGCTTGTACAGGGCGTGAGGGATGGAGATCGCTATCAGGTTTTGCTGGGCGTGACTGGTTCGGGCAAGACCTTTACGATGGCTAAAACTATTGAGGCCCTGGGTAAGCCGACGCTTGTCATGGCTCCCAATAAAACGCTTGCCGCTCAGCTCGCGAGCGAGCTCAAGGAATTCTTCCCTGACAACGCCGTGGTCTATTTTGTGTCGTACTACGATTACTATCAACCCGAAGCATATGTGCCGCAAAGCGATACGTATATCGAGAAGGATTCCTCGATTAACGAAGAGGTCGAAATGCTGCGACATCAGGCGACCGCATCGCTGCTATCTCGACGCGATGTGATCGTCGTCGCATCGGTCTCGTGTATCTATGGCATTGGCTCTCCCGAGGACTATGCGGGGCTGGCACCGAACGTCGACAAGAAGGTACCGCTCGAGCGCGATGACTTTATCCATGCACTTATCGATATCCAGTACGATCGCAATGACTATGATTTGGCACGTGGCACCTTCCGCGTGCGCGGCGATGTCGTCGACGTGTATCCGCCCTATGCCGAGCATCCGTTGCGGTTTGAGTTCTTTGGCGACGAGGTTGAGCTGATTGCCGAGATCGACGAGGTCACCGGTGAGATGCTGCGTGAGTACGAGGCCATTCCCGTGTGGCCGGCCTCGCACTACGTGACTGAGAAGCCTAAGGTCAAAGCGGCTCTGAAATCAATCAGTGAAGAGTGTGAGAAGCGTGTGGCCGAGCTCAAGGCGACCGATAAGCTGCTCGAGGCACAGCGTCTGCAGCAGCGCACCGACTATGATCTCGAGATGCTCGAGACCATGGGTTTTTGTAACGGTATCGAGAACTACTCGCGTCATCTGGACGGTCGAAAACCGGGCGAGCCGCCGTTTACCCTGATCGATTACTTCCCTAAGGACATGCTCTGCATTATCGACGAGAGCCATGTAACGGTGCCGCAGATCCGCGGCATGCACGAAGGCGACCGTTCGCGTAAGGTGACGCTGGTGGAGCATGGTTTTCGTCTGCCTTCGGCACTCGATAACCGTCCGCTCCGATTTGATGAATTTGAGGCGAGGATCCCCCAGTTCATCTACGTTTCGGCCACGCCGGGCGACTATGAGCTGCGGGTGAGTCAAAACGATGTGGAGCAGATCATTCGACCGACCGGTCTACTCGACCCCAAAATTGACGTGCGTCCGGTTCGAGGCCAGATCGATGATCTCGAGGATGAGATTCGCGAGCGTGTGGCCCGCAAGGAGCGCGTGTTGGTGACCACGCTCACCAAACGCATGGCCGAGGACCTGACCGACCATCTGCTTGATGCCGGCATTAAGGTCAACTACATGCACTCCGATACAGCGACGATGGACCGTGTCGAGATCCTGCGAACGCTGCGTGAGGGAAAGATTGATGTTCTCGTTGGCATCAACCTGCTCCGCGAGGGTCTAGACCTTCCCGAGGTCTCACTGGTGGCAATTCTCGACGCTGACAAGGAAGGCTTCTTGCGCAACCGTCGTTCGCTGATTCAGACGATTGGCCGTGCGGCCCGTAATGCCGACGGCGAGGTCATCATGTATGCAGACGTTGTGACCGATTCGATGAAAGAAGCCATCGAGGAGACGCGGCGCCGTCGCGAAATTCAGATGGCATATAACAAAGAGCATGGCATTGTTCCCAAGACGGTTCGCAAGGCCATTAACGACATTTCGAACTTTATTGCCGAGGCCGAAAAGACCGTGGGCTCGAAGGGGCGCTCGAGAGGCGATTCGCTGGGTCACGGTGCGTTCTATACACCCGACGAAAACGGCGAGGGCGCCGCGCCGGAGACGGTGGCACCCGAGCAGACGCTTGCCGAGCAGCTGGAAGGGTTACCGCATGACGAGCTCGTGCGGATTGTCGAGACCATGGAGGAGGACATGCGTAACGCTTCCGCCGCCATGGACTTTGAGGAGGCG
This sequence comes from uncultured Collinsella sp., assembly GCA_900549455.1. Classification (GTDB taxonomy): domain Bacteria; phylum Actinomycetota; class Coriobacteriia; order Coriobacteriales; family Coriobacteriaceae; genus Collinsella. The sequence goes on along the minus strand of UROM01000081.1, from coordinate 3,836 downwards.
GCACGTCTGCGCGATGCCGTCGTTCAGATTCGGGCGATGCTTGAGGGCGCATCTGAGGACGAAACGATCGAGCGTTTGCGTTCGCAGGCTCGCAAGGGCTCTACCTTTGCTTCGGGCAGAAAACGTCAGGGTGCACGATTCGGGAAGTAGCGAACAGGCCCAGAGTTCCCTGTGGAGTTCGGGGCCTGTGTCGTTTGGACACGGGAGTCCGTGCACTAGAGGTCTGCTATCAGCGCCTCAGCGCAACGGATGCCGTCGGTGGCGGCACTCATGATGCCGCCGGCATATCCGGCGCCCTCGCCGCAAGGGTAAAGGCCCGGAGTCGACACGGCGTGGCATGTTCGATCGCGGGTGACGGTGACCGGGGAGCTCGAACGCGTCTCCACGCCAGTGAGGACCGCATCGGGGCGGTCATAGCCACGCAGTTTCTTACCGAGCAGGGGGATTCCCAAACGAAGCGATTCGACGATATGCTGCGGGAGGGCATCGTCGATCGCCGTCCAGGTCACGCCAAGTGGATAGGTTGGTTTTACCTTACCGGGTGCCGTGCTGGCGCGTCTAGCAAGGAAATCGCCGACGAGCTGTGCCGGTGCGCTCCAATTGGAACCGCCAAGGCGATAGGCGGCTCGCTCGCAGGCGCGCTGGAGCTCAATGCCCGCGAGCGGATCATCGCCGGGAAGGTCGTCAGGTGTGACGTTAACGAGTAGGGCGGCATTTGCGTTGCGCCCGTCGCGGGCATTGAGGCTGGCACCGTTGACGCACAGATGGCCCTGCTCGGAAGAAGCCGCGACAACCTGTCCGCCGGGGCACATACAAAACGAGAACACGCTGCGGCCGTTGGGGAGATGAGCGACAAGCTTGTAGGGGGCTGCTCCGAGTGCCGGGTGCCCCGCCGAGGGGCCATATTGGGCACGGTCGATGTCGCACTGTGGATGCTCGATGCGCACACCCATGGCAAAGGTCTTTAGCGCGAGGGCAACGTTATGTTCTTTGAGAAGATCGAAAACGTCGCGGGCGGAATGGCCGCAGGCGAGAATGAGGTGCTTTGTGGCGATTGTCTTGCTTGCGGTTTCTTGGGGCGTTTGGACATCGACGCCGGTGATGGCGCCAGATTCATCGGTTCGAATATTGACGAGCTTTGTTCGATAGCGGACGGTTCCACCGAGCTGCTCGATGCGCTGGGAAATGTTGGTGACGACGGTGGGGAGGATGTCGGAGCCAATGTGCGGCTTGGCGTCCCACAGGATGTCGCGAGGTGAGCCCGCTTCGACGAAGGTCTCGAGAATCAGTCGATGGGCGGGATTCTTGGTTCCCGTGTTGAGCTTGCCGTCCGAGAAGGTCCCCGCGCCGCCCAGGCCAAATTGGATATTGCTTTCGGGGTCGAGGATACGCTCCTTAAGAAAGAGATCAATCGCTTCCGAGCGGCGAAGTGCAGGGTCGCCGCGCTCGATGAGCAGGGGTTTAAGGCCCGCTTCGGCAAGGGTCAGGGCGGCGAAGAGACCGGCGCAACCGGCGCCGACAACGACGGGGCGCTCCTTGGGTGCATTCGGGACGGGGTTGGGGAATGAAGGAGCCTCGCCGTCTACCATGCGGATGCGCGAGCGGTTGCGCTCGGCGACGCGGTCGACCACCTCCTGCTCGAGTCGGGAGCTTGTCAGCTCAACTCGAAAGCTCAAAATAAAATGGACATCTCGCTTTTTACGGGCGTCGATTGACTTGCGATGGAGCTCAATGGCTTTAATCTGGGAATCCTCGCATCGCAGGGCTCGTTTGACGGCGCGTCTGCCAATAGCAAGGCAGGCGGTTTCGTCGCCGGCCTCATCGAGTGACGCGTGGACTTGGGTGATTTCGATCATCGAGGTCTCCTTTGATGCAAGAAAGAGGCCGCCCGGTGTCCCAGACGGCCCGAATGCGTTTTGATTATAGACTGCGCGGCTATAGGCTGCTTGCAGCGCGAATACCCGAGATCCAAGCCCATGCAAGGTTGAAGCCGCCGCAATCGGCATCGATGTCGAGCGCCTCGCCACAGATGTAAAGTGGGGCGTCTGCCGCGTTGCTCACGCAGAGGTTGGGAGCTGAGACGCTCTCGATGGGCACGCCGCCGCGCGTGACCTGGGCCGAACGCTCCTCTGTCGTTCCCTCGACGAGCAGCTTAAAGTGCTTGAGGATTGAGACCAGGTGGATGACGTCGTGCGACCCGGGGTGGCACTGTTCGAATGCGGTGCAGACAACGCGAGAGAACTGCGGGGCGAGCATGCCGTCGAGCCAGCGGGGGTCGCGGGGTGAAAAGCCGCCGAGCAACTCAACTCGCTGGTTGAGCATATCGAGCAACTCGTCTTTGGAGAGGTCGGGGAAAACGTCGAGCAGAATCGTGTCGCCGCGCTGGACGCGACGGGAGAGGTTAAAGGCGGCAACGCCCGAGATACCAAAGGTTCGGAAGAGCACTTCGCCGTCTTCGCGCCAGAGTTCCTCGTGATTGCGGGTGAGCGTCAAACGGGCGCGGACGCGCAGACCATCCAGCGTCTTGAGCGCAGCCTGGTCGCCGAAGACCGATGCCGACACGGGGCAGAGGACGGGGCGCTGCGGTGTGAGGGAAAGATTGAACGTCTTCGCGATGTCGGCGGGGCTGCCGCCCGTAGCGATAATTACGGCCTTTGCCTGCAGCGTCTCGTTCTTGCGAGGGGTGTCGGCAAGCGCCTTCCGAAGCGAGCGGAGTTCCGATTTTCGGTCGTCGTGCTTTTTTGCCTTGAGTGTTCGCGCAGGACGGTCTATTTGGAGTGTCCAGCCCTCGGGGGCTTTGAATGCCGAGGCAACGTTTGCTCCACAGATCAAGGTGATATCCAGGTGATTGCAAGCGTTGAGAAGCGTATCGCGCACCGATTCGGCACGAAGGGAGCGCGGATACAGCCGGCCCTCCTCGGAGGTCGTCATGATGCCCAGCGAGGAGAAGAAGCTGCCGAGCTCTTGCTCGGGCTGGGGACCCATGACGGATTCGACGAATGCGGGGTGGTTGTACCGCTGGAAATCAATTGATTCGTTGGAAAGGTTGCAGCGGCCGTTGCCGGTCGCAAGGAGTTTAAGGCCGCAGGCAACATCGCGCTCAACGATGCAGACGCTTTTGCCTGCGCGTGCGGCCGTAATGGCGGCGGCGAGACCCGAGGCCCCGCCGCCGATCACCAAGACGTCATAGGAGGCGTTTGTGTTCACTTAGGCCTCGACGGTCTCGTGCGGGGCAATGGCCTCGACGGCAGAGACGGCCTGGGGCAGCATACGTGCGGGCAGTGCGGTCTCAACCTCGCCCTTATCGCAAGCCTCGGCGAGTGCCGGATTGATGGGAAGCTGCCCTAGGATCTCGAGGTTGTAACGCTCGGCGACCTCGGGGAGCTTGCTCTTGCCAAAGACTTCGATCTTTTTGCCGCAATCGGGGCACTCGATATAGCTCATGTTTTCAACGATTCCCAGAATGGGAACGTTCATCTTCTCGGCCATGTTGACCGCCTTGGCGACGATCATCGAGACCAGATCCTGCGGGCTCGTGACGATGACGATGCCATCGACGGGCAGCGACTGGAAGACGGTGAGGGCGACGTCGCCCGTTCCCGGAGGCATGTCGACCAGCAGGTAGTCGATGGGGCCCCATGAGGTTTCGCTCCAGAACTGCCTGATGGCACCCGCGATAACCGGACCGCGCCAGAGGACGGGGTCGGTTTCGTTTTGGAGCAGCAGGTTAGAGCTCATGACCTTGACGCCGTGCTCGGAGATTTCGGGCAGCATAAGGCTGCCGAGGGCCTGTCTCTTATACACATCTCCGAGCCCACGAGACTCCTGAGCATCTC
>UROM01000080.1 GCA_900549455.1 uncultured Collinsella sp. | reverse complement strand
GTTGTGGCTGTCGGAAATGATCCGTTGGGGACGGAGGAAAACGGATCATTTTTATCCTGGTGCATTGGTGTAAGTGGGCAGGTTTCCTTTGCGCCAGTTTTTGTCGAGTCGGTGCTCCTTGCGGGTTGCCCGTATAATGGTTTGCGTATGAACCGCAACCAAGGAGTTCCAGTTTATGGACCAGAGCCTTTTTAAATTCGACCTGATTGCCGAGGATCCGACGACGCACGCGCGTGCCGGCGTACTGCACACCCCGCACGGCGACATCGAGACGCCAATTTTTATGCCCGTGGGCACCAAGGCAAACGTCAAGGGCATCCCCACCGAGACCGTCAAGCAGCTCGGCGCCCAGATCGTGCTTGCCAACACCTATCACCTGTCCATGCGTCCCGGTGAGGACACCATTGCCGAGCTGGGCGGCCTGCACAAGTTTATGAACTGGCACGGCCCCATTCTTACCGACTCGGGCGGCTTCCAGGTGTTCAGCCACAACGACGCCGTCAAGCTCACCGACGAGGGCGTGCGCTTTATCGTCAACGACTACGACGGCCGCCACGTGTTCTGGACGCCCGAGGACAACATGGAAATCGCCATGAAACTCGGCTCCGACATCTGCATGCAGCTGGACCAGTGCCCGGGCTATCCCGCCACGCGCGCCTACGTTGAGCGCGCCGTTGAGCTGTCGAGCATGTGGGCCGAGCGCTGCTATAAGGCGCATACCCGCGATGACCAGGCGCTCTTTGGCATCGTCCAGGGCGGCATGCACCTGGACCTGCGCCTGCGTTCGCTGCGCCACCTGGAGGAGTGCGGCGACTTCCCGGGCTACGGCATCGGTGGCTACTCGGTGGGCGAGGACCACGAGACCATGTTCGAGACGCTGGCACCGCTCGCGAGCGAGTACATGCCCAAGCACAAGCCGCGCTATCTGATGGGCGTCGGCAACCCCACCACCCTCGTGCGTGGTGTGGGTGTGGGCATCGACATGTTCGACTGCGTGCTGCCGACGCGCACCGGCCGCATGGGTACGGCGTTTTCGAGCGAGGGTCGCCTCAACTTCCGCAACGCGCGCTTTGCGCACGACGACGGTCCCATCGATCCCACCTGCACCTGCCCGGTGTGCACGGGCGGCTACAGCCGCGCGCTCATTCGCCACATGGTCACGCAGAAGGAGATGCTCGGCGGCATTCTGCTTTCGATGCACAACATCTATTACCTGCTCAACCTTATGCGGCGTGCCCGCCAGGCCATTATCGAGGGCCGTTACGGCGCGTTCGTGAGCGACTGGATGAACAGCCCTGCGGCGGTGGATTACTAAGAGCTGCGGCGGGCGCGCTTGCAGAGCGGGAGCAACGGCAAGGGGCGAGCACCGGCCGGCCATCACGTTCGCCGACACTGTCTGCACGACCGCTGACCGATGCCTTGCAAGCGCATAACGCATCGTGGGTACCATACCGAATAGTTGATGTTCGGGCGGGTGTTTGACGCATGGCGTCGACCCCGCCCGTTTCTATTTTCGATAGGAGTACCCCATGATTAAGAATGAGAACGTCGAGGGCGAGCCGGCCTACGACGAGACGTACCGCCGCGGTCCCGTGGTCATGCGCGGCCCCATGATTCCTAAGGACAACACCTACGCCAACCTGCTGGCGCCCGAGGATTCAACCGACTGGCTGCACGCCGACCCCTGGCGCGTGCTGCGTATTCAGGCAGAATTTGTCGATGGCTTTGGCGCGCTTGCCGAGCTCGGGCCCGCGGTGACCATCTTCGGCAGTGCCCGCACGCCCAAGACCGATCCGCTCTACAAGGCGGCGCGCACCGTCGGTCGCAAGATTGCCCAACGTGGTGTGGCGGTTATCACCGGCGGCGGTCCCGGCGTTATGGAGGCAGCCAACAGGGGAGCGGCGAGTGCCAACGGCAAGTCGGTCGGCCTGGGTATCGAGCTTCCGCACGAGCACGGGCTCAACAAATACGTGAACCTCGGCATGGACTTCCGTTACTTCTTTGTGCGCAAGACCATGTTCGTCAAATACAGCTCGGGGGCCATCGTATTTCCCGGCGGTTTTGGCACGCTCGACGAGATGTTCGAGGTGCTCACGCTGGTGCAGACGCACAAGGTCAAGCGCATGCCGCTCGTGCTGGTGGGCACCGAGTACTGGCGGGGCCTGTTCGACTGGCTCAACGGCCCGGTGACGGATGCCGGCATGATCAGCCCGCTCGATCCAGACCTCGTCCACATCACCGACGACCTCAACGAGGCCGTCGACATCGCCCTGAGCGGGCTGATGTAGGGTAGGCAAAATGGGACGGGGCTAAAAAGACCGGTGCGTAACGTTGCATACCACTCTTTTTAGCCCCGTCCCAAATGAACTGCTTCTAAGTTGCGGTGGAATAGGGATTGATTTGCGGCTGATGAGCCAAAAACAGTCTCTATTTCACCGCAAGTGGTAAAGGTGCCCCTAGTGGATGGGCTGGTAGCGGGGGCAGTAGCTGATGGCGATGGCGTCGACGCCTACGTGGGTGGCGATGGTGCAGCCGATGGGGCCGGTGCCGGCGTCCACGTAATTCTGGCCTGCGAGCGCTTGGCTGACGAGCTCCTGCTCCTCGGCGGCGCCGGTCGTGAGCACGCGCACACTGGAGCTCGGATGCTCGGCCAAAAATGCGAGGCAATCGGCCATGGTGTTGGCAACGATGCGCTTGGCGCCGCGGCCCTTTTTGATGGCCTTGATCTCGCCCGATTTCCACTCCGGCGAAACGGCCAGGCGAATGTTGAGCATCTGCGTGAGCTGGCCGGCGAGTTTGGGCGCGCGACCGTTCTTAACGAGGTTCTCGAGCGTGCGGGGAATCAGCAGCAGGTGGGCGTCGGGCAGTGTCGCGCGGATCTGCGCCTCGGTCTCGTCCAGGCTGCGGCCGTCCTCGCGCATGGCCAGCGCGTACTCCACCAACAGGCCCTCGGCACCCGAGCCGGTGCGCGAGTCGATGCAGCGCACGTCGAGCTCGTGGGTATCGGCAACCTGGCACGCGTTGGCGTAGCAGGCAGACCACTCACTGCACAGCGAGATAAAGATGGCGCTGTCGTGGCCGTCGGCGCGCACGCGGTCAAAGAGTGCCTTGAACTCGCCGGCGCTCGGCTGCGAGGTGTGCGGCAGTTGCTCGGAACCGGCCATGCGCGCGACGTATTCCTCGGCGGTAATCTGCACTTGGTCGAGCAGGTCCTCACCCTCGATAATCACATGCAGTGGAATCACGTAAATGCCGAGCTCTTGGGCGCGGGCGGGGGAGATGTCCGACGTGGAGTCGGTTATGATGGCAAAAGACATAATTGCACCTTTCGTTGGGGCGCTTGCGCGCCGCCTTCTGAGAGCAAAGTGCGACAAGTATAGTAGAGTCGTTCCACATTACTAGGTTCAATTGTTGAATAGTCAACAGTTTGAAGTGTCGGTGTGGAAATCGTCAACTGGGGAAGAGGAATGCCGATGGAGGCACTGGAGATATGTAGGCGGCCGGTCGTGCTGTTCGATTTCGACGGCACGGTGGCAGATACGGGTCGGGCGGTGATGACCTCGACGCGCAAGGCGCTGGCTGCGCGCGGGTTTTCGGAGGCGCAGATGGGTGACCTGCGCCGCATGATCGGGCCGCCCCTGTGGAAGAGCTTTTACGACTTTTACGGCTTTTCCCGCGAGGAGTCGCTGGTGGTGGCCGACGAGTATCGCGCCTTTTTTGATGAACTGGGACCGGAGGAGTACCCCGTGTTCGATGGGATCCCCGAGCTGCTGGATGGGTTGGTCGCCCAAGGCAAGCGTATGGCCGTGGCGACGTCGCGCATGGAGGCCAAGTGCATCGACATGGTGCGTGAGCTCGGGCTTTCTCAGTTTGAGGCGGTGGTTGGCATGAATCCGCCGCAGGGCCGCGAGACCAAGGCCGATTCGGTCCGCGATGCCCTGGCGGCGCTCGGCGCGACGGCCGACGATGCCGTGATGATCGGCGATCGCTTTAACGATGTGGAGGGCGCGCACGCGATGGGCGTGCCGTGCATTGGCATCTATTCGGGCGCGGCGGCGCCGGGCGAGCACGAGGCGGCGGGTGCCGATGCGGTGGTGCACTCGGTGGCCGAGCTTGCTAAACTCTTCGCTATCTAATGACGTGATGTGAGGGGCGGGCGTGCCCGCTTCTCATTGGTAAGGAGGTCGTCCATGAATCAGGTGGAGCAGAGCGTTGCCGAGTATGTCGACGAGGTCTGGGAGGATGTCGTCGCCGATATCGAGCAGCTGGTGAGCTATCCGTCTGTGGCCGTTGCTGCCGGTGCGGAGCCCGGTGCGCCGTTTGGCCGCCCGGTCCGTGATGCGCTCGATTGCGCGCTCGGCATTGCACAAAAGCTCGGCTACCAGACGAGCGATGACGAGGGCTATGTGGGCATTGCCGATATTCCGGGCCGCGGCGATAAGCAACTCGCGACCATCTGCCATGTGGACGTGGTGCCCGCAAGCCCCGGCTGGAACACCGACCCGTTTGCGATGGAGCGTCGCGAGGGCTGGCTGCTCGGCCGCGGCGTGATCGACGACAAGGGCCCGGCAGTGTTGTCGCTCTACGCCGGCGCGTACCTGCTCAAGCACGGCATTGTGCCGCGCTATACCTTCCGCGCGCTGCTGGGCTGCGATGAGGAAGTGGGCATGTCCGACGTTCACCATTATCTGGAGAACCACGCAGACCCCGACTTTTTGTTTACGCCCGATGCCGAGTTCCCGGTCTGCAATGCCGAGAAGGGCCAGTTTGGGGCGACGTTTGTGAGCCCCAAGATCGATGGCGGGCGCATCGTATCGTGGAGCGGTGCCGAGGCGAGCAACGCTATCCCGTCGCAGTCTATCTGTGAGCTTGCGATTGCCGCCGATGAACTGCCTGCCCCGGTCGAGAACGTCGACCGCCTGAAGATTACGGCGCTCGATAACGGCCATACGCAGATTTTTGCCCACGGCATTGGCGGTCATGCCTCGATGCCCGAGGGAACGATCAATGCCGTCGGCCTGATCGTGACGTACCTGCGCGAGGCCGAGGACGCGTTTGGTGCCCGTGACGAGCGCCTGCTGACGCCTGCCGAGCATGAGTTTGTCAAGTTTCTGGCCTTTGTGCACGCGGACGCCTATGGCCGCGGCCTGGGTATCGACGCGACGAGCCCCGCGTTTGGTCCGCTCACCTGCAACCCCGGCGTCATCCGCGTGGCGGATGGGCATATTGAGCAGGTCATCGACGTGCGCTTCCCCGATAGCACCAGTGCCGATACCATTTGCGAGCAACTCGAACCGCTCGTGGGGCGCTTTGGCGTGACGTACCGTGTGGGTCGTGCCAAGGTGCCGTTCTCGGTGTCTGCCGACGATCCGGCCGTGAAGGCGCTGATTGACACCTATAACGAGTTTACGGGTAAGCATGCCGAGCCCTTCGCCATGGGCGGTGGCACGTACGCGCGCAACTTTGCCCGCGCCGTGTCGTTTGGCCCCGAGGAGACCGGCCTGGAGCTGCCCGCATGGGGCGGCCAGATGCACGGCCCCAACGAGTGCGCTAACGAGGAGCAGCTCAAGCAAGCGCTCAAGATCTATATTGTTGCGATCTTAAGGCTCAACGAGCTCGAGCTTTAAGGTTGCGGCGTTTTGCCAATCTAAGTTGCGGTGGAATAGTTCCTAGAATCGGCTGCCTGACAGCCAAACAGGAACTATTTCACCGCAACTTTGTTTTTATTGGTGTAAAAGGCGGGCCATGCTTGGCGGCGGGTTTGTTATTCGTTTGTAAAGCCGAGTCGCGCTTGCGGTAAGGGTCTATCAGATGCCCGTAAGAAACCGTAGTTGGCGCGGGCGATGCCCGGTCGGGGCCGTATCTTTCCAAACAGTAAAGCGGGCAGGGTGCCCGCGAGTCGCATGTATGAAAGGAAGATCATGCTCGATCAGGCTTATTCTCGTCGTCAGTTTCTCGGCCTCGCTGGTGGTCTTGCCAGCATCGTCGGACTCGGTCTTGTTGGCTGCGGTGGCGCAGGCGCTTCTAGCGCCACCGACAAGGGTAGCGCCGCTGCTGCCGAGTCTGTCTCCGGCGAGGTGACCTACGACGGCGCCTCCTCGTTCCAGGCTCTCGTCGAGGCCGCTGCCGAGAAGTTCATGGATGCCAACCCGGACGTCTCCGTCTCCGGCTCGGGCAACGGTTCGGGCAAGGGCCTGACCGCTGTCGCCGCCGGCACCGTTACCATCGGTAATTCCGACGTCTTCGCCGAGACCAAGCTCGAGGTCGACCAGGTCAAGAACCTCGTCGACCATGAGGTTGCTGTCGTGGGCATGGGTCCCGTCGTCTCCAAGAACGTGACGGTCGACGACCTGTCCCTCGAGCAGCTCAAGGGCATCTTCTCCGGCCAGATCACCAACTGGAAGGAGGTCGGCGGCGACGACGCCACCATCGTCGTTCTCAACCGCAAGGCCGGCTCCGGCACTCGCGCCACCTTCGAGGCTGCCGTCTTTGGCGACGAGGCTGTCGACTTTAAGGGCGACGCCGAGCTCGACAAGTCCGGCGACGTTCAGACTCAGATGGGCAGCACCGACAACGCCATCTCCTACCTCGACTTCTCGCACTTTGACGATTCCAAGTTCAACGCCGTCAAGGTCGAGGGTGTCGAGCCCAAGAGCAAGAATGTCACCGACGACTCCTTCAAGATCTGGGCTACCGAGCACATGTACTGCGCCAAGGACGCTGACGAGGCCACCAAGGCCTTCCTGGACTTTATGCTTTCCGACGACGTCCAGGGCAAACTTGTCGAGGAGCAGGGCTTTATCCCCGTCTCTGCCATGAAGGTCGTCAAGGACGCCAGCGGCAAGGTCTCCGCTAAATAGGTAATCGCCCCCGGAAAGGTTTGCAATGGCAAAACAGCTGCCAAAGCGCGACCTTGAGAACGTGGGCCTGGGCGTCACGGGTGCGTGCGTAGCGCTCGTGACGCTTGTCGTTGCCGCACTCATCTTTATGGTCGCCCAAAAGGGTCTCTCGGCTTTTGTCAAGGACGGCGTTTCGGTCGTTGAGTTCTTCACCGGCACCAAGTGGGACCTGGCCAACACGGCCGAAAGCGGGCTGCCCTACACCGGCGCCCTGCCCCTGATCGTCACCTCGTTTGCGGTCATGGTGCTCTCCACGCTCATCGCGCTGCCCATCGCCATCGGCTCTTCCATCTTCGCGGTCGAGATCCAGCCTAAGTTTGGCTCTAAGATCTTTCAGCCGCTTATTGAGCTTTTGACCGGTATTCCCTCGGTCGTCTTTGGCCTCATCGGTTTTCACGTGGTCGTCGGCCTCATGAAGAGCGTTTTCCACGTGAGCACGGGCCTGGGTATCCTGCCCGGCGCCATCGTGCTGGCCGTTATGATCCTGCCTACGATGACCACGCTTTTGGTCGATGGCCTGCGCGCCGTGCCCGACAGCTACCGCCAGGGCTCGCTCGCGCTGGGCTATACCCGCTGGCAGACCATCTGGCACGTGGTGCTCAAGAGCGCCATGCCTTCGCTCATGACCGCGGTCATCCTTGGCATGACCCGCGCCTTTGGCGAGACGCTCGCCGTGCGCATGGTTATCGGCGGCATCGAGGCCATGCCGACGTCGCTGCTGTCGCCGGCGTCCACCATCACCACCACGCTCACCACGTCTATGGCGGTCTATGCCGAGGGCTCAGCCCAGGACGACGTTCTGTGGGCGCTCGGTCTGCTGCTGATGGGCATGAGCCTCATCTTCATCCTGATTATCCATCTCATTGGACGCAAGGGGGCGAAGGCTCGTGGCTAGCACGCGCATCCATATCGACGAGGCGAGACTCGGGCGTGTCCAAAAACAGGACCGCATCGCCACGGGCGTGTTGACGGCGATCGTCGCCATCGTCATGCTCGTCGTCATTTCCATGGTGGCCTATATCCTGTTCGAGGGCATCTCGACGCTGTTCCAGCCGGGCTTCCTCACGCAGCCCGCGCGTGCCAACGGAACCCAGGGCGGCGTGCTCTATCAGCTGTTCGACTCGTTCTATCTGCTGCTGATCACCCTGATCATCTCGGTGCCCATCAGCCTGGGCGGCGCGGTCTTCCTGGTCTGTCTCTTATACACATCTCCGAGCCCACGAGACTCCTGAGCATCTCG
>UROM01000079.1 GCA_900549455.1 uncultured Collinsella sp. | reverse complement strand
GTAGGCGTCCTTCATGATGAACTCGCGGCCGCGCATCAGGCCAAAGCGAGGACGGAACTCATCGCGGAACTTATCCTGGATGTGATAGAGATTCACCGGCAGCTGTTTGTAGGAACGCAGCTCATTGCGCACCAGGGCAGTCACGGTCTCCTCGTGCGTGGGACCGAGCACGAACTCGCGTCCGTGGCGGTCATCAAAGCGCACAAGCTCCTTGCCATAAGCATCGATACGGCCGGACTCACGCCACAGCTCGGCATCGACCATGATGGGCATCATGAGCTCCTGGGCGCCGGCAGCATCCATCTCGTCGCGCACGATGTTCTCGATCTTACGAATCGAGCGCCACGCGAGCGGCAGATAGGAATAGAGACCGGCGGCCTCCTTGCGGATCATGCCGGCACGAAGCAGCAATCGATGGCTCGCAAGCTCGGCGTCGGCCGGATCCTCTTTGAGCGTCGGAGCATACAGCTTAGACATATACATTGCTCGAGTCATTTATTTCTCCTCAATAAGCTTGTCGACCTCGGCCATAAGCGCGTCGACAATTTGGTCCTCAGCTACTTTACCAATGATCTGGCCGTGCGAAAAGAGCAGGCCCTGACCTCGTCCGCAGGCAACGCCCAAGTCGGCGTCAGAGGCCTCGCCGGGGCCATTGACCGCACATCCCATCACGGCAATCGAAAGCGGCGCAGAGTAGTTCTTAAGCCGCTCGGTGACCTCCTCGGCGATAGGAATGAGGTTGACCTGGCAGCGAGCGCATGTGGGGCACGAGACGATCTCGGGACCGCGGCGGCGAAGGCCGAGCGACTGCAAGATACCCCAGGCGACCGGCGGCTCCTCGACCGGATCGGCCGTAAGCGAGACGCGCATGGTATCGCCAATGCCCTCGGAAAGCAGAATACCCAAGCCCACAGAGCTCTTAATGGTGCCCTGGAGCTTGGTTCCGGCCTCAGTCACGCCCAAGTGAAGTGGAACATGGGGGATTTCGCGCGAAAGGGCACGATAAGTGTCGAGCGTCGTTGACACGCTATGCGCCTTGGCGGAAAGCACGATATTGGTAAAGCCGCGATCCTCAAAATGTTTGACGAAACGCTCGCTCGACATCACGAGCTTTTCGGGTTGCGTAAGGTCGTCGCGCTCGGCGATATCCTGCTCAAGCGAACCGGCATTGACGCCGATACGAATCGCACAGCCCGCGGCACCCGCAGCATCGATCACCGCGTCAACCTTGGCCCAATCGCCGATATTGCCGGGATTGATGCGCAGCTTGGCAGCACCAGCCTCAACGGCACCAATGGCGAGCTTATGGTTAAAGTGGATATCGGCGACAATCGGCACCGGAGACTCGGCGCAGATGGTGCGGAAACCCTCAAGCGCGGCCTCGGTGGGCACGCTCACGCGCACGATATCGCAGCCAGCCTGCGCCAAAGCACGTACTTGCGCAAGCGTTGCCTGGGCATCAGCGGTATCGGTGCAGGTCATGGATTGAACCACCACCGGCGCGCCGCCACCGATCTGCACGCCGCCCACATGCACGGGACGCGTTAGCTCGCGAGGCAAAGGATGGGATAAAGACAATCCAACCACTCCCCTACAGAATAAATCGAAGGATGTCGGAACGAAGCATATAGACAAACAGCAGCGCAAAGAGTGCGATGCCCACATAGCTCACAATCGTCTGGACCTTGAGCGGAAGCTCGCGGCCCGTGATTTTTTGAATGATCTCGATAACCAGCTTACCGCCATCGAGCGGTGGGATGGGCAGCAGGTTCATAAAGCCAAGCGAGAACGAAATGAGGGCGGCAAACGTCAAGAACGTCGCGGGACCGGCTGCCGCCGCCTGAGAAGACATGACGCTGATGCCCACAATCGAGGAGGACTGATCGAGTATCTCCATCGTATGCTGCGGCTGCAGCAGGCGCATCACGCCCTCAGCTGTCTGCTGAACATAGGAGAACGACAAGCGCGCCGACGTAATGGGGTCCAAATGGACCACTTGCGTGGAGGCATAAACGCCCAAACGCTCGCCCTCCTTGAGCGCAACCGAGGTCGAAAGATTCTTGCCGCAGCGCTGGTACTCAATGGCGAAATCGCCCTGACCTGCAGCCTTGCCGATGGCATCATATACATCCATCCAGCTAGAGCAGGACACGCCGTCGACCGAAAGAATTGCGTCACCGGCCTCGATGCCCGCCTTGGCAGCAATTGAGCCTTCGTCGACCTGACCGATCACATTGCTATCGACCGGAACCGATACGCCGGCGACAGAGTAGATGCTCATAAGCAGCAAAAAACCCGTCAGAATATTGACGAGAATACCCGCGAGCAGCATAAAGGCACGCTTGAGAAAACCCTGTCCCAGATAGGTATGCGAACGCTCCTGCTCGAGAAACTCCGAAGCGGCTACCGGCAGCTCCCACACATCGCCCTCGGCAGTCGCATGCTCTCGATCGAACTTGCGACCGTCAAAGGTGGTATATCCTGCAGCATCGCGCGGCAGCGTCTGGTACCTAACCGGATAGTAACTGGGTGAAGGCTTCTCCCCTTCCTCGTACCAAGGCGCAACGGAGCCCCAGCCCAAAAGCAAGGCACAAGCCTCGAGAATATCCTCCTCGGGCAGCTCCAGCTCGACGGAAAGGTCTGCAACCGAAACGCGACCATGACGATAGATCGCCGCAAGCACACGGTCGGCGCACGAGACATCGGTCGGGTCCATACCGCAGATAGCGGCATAACCACCCAGCAGCAGCGGCGTCACGCCAAACTTGGTACCGATGCGACGCGACGTATGATGAATGTCAAAGCGGCACGGCAGGCCCAAGAAAAACTCAGTGACGCGCACGCCGCACGCACGGGCCGCCAAAAAGTGGCCGCCCTCATGCAGAAACACGAGGACGGATAGCATCAAAAGGCCCCAAAAGACCGAGGAGAGAACGCTCAGAACAGTATCCATAAAACGAAAAGCAATCCTTACGATTAAGAGCGGGTTGCAGCGAGCACCTCGGCGGCCTTGGCGCGAGCCCACGTATCGATATCGCGAAGCTGCTCAAACGATGCAACCGCCTGCGTATCGTGTGCATCCATGCAGGACTCAACGATGCGATCGATATCGGTAAAGGTACAGGCATCGCGCAGGAAGGCATCGACGGCAACTTCGTTGGCGGCATTCAGCACGCACGGCATGGTGCCACCCGTCTTGCCGGCACGCTCGGCCAGCGCCAGGCAGCGGAACGTGTCCATATCGGCCGCGTCGAAGGTAAGCTGCCCCAACTCACGAAAATCGATTCGCGGCGCCGGAGTATCCCAGCGCTCGGGATACGAAAAGGCAAACTGGATGGGAATGCGCATGTCGGACGCACCGAGATGCGCCATCACGGAGCCGTCGGCAAACTCGACCATCGAATGAATCTTTGACTGGCGCTGAACGACCACGTTGATAAAGTCGAGATCGCAACCGAACAGATGCATCGCCTCGATACGCTCCAGGCCCTTGTTCATAAGAGTGGCGGAGTCGATGGTGATCTTAGCGCCCATGGCCCACGTGGGATGTGCCAGCGCATCGGCGCGTGTCACGCGATTGAGCTCGTCGCGCGTACGACCAAAGAACGGACCACCCGAGCAAGTGAGCCAAATGCAGTGAGCCTCGCGCGGATTCTCCCCCAGATAGCACTGGTAGATGGCGGAGTGCTCGGAGTCGACCGGAATGAGCTGACCCGGCCGCGCCAACGGCATCAGCAGGTCACCGCCGACAACGAGGGACTCCTTGTTAGCAAGTGCAAGACGCTTGTTCGAGGTCAGAGCCGCATGGCTCGCTTCAAGCCCGGCAGCGCCCACAATGGCAACAAGCACACAGTCGACGTCATCGCGACGCGCGAGCTCACAAACCGCCTGCGCACCAACACCGAGCTCGGTGCCCTCGGGCAGCCCCTGCAGTACAGCGTCCGCACCGTGGGTGGTGTCGGCCACGGCAACGGCCGGAACCGAGAATTCGCGGGCAAACGCAACGAGCTCCGAAGTGCTGGAGTTAACGGACAGCGCCGTAACCTGCAATCGATCGGCATGCTGACGGCATACATCGAGTGCCTGCGTTCCGATAGAGCCCGTACAACCCAGGATGGCAACGCGAAGGCGTCCATCAGGGCCATACGTCGTCTGGAATGACATTACAGCACGCCTCCGATCATCAAAAGTAGCTGCGCGGTAATGCAACCAATAATAAGCGAGTCGCTACGGTCGAGCATGCCGCCATGACCCGGAATAAGGTTGCCGGAATCCTTGACGCCCACGCCACGCTTGATGCGCGACTCGATGAGGTCGCCGATAACGCCCAAGATGGACACGACCACGCCGCACAGCAGCGCATAGGGCAAGCTCAGCTTATAGAAATGCGTCGCCCACAAAATGAGCCAGATGAGAACCGAACCCAAGATGCCGCCGACAAAGCCCTCCCAGCTCTTTTTGGGAGAAATCTTGGGGACCATCTTGTGCTTGCCGATACGGCTACCCACGATATAGGCGAACGAATCGGAGACCCAGAGAGACGCGCAAACACCCACCGAAAGCAGGGCGCCGGCAAAACCGGGCACGGCATCGCGCAGCAGAACGATGGCCGACAGCATAAAACCGGTGTAGATGGGGCCCATGAGCGTCACGGCTACATCGGATATACGGGTACGCGACGACCAGACGTACCAAATACCCACCGCAAGCATCAGTGCAAAAAGCAGGGCATTCAACAGCAGCGAGTCGCCCAGCGCCGAGAGCGGAAAGAGCACGGCGGCAGCGATACCCAGGCGCTCGTTGGCCACCTTGCCATCGAGCTTCGTCATGCGGAAAAACTCATAGCAGCACAGGCCGCTCATGACGGAGACAAAAATGGCAGTGGGAACGATACCCAAAACCAAGCAGAGAATAAATACGACGGCGTAGACGATACCTGCGGCGGCGCGGGTAATAAAGCCGGCCAACCACGAAGTCGCAGCCGCGCCGCTCTTGGCGGAAGGCGCCTTGGGGGTTGACGCCTTGGGAGCAGACGCCTTGGGACGATCGGACACGATTAAGCCTCCTCGGTCTTGCTCAGTCCACCAAACCTGCGGTCGCGGCCCTGGTAGGCCAAAATGGCGTCGACAAGGCCCCAACGATCAAAGTCGGGCCAATAGGTATCGGTGACATAAAACTCGGAATAGGCAACCTGCCACAGCAGATAATTCGAAAGGCGAAGCTCGCCGGAGGTGCGAATCACAAGCTCAGGATCGGGCAGCCCAGCAGTATAGAGGTGCGAGGCAACCATATCATCGTCGATAGCGGCGGGATCGATCTTGCCGGCGGCGGCATCGAGCGCGATCTGACGGACAGCACGGGTGATCTCAGCACGGGCGCCGTAGTTGACGGCAAGCGCCAGCGTCATGCCGGTGTGGGCGGCACACTCGGCAAGACCTCGCTCAAAGACATCGCGGGTCTTCTTAGGCAGTGCGGAAATATCGCCCAAAAAGACAACGCGCACGTTTTCGCGCTTAAGCAGCGGCAGCTCATCGATAAACGTCTTGGCAAACAAATGCATCAAAACGTTGACCTCGTGCTGCGGACGGTTCCAGTTTTCGGTGGAAAACGCATAGGCCGAAAGGACGTCGACGCCCAAGCGCACGCATGCGGTAATAATCTCGCGCAGGGAGACGATACCGGCCTTGTGGCCCTCGGTGCGGGCAAGACCGCGCGCCGTGGCCCAGCGACCGTTACCGTCCATGATGCACGAAATATGATGCGGAATCTTATTGAGGTCAAGGTCGGAAAAACCGACGCCCGCAGGGGCGTCGGCAAAGTACTCGACCAGTTTGTTCTCGTCGTATTGCACCTTAGATCTCCATGACCTCGGCTTCTTTTTCCTTCAGAAGCTCCTCAACCTTGGCAACATACTCATCGGTATACTTCTGGACCTTGGCCTGCTCGCGACGGACATCGTCCTCGGTGAGCTCTTCGTCGCGCTCGAGCTTGTTGTTAAAGTCGCGACGGATGTTGCGAATGGAGACCTTGGCCTGCTCGGCATACTCGCGGCACTCCTTGACGAGCTCGCGACGACGCTCCTCGGTGGGAGCCGGGAACGGCAGGCGCACGACGGTACCGTCAGAGTTGGGAGTAATGCCCAGATCGGAAGCGCTGATAGCCTTCACGATTGCGTTGACGAGCGCCTTGTCCCAGGGCTCGATAAGCAGCATGTGAGCCTCGGGGGTCTTAACGGCGGCAACCTGGGTAACCGGCGTGGGAACACCGTAGTAATCGACCGAAATGTCGGACAGAATGTTAGCGTTGGCGCGGCCCGTGCGAACCTTGGAGAAGTTGTGCTTGAGGGACTCGAGCGACTTGTCCATGTGGGCGGTGATGTTCTCTGCCATGCTTAATCCTCCTGATAGACGAGCGTGCCGACGGGCTCACCCGAAAGCGCGCGTTTGACGGTGTCCTCGCCATCGATGTTGAGGACCAAAATCGGCATACGGTTATCCTGGCACAGCGCCGTGGCCGTGGAATCCATAACCTGCAGACCGCGGACGAGAACCTCGTGATAGGTAATCTTGTCAAAACGGACGGCATCGGAACACTTGACAGGATCCTTGTCGTAGATGCCGTCAACCTTGGTGGCCTTAATCAGAATCTCGGCACCGATCTCGCAGGCACGAAGAGCCGCGGCGGTGTCAGTCGTAAAGTACGGATTGCCCGAACCGGCGGCAAAAATAACGACGTTGCCCTTGGAAAGGTGGTTGATGGCGCGACGGCGAATATAGGGCTCGCAGATCTCGTTCATCTGGATAGCGCTCATCACGCGGCAGGGAACATCGTTGTGCTCGAAGGCATCCTGCAGGGCGAGCGCGTTCATAACAGTTGCCAGCATGCCCATGTAGTCGGCCTGGGCGCGATCCATGCCACCGGCAGCGCCGGCCATGCCACGGAAAATGTTGCCGCCGCCGACAACAACGCCGACCTCATGGCCAACGGCGAGCAGCTCCTTGACCTGCTTGGCAAGATGGTCGGTAACCTTGGGGTCGATGCCATATTGACCGTCGCCCATCAGCGCTTCACCGGAGAGCTTCAGAAGTACGCGTTTATATCGGATGTCGGACAAAGCGATCCTCCTTTAATTAGACTCATAACATAATATCAAAGGCTTAACGGAGAGCCATGAAAAAGCAGGCTGTGAGTAAAACCCACAGCCTGCTCATTACCAGCTACAAGAGCTTATTTACTCGCCACGGACCAGACGGTCAAAGGCAACGACGGTAATGGTGTCGCCGAGCTCCTTGGAGACCTGCTCAGCGTACTTCTTGATGGTGAGGGAGCTGTCCTTGATGAACTCCTGCTCGGTGAGCACGGACTGCTTGTAGAACTTCTCCAGACGGCCAACAGCCATCTTCTCCTGGATAGCCTCGGGCTTGCCGGACTCGGCAGCCTGAGCCATGTAGATCTGCTTCTCGTGGTCGACGGTCTCAGCCGGAACCTGATCGCGGGTAGCGCAGATCGGTGCGACGGCGGCAACCTGAAGGGCAACGTCGTGAGCAAAGGTCTTGAAGGACTCAGCCTGAGCGGTCTCGGCCTTCTCGAAAGCGAACTCGACGAGAACGCCGATCTTACCACCCATGTGGATGTAAGAAGCGAGAGCGCCGTTCTCAGCCTTGCGGGCGGCGAAACGGGAGATCTTCATGTTCTCGCCCATGATGTGAATCATCTCGGTGAGCTCGGAGGAAACGGTCTCCTCGCCCATCGGCTTCTCGAGCAGAGCGTCGACGTCAGCAGGCTCGGTGGTGGCGACAACCTCGGCGACCTTGGAAGCAAAGCCGGTGAACTTGGCGTTGGAGCCGACGAAGTCGGTCTCGCAGGAGAGCTCGAGCAGAGCGCCGGTCTTGCCGTCCTCGGAGACGAACGCGGCGACAGCGCCCTCGTTGGTCTCACGGCCAGCCTTCTTGGCAGCCTTGGCGAGGCCGTTCTTGCGCAGAACGTCGACAGCGGCGTCCATGTCGCCGTCAGCCTCGACGAGAGCCTTCTTGCACTCCATCATCGGGGAGTCGGTCATCTCGCGGAGCTGCTTGACCATAGCGGCGGTAATCTGGGCCATTGTGGTTCCTTTCAAAGAGATGAAAAAGAATTAACTAAGACTGATTTACTCGGCCTTGGGCTCAGCGGCCATCTCCTGTCTCTTATACACATCTCCGAGCCCAC
>UROM01000078.1 GCA_900549455.1 uncultured Collinsella sp. | reverse complement strand
TCTACACTTATGCGATCGTCGGCAGCGTCAGATGTGTATAAGAGACAGAGTTCACGAGCCGCGTGTGCCCGGCGCTGTGCGAGGCTGCGTGCAACCTGGGTTCGGTCGACGGTCAACCCACGACGATTCATGACAACGAGCGTGCGATCAGCGACCATGAGTGGGCAAACGGCGGCCCGCGTCGCTTTGAGCCGGCAGGGGAGGATGCGCCCGCGGTCGCCGTGGTGGGTTCCGGTCCTGCTGGTCTGGTGGCTGCATGGGAGCTTGCGCGTCGCGGTGCTCGCGTGACGGTGTTTGAGCGTGACGACCGCCCGGGCGGTCTGCTCATGTACGGCATTCCCAACATGAAGCTCGAGAAGTCCGTGGTCGAGCGTCGCGTGGCACTTATGCGCGAGCTGGGTATCGTCTTTGAGCTGGGTACTGATGTGACGAACCCTGCGGCGGCGGCCAAGCTCAATGGTTTTGACGCCGTTGTGATGGCTGCCGGTGCTCGTGCACCCCGCGGTCTTTCGGCTGCGAACGTGGATGCCCCGGGCGTGGTGTATGCCGTGGACTACCTGACGGCCTCGACCGTCTCGGTGCTCGATGGCGGTGAGCCCGCGGTGAACGCGCGCGGCCTGGACGTTGTGGTCATTGGCGGCGGCGATACCGGCAACGACTGCGTGGGTACCGCGGTGCGCCAGGGTGCGCGTAGCGTGCGCCAGCTTGAGTTCTTGCCGGCCGCGCCCGATAAGCGCGCGGCGAGCAACCCTTGGCCGCAGTGGCCCAACGTTAAGAAGACCGACTACGGCCAGCAGGAGGCTATCGCTGCCATGGGCGGCGAGATGCGTGCCTGGGGTGTGGATACGCTCGAGGTGCTGCTGGATAAGAAGGGCGCGGCCGCGGGTCTGCGCGTGGTCGATCTGGATTGGTCGGCCGGCAAGCCCGAACGCATTGCGGGCTCCGAGCACGAGGTACCGGCGCAGCTGGTGCTCATCGCCTGCGGCTTTACGGGTCCTGAGCATGGCGTGTTCGATGCGGTAGGCGTGCCTGTTGCCACCGCTGGTCGTCCGCTGCCTGTGATGGCCGCCGAGGGCTCGCATCTTGCGGCACGTGTCGACGGCGTCTCCGCGGATGCCGTGCCGGTGTATGTTGCCGGTGACGCTCGCAACGGCAGCTCGCTCGTGGTGAGCGCCATGGCCGACGCCCTGGCCTGCGCTGCCGAAGTCGCCGAGGCGCTGGAGCTGTAAGGCGGCTGTCCACAGCTGAATCGTCAAGGGCTGTCCCCAACGGCCGGCCCAAAAGGAACGTCCCAAAGTGCCGGCAGTTGGGGACGTTCCTTATGTGCCGGCATTCGGGGACACTCCTTGCGGGTTTGCGACTGATTTGTTCGTTTGCCGACGTACGGGTGTTCATTTGTCGACTTCTTGGGCTGTGGTCACCTGTTGTTTCTGTGGTTGCTGCGGGCATCTGGCTCAAAAGGGCGGGTTGGCCGTCTATGTTTACCTGCGGTTTTGTTGCGGTGCGCATTTTCGGTCAAGCATCCCGTCAAGTGTTTGGTCAGCATCCGGTTTGCAGCCGGAGGCCTATTTTGCCCGTGCCAACAGTGGCTGCCCACCCTCCTCGTAAGCTCAAATTGAGGTTCATCAGTTTGAGGAGGATGCCGTGACTGACCACGTTTTAGACCGAGCACATCTGGCTGAAGCCGTCGGCAACGATATTGCCGACATGGCCCATTTTTGGATGCTACGGAAGTTTCAGTTTTTGGAGCCGGCGCGCGAGCAGTTTGAGATCATTGTCGACCCGTGGCTCAGCTATCGCACCGAGCCTTCCCAAAACGAAATCATGGCTTACAACATGGCATTTACCGATTGGCTGCTCTTCGAGCGCTCCTATCGCCATGGCAAGACGCTGCTCGAGCTGTATGTTGACGAGCCGCCGGCATCGCTTTCGCCTGTCTCGCTCAAGCGGCTCGAGCAGGTACGCGACACGCAGTATTTCTCGCGCTTTGGCATTTTGGACAAGGATCCTGCGAACGGCATGGCTGCGCTGAAGGATACGCGCACCGACCGTCGCTTTGATGTCTACGACCCGCATATCGTGCAAAAGGAGCATTGGAGCGACGGCGCGATTGCGGTGCGCCTCGCCTACGTCGACGATGTCTGGCTGACGGCGGGACAGCTCTATCTGTATGACATCGCGCGCCTGAGTGACACGGCGTTCGATGGGCCGGGCGCGGTGCATCCGGAGGACCTGCAGGATGGCTTTGACACCTCGTGCATCAGCTTCTTTTTGCGCCTGGTCCGCGACATCATGGGCGCCCAGGGGCGCTACGTAAAGTCGCTCAACATCTACGAACAGGAATGGGAGTAGGGGATGGGCTGTCGCCCGCCTTGCCTTCTGCCTTTTTGTCTTGATCTGTAACGTTTGGGGGTCTGGAGAACGTCTAACTGTTACAGATCGAGAGGAACGCTTGGGCGCCGCTGGTTTGTCTAAATCTGTAACGTTTAGGGGCCTGGAGAACGTCCAACTGTTACAGATCGAGACGTTTGGAACCTGGCAGGGGAATGTCTCAATCTGTAACATCTGCAGGCCAAAATTCGGTCTAACTGTTACAGATTGAGACAAAGGTTGGACGCGGTACCGAAAGATCTTGTTCTGTAACAACTAGAGGCTCAAAGACTGTTTTCCTGTTACAGATCAAGACATTTGTCAGCGGCGGCAACAGCGGCGATGGCCCATTTCTCCGATGTGGTGGTGATGAAAGTGTCTAATACCGTTTTTAAACACAAGCATGCAACACGTAACACCTTGGCGCGGAATAGGATGCTTGCCAGGCTCACGGTGGCGGCTGAACAAGACGTGCTGCTTGTGACACACGACAATGCCGAGCTTATGTGGCTGCGGCGTCATGTGGGCACAGACGATATTGCGGAGCCCGAATCGCACCTATTTTGTTTTCAGCATGAATGGGATGCATTGACGCCGCCGGAGCGAGCGAGGTGGACCATCAAGGGGCTTGCCGAGTTTCACCCCGATTGGGCGTTTTGGGGATATGACGCCGCGCTGATATGGGGTCTGGGGGTGCCGAATGATCTGCTCGGCCCGCGTTACTTGGTCAAGACGGGTTGTTCGGTGGCGTTGAGCACGGGATATAGGCTGCTGCGTCCGCAGACGGCGGGTGCGCTTGAGCGCGTCGACGGCGTGCGGGTGACGCCGTTTTGGCGCACGGTAGAGGATTGCCTGCTACGCGCCCCGTTTTCGTATGGTCTGGCGATCGCCGATTCTGCGCTGCGAGCGAAGGGCATGTCGCGCGACGACCTCTGCAATCGGCTTCAGGCCGATTGCGAGGGCAGACGAGGGTATCGCAGAGCTCAGGTGATTGCGTCGCATGCGGACGGGCTGTCCGAAAACGGTGGCGAGTCTCGGTTCCGAGCATTCTTTATTGCATACGGCTTTCCGGTTCCGGAGTTGCAGGTGGAGTTTCGCGATCCGCTTGATTCGGGCCAAGTGTTTCGCGTTGATTATTTTTGGAGGCTCGAGGACGGGACGTGCGTGATTGGCGAGCTCGACGGAAAGGGGAAGTATACCTTGCAGAACGGCGAGGGTCGGGAGTCGGTCGACCCGTTCGTGGCAGAGCGTCAGCGGGAATCTCATCTGACAATGCTCGGGCACAAGGTGCTTCGGTTCACGTTTGATGAACTCAAGAACCCGGGGAAGCTGGCTGAAAAGATGAGGCTAGCGGGTATTCCGCGACGGGCCGATTTGGCTGAACAATGGAGACGGCAGTGGTGTGGGCACTGAAGCGGACCGTCTCGATCTGTAACAACAAGGGACCGTTTGGCCTTCTAACTGTTACAGATCAAGACGGAAGGTTGGCTACCGCTAAAAGATCTCAATCTGTAACATCTAGAGGCCGAAAACCTGTCTACCTGTTACAGATTTAGACGTTTGACGATGGGGCCGGAGAATGTCTCGATCTGTAACATCTAACGGCCAAAATTCGACCCAACTGTTACAGATTGAGACAAAGGTTGGACGCGATGTCGAAAGATCTCGATCTGTAACATTTGGAAGGTTAAAGACGGTCTATTTGTTACAGATCAAGACGTTTTGCTGGGACGACCGAAGCATCGCTGCACTGGTCTGTTCATCCTCACGCCCTTTTCTTCCTCCCGTTAGCCGATATGTCCGCAGCAACCCTGTCGCGCTAGGTAATAATGGACAAATGTTCAAGTTAATCGTGAGGGAGGAGCTCGATATGGCGTCTGCCGATCGTTCCACGTTGTTTATCAATGCGACCGTCCTGGATGGTTCGGAACATATGGAGCCGCAGCCCGACATGGCCGTGGTCGTTGAGCGCGGTGTCATCACGTGGATGGGGCCGAGTGCTGTGGCGCAGGCGCCTGCAGGTGCCGAGGTCATCGACCTGGCAGGTGCGTATCTCATGCCGGGCCTCATCAATATGCATGTACATCTGTGCGGTTCGGGCAAGCCGGTTTCGGCGGGCGATGCGGGCGCGCTGATGAAGAAGCTCGATAATCCCGTGGGGCGCGCCATCGTGCGCCACATTCTTAAGGGCAGCGCCCAACAACAGCTGGCAAGCGGCGTGACCACGGTGCGCGGCGCGGGCGACCCGTTGTTTGCCGATCTTGCCGTGCGCGATGCTATCGATGCCGGTAAGTATCAAGGTCCTCGCCTGGTGGCGCCGGGAACGGGCGTCACGGTGCCGGGCGGCCATGGTGCGGGCTTGTTCGCCCAGGTGGCCAACAGTTCCGCCGAGGCAGCCGAACAGGTGCGCGACCTGTATGCGCGCGGTGCCGACGTCATTAAACTGTTCGTAACGGGCGGCGTGTTCGATGCGACTGAGGTGGGCGAGCCGGGTGTGCTGCGTATGCCGGTGGAGGTTGCCGCAGCGGCGTGCAAGGCAGCACACGATATGGGCCTTCCGGTTATGGCCCATGTCGAGAGCACCGAGGGCGTGAAGGCCGCGCTTGAGGCCGGAGTTGACACGATTGAGCACGGCGCTCCGTTGACGCCCGAGATCCTGGAACTGTACCGCGGCGCCGCGGGTACGCAGCTCGAGGGACGTGCGCCGAGTGTGACCTGCACCATCAGCCCGGCGCTGCCGTTTGTATTGCTCGACCCGGAAAAGACCCATTCGACCGATACGCAAAAGAAGAACGGCGACATCGTGTGCTCGGGCATTATCGAGAGTGCTCGTGCGGCGCTGAAAGCCGGTATCAAGGTAGGCCTGGGCACGGACTCGAGCTGCCCGTTCGTGACGCAGTACGACATGTGGCGTGAGGTGGCCTATTTTGCCAAGTACGTGGGTGTGAGCAACGCCTTCGCGCTGCATACGGCCACGCAGGTCAATGCCGAGCTGCTGGGGCTGGGCGGCGAGACCGGCACGATCGAGTGCGGTAAGGCCGCCGATATCCTGGTGACGCGCAAGAACCCGCTCGATGACCTGTGCGCGCTGCGTGAGCCGATGCACGTGATGTGCCGTGGCGATCTGATGCACAAGCTCAAGATGAAGCGTATTCCCGAGGTGGACGCCGAGCTCGACGCGATTATGGCCATGCCGGCCGAGGCGCTGGCCGAGGAGCTCGCCCGCGACGGCGTGGCGTAAGCGCGCGATATGGCGATGCGACAAAGGGACGGTCCCCTTGTCACATTCAAAAAAAGCCGAGGTCTCAGTGCGAGGCCTCGGCTTTTATTTTGTCCTATGGTGTGGCGGCTACGAGCGCGTTTCCATCTTGGCGTGGCACTTGGGGCAGGTGACGCGGATCTTGCCCTTGCCCTTGGGGACGGAGAGCATCTGGCCGCAGTTGGGGCACTTGAGGTATGCCGTGGTCTTGCGACCCTTCCACATCTTCTTGGCCGTGCGCTTGGCACGTTCAAAGTCTTCCTTACTGGTGCCGGCCGCGCGTGAAGTGCTGGCCGCTGCGGCCCCGCCGCCCAAGCTGGCGACGAACTTGCCCAAGCCGGGAACATTGGCGGTCGCGGCGACAAAGGTCTCGTTCTCCTTGCGACGTGCATCGATGTTTTTGGACAGGCCGCGCAGCACACCAATCACGATGACGGCGATGGCGATCCAGCTGAGCCACTGGATGCGGGCTATCGATCCGATCATCGCGATGATGATGCCGGCAAAACCCATTACGATGGTGAGCTCGTCAGCGCCATTGCGACCCTTCATAAAGTCATTCATGCAAATTGCCTTTCGTTTGATATGCTGCACGCCTTTATACCCGATTTAGAGCAAGGGGGACAGGTTAATCTGCATCAAGGTGGTGCAAACATACCTGTCCCCGGAACACCAAGACGGTGCAAAGAAGTCTGTCCCCAATGCCCCAATTACTTGGAGAGCTTGTCGACGACGCGTTCGATCTCGGCGAGCTTGGCGGCTTTGAGGTCTTCGTCGCCCGATTCGATTGCCGAAGTCACGCAGCCCTCGATATGCGCCTTGAGCACGTCGGCGTTAATGCGCGCGAGGAGTGCCTGTGTGGCCATGAGCTGCGTGGAAATATCGACGCAATAGCGGTCCTCGTCGACCATCCGCAAGATGCCGTCGATCTGGCCGCGTGCCGTCTTGAGCATGCGGGTCACCGATTTGTGGTCTGCCATCATGGCGGGTCCTCGTTTCTGGTCGATCTTTCGGATATCCCTGTCAGTTGCGGTGAAATACGGACCGTTTAAAGGCCTAGGGCGGCACAACAGTCCGTATTTCACCGCAACTTCTGAGGATTGAGTAGACAGCGTCTGTTACGCGGCGGTTACGGACAGGGCGTGGAACTTCTCGCCCGCGGCCTCGACAGCGGCGGCGAGCTGCTCGGCGGTCACGGTGTCGGCGCACTCCACCTGGACGGTCTGGGTCTCGTGATCGGCGTCGGCGTCGGTCACGCCGGCCACGTTGAGCAACGCCGTCTCGACGGTGGCGTCGCAGTGGCCGCACATGAGGCCGGAAGTCTTGATTGTATAACGCATGGGTATTCCTCTCTGTTGTGTCGGCTTTCCCAGGCACCCGACCTTGACCTTCAAACCGTCGCTCGCGTACCAAAGTACGCGTCGCTCCTCTTTCAGGCCAATCTCGGGCACCTGGAAAACCCGCTCTAAATGGACTTAGTGGTGAGCCTATTTTGCCACTTTAGGCTTAAAGGATTTCAGGCGCAGCGCATTGCTTACGACGCAGACACTCGACAGGCTCATGGCCGCGGCGCCAAACATCGGCGAGAGTTGCCAACCGGTGAGGGGGAAGAACACGCCCGCGGCGAGCGGAATGCCGATGCCGTTGTAGAACAGCGCCCAGAACAGGTCCTGCTTGATGTTGCGAATCGTGGCGCGCGAAAGCTCGATGGCGCGGGCGACGTCCATGAGGTCGCTGCGCATGAGCACCACATCTGCCCCTTCCTTGGCGATGTCGGCGCCGGTGCCGATAGCAAGGCCCACGTCGGCGCGCGCCAGGGCGGGGGAGTCGTTGATGCCGTCGCCCACCATGGCGACCTTGCCGCCCGCGTCCTGCAGTTCGCGCACGTGGCGTTCCTTGTCGGCGGGGAGGACGTCGGCGATGACCTGCTCTCTGTTCAGTCCCACGCGGCGGGCGATTGCTTCGGCCGTCACACGGTTGTCGCCGGTGAGCATGCGCACGTCGACGCCGAGCTTGCGGAGCGCGGCGATGGCCTCGGCGCTCGTCTCCTTGACCTCGTCAGCCACGGCAATGGTGCCGGCAAGCTCGCCGTTCTTGGCAAAGAACAGCGGCGTCTTGCCTTCGGCGGCGAACTGTTCGGCAAGGCCCGCGGGCACGGTAACGCCCAGCTCGTTCATCAGGCGCACGTTACCGGCGGCGATGGTGTTCTGCCCCTCGCGCGCCGTAACGCCACGACCGGGCACGGCGGCAAAGTCCTCGACCATGCGCGCGACAATTCCGCGCGCCTCGCACTCGGCCATAATCGCCTCGGCCAGCGGGTGCTCGCTTGAGCGCTCCAGCGCCGCGGCCAGCTTGAGCAGCGCCTTTTCGCTCATGGCGGGCGAGCCGTCAGTGCGCGTGGCTACCACGATATCGGTCACGGCAGGCTTGCCGCGGGTGACGGTGCCCGTCTTGTCGAGCACCACGGTGCCCACACTGCGCAGGTTCTCCAGCGCCTCGGCGCTCTTGAACAGAACGCCCATTTCGGCGCCCTTGCCGGTGCCTACCATAACTGTCTCTTATACACATCTCCGAGCCCACGAGACTCCTGAGCATCTCG
>UROM01000077.1 GCA_900549455.1 uncultured Collinsella sp. | reverse complement strand
ATGCGATCGTCGGCAGCGTCAGATGTGTATAAGAGACAGTTTACGTACTTTAGCGACATGATCATCGGTGAGACAACCTGCGACGGCAAGAAGAAGATGTACGAGCTACTCAACGAGCTCAAGCGCACGCACATTCTGCATCTTCCGCAGAGTCGCGATCGCGCCTACGAGCGTGAAGGCTGGTATGAGGAGTGCCGTCTGCTCAAGGAGGAGATCGAGAACTTCTACGGTATTACGATCACCGACGACGACCTGCGCGCTGCCGTCCGCCGCCGCAATCGCCTGCGTGCGGCTCAGCTCGAGATGTTCGCCCTGCAGGTCAACCAGCCGGCGGCTATGAGCGGCGTCGACCTGATGAGCACCATGTTCGCCGGTACGTTCAGTTTTGATATCGAGGCCTATACGCAGCAGCTGGAGCAAAAGGTCGCCAAGCTGCGTGAGTCCTACGAGGCTGGCGAGCGCCCGATTACGGCGGATGCCAAGCGCATTCTGATCACTGGCTGCCCGGTGGGCGGCGTGATCAACAAGATCGGCCGCACCATCGAGTCCAACGGTGGTGTGGTCGTGTGCATGGACGACTGCTCGGGCGAGCGCACGGCGGCCATGATGATCGACCCGGATGCTCCCGACATCCTGCGCGCCATCGCCGACCGCTACCTGGACATCAACTGCTCGGTCATGACGCCTAACGAAGGCCGCATGGGAAACACGCTGGCTATGTGCGAGAAGTACCATGTCGATGGCGTGGTAGAGAGCGTGCTGCAGGCCTGCCACACCTTCAACGTTGAGAGCGCGCGCATGCAGGAGGCTGTCGAGGGTGCGGGCATTCCGTACATGAAGATTGAGACCGATTACAGCAATGGCGACATGGGTCAGATCGAGACGCGCATCGCCGCCTTCATCGAAACCCTCTAGCTTCCTCAGGCACCGGATCTTGCCCCTCAAACCGTCGCTTGCGTACCCAAAGTACGCTGCGCTCCTCTTTCGGGGCAATCTCCGGCATCTGAGAAACCTAGAGCTAAGGCGCCTGAACGCGCCGCTACCTTTGATGTTTAGATTGGGAGAGAGCCATGATAGGGATTGGGATCGATATCGGGTCTACGGCGGCTAAGGCTGCTGTGGTCGACGGGGAGGGTTCGGTGGCGTGGACGTGCGTGCAGCCAACCGGGTTTTCCTCGGTCGATGCTTCCGAGCGGCTGCGCGAGGCACTGGCAGCGGCTGGCTATGACGTGACGGGCGACGATGTTCGCGTGGTCGCGACTGGCTACGGTCGTGTCGCCGTGCCCTATGCGCACAAGGTCGTGACCGAGATTACCTGCCACGGCACCGGTGCCGTGCGCCTGTTTGGCGATCACGGCACGGTGATTGACGTGGGCGGCCAGGACACCAAGGTCATTCAGCTTAAAAGTGGCCGCGTGGCCAAGTTTGCCATGAACGACAAGTGCGCCGCCGGCACGGGGCGCTTCTTGGAGATCATGGCCGACCGCCTAGGCATTACCCAGCAGCAGATGGCAGACCTCGCCCGCACCGGCGAGCCTACCAAGATCAGCAGCATGTGCACGGTGTTTGCCGAAAGCGAGGTCATCAGCCTGATCGGTCGCGGTGAGCCGCGCGAGAACATCGCCCGCGGTGTGATCGACAGCGTGGTCTCGCGCGTGGTGACCATGGCCGGGCAGGCCGCGGGCGCCCCGTACTACCTGACCGGTGGCCTGTGCGAGA
This sequence comes from uncultured Collinsella sp., assembly GCA_900549455.1. Classification (GTDB taxonomy): domain Bacteria; phylum Actinomycetota; class Coriobacteriia; order Coriobacteriales; family Coriobacteriaceae; genus Collinsella. Next base: position 6,522 of record UROM01000077.1, on the reverse strand, counting down.
ACGCTTACGTTGTGGAGCGGTTGGGCGAGCTGCTGGGGTCGCCGGTGACCACCTCGCCCCAGGCTCGCTTTGCCGGAGCGATCGGCGCGGCGATTCGCGCACAGGCGCTCAATTAATGCACCCGCTGCAGGCTCGCATTCATGCGTATACTGGGAGAAAATGATTGACCGAAGAGGGAGGAGGTATCGATGGCTGACGATCAGATTAAGCTCACGTCCATGACGGCCGCGAGCGGTTGAGCCGCTAAGTTGGCTCCCGGAGCCCTCGTCCAGGTCCTGGGCGACTTACCCAATGTGCATAACGACAACTTGCTCGTGGGGTTCGATACCTCCGACGATGCGAGCGTCTTTCGCGTCGGCGATAACCTGGGCCTCGTTCAGTCCGTCGACTTCTTCCCGCCGATGGTCGACGACCCGTTTCTGTTTGGCCAGATCGCCGCGGCCAACTCGCTGTCGGACATCTACGCCATGGGCGGGCGGCCGAGCCATGCCATGAACCTGCTGTGCATTCCCAGTTGCCTGGGCGTCGAGGTCGCAGGTCAGATTCTGGCGGGCGGCGCCGACAAGTGCGTCGAGGCGGGTTGCTCCATCGCGGGCGGCCACACCATCAACGACGACGAGCCCAAGTACGGCCTGTCCGTGAGCGGCTTTGTCGCGCTCGATCGTATGCTTGCCAATAGCGGCGCGCGCGTGGGCGACGTCCTGTTGCTGACCAAGGCGATCGGCTCGGGCATCATCACCACGGCCATTAAGGGCGAGCTTATCGAGCAAGACGAGGCCGCGGCCATGTTTGACTCGATGCGCACCCTCAACGAGGCTCCGATTCGTTTGGCCGAGGGACTTGAGCTTCACGGCTGCACCGACATTACGGGCTTTGGCCTGATCGGGCATGCGTGCGAGATGGCCGAGGGCTCGGGCGTGCAGATTGAGCTTGCGTCGGGGGCGGTGCCGCTCTTTGATCAGGTGCTTGACATGGCGCGTCTGGGCATTATCCCCGCGGGCTCCTACCGCAACCAGGACTTCTTTGACCCGCGTGTGGCTGTCGACGAGGACCTGGAGCCGGGCATGCTCGACGCGCTGTACGATCCGCAGACGTCTGGTGGCCTACTCATCGCGGCACCTGCTGCCGATGTGGATGAGCTTGCGCGCCGTTTGCATGCCGAGGGGTGCATCGCCGCCGCCGTCGGTCGCGTGTGCGAGCCGGTGCCAGGCGGTCCTGCCGTCCACGTTGTCCGTTAACGACACGTTTATTGAGCTACGTGCCGTTCTAAAACGATTTATTCGAAAGGAAAAACTATGTCTACCAAGATTGAAGTCAATGCCATGGGCGATGCCTGCCCGCTGCCCGTCGTCAAGACGCTCAAAGCCCTGAAGCAGCTCGATGGCGAGGGCACTGTCGTGACCTCGGTCGATAACGAGACCGCCGTCAAGAACATCTCCAAGATGGCGCAGGAGAAGGGCTGTACGGCCTCGGTCGAGAAGGTTTCTGACGCCGAGTGGCACGTGACCGTGGCGACCTCTGGCGCCGTTGCCGTGGCTGATCCCGAGCAGGATGGCGCTGCCCTCTGTGATGCCAGCGCCGGCAAGGGCAAACTTGTCATTTCCGTCTACACCGATTGCATGGGCCGTGGCGACGACGAGCTGGGCCACAAGCTCATGAAGGCGTTTATCTTCGCCGTGACGCAGCAGGAGGAGCTGCCCGCGACCATGCTGTTCTACAACGGCGGCGCCAAGCTCACTGTCGAGGGCTCACCGGTACTCGACGACTTGAAGGGTCTGGCCGAGCAGGGTGTCGAGATCCTTACCTGTGGTACCTGCCTCGACCACTATGGCATTAAAGACCAGCTTGCGGTGGGCGAGGTCACCAACATGTACGTAATTGTAGAGAAGATGGAGCAGGCCGTGCGCGTCGTGCGCCCGTAGCGTATTGGTTGGAGTTGCCATGAGGGAGAAGCGCCCGGCGCTTGTCATCACGTTTCCCACCACGGCGGCCGCCATGGGGTGCGAGACCCTATGCATCGAGCGCGGACTTCCCGGGCGCACGATTCCCGTGCCCGGGGAGGTCGCTGCCGGCTGCGGTCTGGCGTGGAAGGCGTTGCCTGCCGATGAGGAACTGCTGCGCAGCGAGCTTACCGCGGCGGGCGTTCCTACCGAGGGCTATACCGTGATTGATATGTGGGAGGTCGTGCGATGATCTATCTGGATAACGCGGCGACGACCATGCACAAGCCGCAGACGGTCATTGATGCCGTGACGCAGGCGATGTGCTCGCTCGGCAATGCCGGGCGCGGCGCCACGTCGGGTGCCCTCGATGCCGCTCGTACGATTCACGCTTGCCGTGCCAAGCTCGCGCGCCTTTTGGGTTGCCTGAGGGCGAACCATGTGTGCTTTACGCCCAACTCAACCGCGGCGCTCAACACCGTCATCAATGGCGTGGTTCGCCCCGGCGACCGTGTGGTCACAACAGTGCTCGAGCACAACTCCGTGCTGCGTCCGCTCAACCGCTTGGCGGTAGAGCGGGGTGTGACCGTTGAGCATGCGGGCTGCGACGCGAACGGCGCGCTCGACTACGACGAGCTCGAACGGCTGGTCACGCCCGGTACGCGTGCCGTGGTGGTGACGCACGCCTCCAATGTGACCGGCAACGCGGTCGACATTGCACGCGTAGCCGCCATGGCCCATGCGGCCGGTGCACTCGTGATCGTCGATGCCTCGCAGTCTGCCGGCACGGCGCATATCGATATGCAAGCCATGGGGCTCGACGTCGTGTGCTTTACCGGCCACAAGGGGCTCATGGGACCCCAAGGCACCGGCGGTCTGGCCGTGGCAGAGGGCATTGACGTGTCTCCGTGGGCCATGGGCGGCACGGGCGTGCACAGCTTCGACCCACTGCAGCCGCTTGAGTGGCCTACGCGCCTGGAGGCGGGCACGCTCAACGGTCACGGCATCGCGGGCCTTTCTGCCGGCCTCGACTTTATCGAGGCCCAGGGTGGGGTCGAGGCGATTGCTGCCCACGAGCGTGCGCTCGCTGATCGCTTCCTTGCCGGGGTGCGCAAGATTCCGGGGATTAAGCTCTACGGTGCGTTTGACCAGCCGATGCGCTCTGCGATTGTGTCGCTCAACGTGGGCGATATCGATTCGGCCGAGATTTCGGACGCGCTCATGCAAGGGTGGGGGATTGCGACGCGCCCCGGCGCCCATTGCGCCCCGCTCATGCACCGTGTGCTGGGGACCGAACGCCAGGGCGTCGTCCGTTTCTCGTTTGGGTATTTCAACACGACCGAAGAAGTCGACACGGCTATCGATGCTCTGTGCGATTTAGCCTGCTAAAGCTGCTAGACCGTTTATACTTGCGGGACGGGTGTTTTTGCCCGTCCCGTTTTTGTTTCGACCCGAAAGGTGGTCCCATGGCTTCATCCGCCCCGCGCGGTCTGCGCTCCGACCATGTCGTCACCGTCGGCATCGCCCTGTTCTCGATGCTCTTTGGCGCCGGCAACCTCATTATTCCGCCGCTGCTGGCGCTGCAGGCAGGTTCTGCCACGCCGGTCGCCATGCTCGGCTTTCTGATTGCCGCCATCGGCCTGCCCGTCATGGGTTTTATCGCCGTGGCGCTTGCTGGAACGGCGCGCGAGCTTGCCGGCCGCGTGCACCCCAAGTTTGGTGAGTTCTTTGTCGCGGCGGTGTATCTGGCCATCGGCCCGTGCCTGGCCATTCCGCGCACGAGCTCCACGGCCTTCGAGATGCTGGTGCCGCTGCTGCCCGAGGGCGTCTCGCTCGGCACGGCTCGCCTGGTCTTTGCCATCGGGTTCTTCGTGGTCGCGTTTGCGCTCACGTTGCGCCCGGGTGTCATCACACGCGTACTCGGTCGCATTACGGGCCCCGCGCTCATTGCGCTCATCGTGCTGGTCGTGGGCGCTGCCGTGATCTCACCGATGGGTCCCGCTGCCGCGCCGCAGGCTCCCTACAATGCCGGTGCTGCCGTGCAGGGCTTTTTGACCGGCTACCAGACCATGGACCTGCTCGCGTCGCTCGCTTTTGGCATCATCATCGCCGAGACCATCCATGAGCTCGGCGTTACCGACGATAGGCGCGTGGCCTTTGAGATTTCGCGTTCCGGTGTGATCGCCGGCGTGCTTATGGCCGTCATCTACTGCGGCCTGGCGCTTGCCGGCATGCAGCTCGGCACGGTCATGCCCGATGCCACTAACGGCGCCGCCATCCTCGCCCGCTCTGCCTCCATGCACTTTGGCCTTGTCGGCACGGTCGTGGTCTTTGCAATCTTTTTCCTCGCCTGCATGAACGTGTGCATCGGCCTTATCAGCTGCTGCTCGCGTTACTTCTGCGAGACGTATGTGGTCGAAGGGGGAGCGGAGGCTTCCGAGGAGGCCATGCGCCGTCCCTTTGCGATTCTCGCCTTTGTGTTTGCAGCGTTTTCGTGCGTGCTCTCCAACGTGGGCCTCGACGTGATCCTTATGTTCTCGGTGCCCATGCTCAACGCTTTGTATCCCGTTGCCATTGTGCTGGTGCTTATGGGCCTGGTGCACGGCTTTTGCGATGCGCATCCGCAGGTGTGGGTCTGGGTCGGCGGCGTTGTCGCGGTGCAGAGCGTAATCACTTCGGTCCGCGATGCGTTCTTTGCTGGCGCGTGGCTGCCGTTCGATGCGTTGCCGCTGGCAGATATCGGTGCTGCGTGGGCACCGGTTGCTGTGGTGGCGTTTGTGATCGGTCTGGTTCATAGCCAGTTTGTCGCACATTCGAGGAGCTAAGGTTTCTGCGCTTGCACAGGCGGGGAGTCTCCCCTATAATTTCCTTCGCTTTGGGACACGCAAGGTTTAGACCTTAGCTGCTCAACACCTTCGGGACGTGGCGCAGTTTGGTAGCGCGCCTGCTTTGGGAGCAGGATGTCGCAGGTTCAAATCCTGTCGTCCCGACCATATCTTGCGGGCGTAGTTCAATGGTAGAACCCCAGCCTTCCAAGCTGATGACGCGGGTTCGATTCCCGTCGCCCGCTCCATAGGATAGATGAATGGCTCTGGTTCCTTTTGGGAATCAGAGCCGTTTTCGTAAGTGTACGGGTGACGGGAATCGATGCCGCCCCACGCCCCACCTAAGTTGCGGTGAAATACGGACTGTTTTTCGGCTTTTATGGCCCATGTAGTCCGTATTTCACCGCAACTATTTGTAAGGTTGGATTTTGATGCCGTTGGGAGGGTCGTAGCGACCGTCTACCGAGAGTGGAAATATTTTTTGAAGCCTTGACCTGCGACGTCAAGCTTTTGGTCAGCTTTTGGCAAGGCCTGCGGACGGAAGCATGCGATAGCGTAATGGTATTCTCTCCGCCGTGATGGTTATGGGGGTTGGCCATGCTCGATAAAGGCAAACATTTTCCGCAGTCATATGCCAAGATGCTGTTTTCCACTCTCGGGATTCATCATGACGAGCAGCTATTGATAACGATTGATCCTTGGGATGAGCGGCGCGCGCGTGAGCTTATGCAAGAAGAACTTTTAATTCGACTCTATAACCATGTGTACGCCGATCCTGTTTATTGGAACCACCTTGACGTGGAAGCCCGCATTTTCCAGCTTGCATCTGCTATTGCGGCCGTCGAGCCGGATGCCATTTTCTGCGGTTCAACGGCGGCACTGCTGTACGGTATCGGCTCCGCTTACTCGCTGCTTAATGCCGTTCAGATGTTGTTGCCGAGATCTTCCAGGCGCGATACATATGAGTTCGTTGAGTATCGTCGATGGCGCCCGGGGGAGGTATGGCGGCTCGGCCCGTTTACGCTGACAGACCCCTATCGGACGGTGGTCGATATTGCCCGCACGAGTGCATTTCGGTATGCGCTTGGCTACGTCGATGGATTGGCTCGCGAGTATGATGTCGACCGCGAGGAGCTGCGTGCGTATGCGCAGACCAATTGCCGCGGTTTGCATGGCATCTCCCGTGCGTTTGGCGTGTTCGAGTATATGGACGGAAGGTCGGATAACGGGGGAGAGTCCGAGGCGCGAGCGGCAATGATCCTTGCTGGCGTCGCTGCGCCTGAGCTTCAGGTTGAGATTGCTCGGCCAGGAAGCGCCGGCTATTATCTGGCAGATTATGGTTGGCAGATGCCAGATGGGTCATGGATGTTGGCAGAGCTTCATGGTTTGGGTAAGTTTGAGGACGAAACTCAAAAAGATTTGGAACATGCTGCGGCAAAAACCTATCGAGCCGCCTTATTGCGCGATGCGAACTTGCGCGCCATGGGTCATAACGTCATTCATTTCAAACTCTCGGACACATATGATGTCGAAGAGTTTGGCGCTATGATGCGCGGTTGCGGCATTCCGACAACAAAACCCTACGCCGACTCCCGATAGTGAAATCATTTGCAGCCAACCTTCAATAAGTTGCGGTGAAATGCGGACTGTTGAGGCCTTTAAAGGCATGAAACAGTCCGTATTTCACCGCAACTTAGGAGGGGATGGGGCCTGTCTCTTATACACATCTCCGAGCCCACGAGACTCCTGAGCATCTC
>UROM01000076.1 GCA_900549455.1 uncultured Collinsella sp. | reverse complement strand
TACGAGTTGCTCAGGAGTCTCGTGGGCTCGGAGATGTGTATAAGAGACAGCTTCTTTTAGCGCGATATATTGCACTTTTTGCGGGTATCGTCTAACCTATGGAGCCGCGATTGAGCATTTTGTACGTTTTACGTGCTAAAATGCCAAATATTGAATCAGATATAACCCAACTATTTGGAGGTACGAATGGCACTCCCTCAGCTTACCGATGAGCAGCGCAAGCAGGCTCTTGAGAAGGCTGCCGCCGCACGTCACGCTCGCGCAGAGCTCCGTGAGCAGATCAAGAAGGGCGAGAAGTCCCTCGAGTCCGTGCTCAACTCCGATGACCCCATTGCTTCCCGCATGAAGGTTTCCACCCTCATCGAGTCTCTCCCCGGTTATGGCAAGGCCAAGGCCGCCAAGATCATGGAGGAGCTCGGCATCTCCGCTACCCGTCGCGTCCAGGGCCTTGGCGTCCGTCAGCGCGAGCAGCTCCTCGAGCAGCTGACCAAATAAGTGAGCGCTCAGGATTCAAAGCTCTTTGTGATTTCTGGACCGTCAGGCGCGGGCAAGGGCACGCTCGTCACTCGTGTGCGCGAGCGTCGCTCTAACTTGGGCCTGACGGTTTCGGCTACCACGCGAGCCCCACGCAAAGGCGAGGTCGATGGCGTCAATTACTTTTTCCTGACGCGCGAGGAGTTCGACCGCCGCGTGGCAAACGGTGAGTTTGTTGAGTGGGCCGAGGTCCACGGTAACTGCTATGGCACGTTGGTGAGCGAGGTTCAGTCCAAGCTCGCCTCTGGTTCGTCTCTCATCTTGGAGATCGATGTCCAGGGTGCCCTGCAGGTTAAGGAGCGTTTCCCCGAGGCCGTGCTGATCTTTATCAAGCCGCCCTCGCTCGAGGTGCTCCGCGAGCGTCTGGTCGGTCGCGGTACCGAAACGCCCGAGACGATTGAGCTGCGTATGGCAAACGCCGCCCATGAGCTTGCCCTTGCCGACCGCTACGACGACGTCGTGGTGAATGACGATCTCGACCGCGCGACCGACGAGCTCGTTCGCGTTTTCGATATGCATGAAAGGATCTGAGGTCCGTGTCCGTTGTAAAGCCTTGCATTGACGATCTTCTGGAGAAGACCGATCACAACCGCTTCCTGCTCGCTTCGCTTGCCTCTAAGCGTGCCTGCGACATCAATAGCATGCTGCGCGGCCAGCATAACCGCGTGCTTGCCGTCCAGGATGTCGACGACATCACCATCGCGCTCTCCGGTGCCGATACCATCTCGATGGCTATGGACGAGATCGTCGACGGCGATATCTCCTACGACGAGGCCCGTTACGAGAAGGCGCTCGGCCATAAGGTTGCTGAAGCCTAAATGGCAGCTCGCGTCTGCCTGGTCCACTATCACGAGGTTGGACTGAAGGGCAAGAACCGCGCACATTTTGAGCATATCCTCATGGATAACATTAAGGCGGCTTTGGCCGCCTTTTCCGTGAATGCCGTGTCTCGAATTTCCGGTTATATCCTCGTGACCTTTAACGAGCATCAAGCCGACGAGGCGGCGCGTGTCATCCGCACCGTCCCCGGCGTTGCCCGTGTCTCCCTGGCCTATCACACCAATCGCGACCCGCAGGAGTACTGCGCGGCGGCTGTAAAGGCGCTGCGTGAGTTTGGCCCCTTCGACTCGTTTAAGGTACACGCCAAGCGCTCCAACACCGATTACGAACTCACCTCGATTGATATCAACCGACAGGTTGGTGAGGTGCTGTGCGAGGCGTTCCCCGATAAAAAGGTCCAGATGCACGATCCCGACGCGATGGTGCACGTGCTCGTGGTTCAGGGCAGCGTCTACGTGTACGCGCGCTCCGAGCGTGGTGTGGGCGGTCTGCCGGTGGGGTCTGCCGGTAAGGTCGTGACGCTTCTGTCGTCGGGCATCGATTCTCCGGTGGCGACCTGGATGCTCGCGCGTCGCGGTGCCGTGTGCGTGCCGGTGCATTTTTCCGGTCGTCCGCAGACGCCAGATACCAGCGAATATCTGGTGCAGGACATCATTCGCGCCCTTGAGCCGGGCGTCCAGATCGGCCGTCTGTATGTCGTTCCGTTTGGCGATTGCCAGCGCGAGATTTCGGTGACCTGTCCCAGCAACCTGCGTGTGATCATGTATCGCCGCATTATGTATTCGGTTGCTGAGCGCATCGCGCATATCGAGGGCGCCAAGGCCATTGTGACGGGCGAGTCGCTTGGTCAGGTTGCCTCCCAGACGCTCGAGAACATCATGGCCGTCAACGAGGCCGTGAAGATTCCCGTGTTCCGTCCGCTCATCGGGTCTGACAAGCAGGAGATCATTGCGCGCGCTCAGGAGATTGGCACGTTCGATATTTCGACCGAGGCAGCGCCCGACTGCTGCACGCTGTTTATGCCGCGTCGTCCCGAGACGCACGCCAAACTCGATGCCGTGCACGAGGCCTGGGAGCTGTTCGACCACGAGGAGATGATCGAGCGCCTGCTTAAGCAGACCGAGTACATCGACTTCTCCAGCAACACGTATAAGGCCCCTAAGACCTTAAAGCGCAAACATCCGGAGCTTGCTCCGCGTGAGATTTACCAAGATCACGAGTAATTGCCTGCATAGACCGACGATGCGCCTGTATCGTCGGTCTTTTGCTATCTGGGCAAATGATGTCAAGATGTTCATTCGCTGACGTGTGCCTGAATAAATGGACATGTTCCCGCAAGGTTTTGGTCAGCTTTTGGTTTGACCGCTAAAACTGGTGTGGACGTGCGGAAGCTGCGGCGTTCGTTTCCTGACACGATGGTGTTGGGAGGTGTTTGCTATGGCGCAGCGCGAGCAACACGAACGGGTTAAACGGATGGACCGCTTGGCGGGCAAGTTACTCGGTCACAAGGCGGTGGTGGTGGCGATTCTGGTTGTCATTGCCGCCGCGAGTGGCTTAGCGATGGCAAGTTTTAATAGCCGCTCCAGCGGCGTGTCGTTTGAGCGTAGTGATGAGACGATCTCCTCGGATGTGCACGGGGATGGTGATGTGTCTCATGATGATGCCAATGAGTCTTCGGCCAAGAGCTCCTCTGCTGCCGAGGTGTACGTCGATGTAGATGGCGCCGTTGTGAGGCCTGGCGTGTATCGGCTCAAAGATGGAGCACGGGTGTCCCAAGCGATCGATTCCGCCGGAGGGCTTACGGCCGAGGCGGATGTGACCGGGCTTAATCGTGCGTCCAAGATCACAGATGGCCAAAAGATCTATGTTCCGACAGTGGGGGAGCAACAAGCGACTGCGGCGGTCGGCGGGGCCGAAAGCGGTGCTGGCGCGACTCCTAGCGCGGGGTCTTCGTCGGGGCTCGTGAACATCAATACGGCAAGTGCGGCGGAGCTGCAGACGCTTTCGGGCATCGGGCCTTCTATGGCTCAGTCGATTATCGATGAGCGGACAAAGAACGGTGCTTTTGCCTCAGTCGATGACCTGATGCGCGTATCGGGGATTGGTGAGAAGAAGCTCGCCAAAATCAAAGATTGCATTTGCGTATGAGTGCGACCGATCGCGAGCAAGTGATGCCACCACGACCATTGATGCCGTGGACGATGGCGCTTTGTGCCGGCTTGTGTGTGAGCTGTGGCTTGGTACTTAACATGGCGGCCGATTTGCTGTTGGGAGAGCGGGCAGCGTCCGTCGCGTCGCTTATGGCCATTCCCGTTGCGGCTGCGGCCTGCATCGTATTGGCTCGGTCCTGTATGCGCCTTGTGCGGTGGAGACGATGGCTTTATGCCGCGGGCCTTGGCTTCTTGGCGGGGGCGGTCGTGTCCGCGGGTTGGGCGATCGGGGCGCTGCGTGCTTCGAGCGCACTGGATAATCGGGCTGCGAGCAGTCTCGAGTTTGTTGTGCACGGCGACCCGTCCATCAGTGACGGTGCATACTCCTATACCTGCGATGCGTATGCAGGCGAAAAGCGTTTGGGTCAGTTGCGGCTGTCGTGTGATCGCGAGCTCGACGTCGGTTCGCATGTACGTGCTATCGGTCGAATTTCGCTCTTTGAGAACGATGCGTATGGGCGCTCACGCGTGCTTCGAGGCGAGCTGCGAAAAGTGAAGGTCATCCGGTTGGCGTCGGTCGACGAGGGCTCTCCGGGGCCGCTGCTTCGGCTGCGAAATGGGCTGCTTGCGTCCATCGCGCCTGCGACCGACCCGGCGCGTGCGCTCATAGCCGGTGTCGTCTGCGGTCGTTCGGCCGAGCTGCGCTCCCAGCCAGCGGGCGACTGGTTTTCGGTGACGGGAACGGCACATCTTATCGCCGTCTCGGGCAGCCATTTGGCTATCGTGGGGTATGTAATCGAGGGCGTATTGCAAAAGACCCGGTGCTCACGTGGTCTTCAGCGGGCGATATTGGCGATAACGCTTGTGGGCTACGCTGCCTTTACGGGCGCCTCGCCTTCGGCCGTGCGCGCGTGCTGTATGGTCTTTGCGACGCTTGTCGTAAACGGCGCGGGGCGCCGCCGGCATGGCGCATCGGCACTCTTCGTAACCATGTCAATCTTTGTGCTACTACGGCCGACGGTGCTGTTCGAGATGGGCTTTCAGCTTTCATGTGCCAGCGTCTTTGCCATCTTGTGCTTTTGCCCGTACGCCACCTACGCTTTGGGAGAGCTGGGTGTGCCAACGGGTATTGCCGGCATGCTTTCCGTCACGCTTTCCTCGCAACTGGCGACGCTGCCCATCACCATTCCTGCCTTTGGTACGTTCTCGCTCATTGCTCCGTTGGCGAATGCGGTCATTGGTCCGGTGGTGAGTCTGCTGCTCGCTGTGTCGATCGTGCTGGTTCCCTTTTCGCTTGTGGCGCCGTTGCAAGCTTGGGCACTCGTTGTGCCCATGATTGCCGCCCGGTGCGCACTGTTCTTTGAGCAGCTCTTTGCCGCCGTTCCGGGTGCATCCGTGAGTGTGCCGCCCGATAGCATGTGGATTTACCTGGTGCCGTGTTTGCTGGCGGCTCTGCTGGTCTGGTGGCCGCGTCCCCGTGCACGTCCTATGGCGGTAGGGCTTGCATGCCTGGTGCTCTTGGCTGCGATTCCGTATGTCTACTGGGATCGATTCTCGCCGCCTTCGGTAACGGTACTCGATGTTGGCCAGGCCGATGCTATTCTTATCCGCCAAGGTGGGACCGTGGCGCTCGTCGACTGTGGGCTTGATGAGCGCGTGGTGAGCGCGCTGGTTCGCAATAACGTCCACCATATCGATGCCGTCTTTGTGACGCATTGGGATGAGGATCACTGGGGTGGTCTTCCCGATGTGCTCGATCAGTTTTCGGTTGGAACCATTGTGGTCGCGGCCGATGCGCTTGACGGCGCGCCTGCTGAGGTCCTGAATCGCCCCGGCGTAGCGTATCGGCAGGTTGCTTGCGGAGACACGGTCGATATCGGCGCATTTCGGACACGTGTGATGTGGCCGTTTGACACGGTGGATGGCGAGGGCAATGAGGACTCTCTTGTTTTGCTGCTCTCCTATGCTCAGGAAGGCAAGAGCCTGCGCGTGCTCCTCACTGGTGATTCCGAGCTCGATCAGGAACGCGAGTTTGTACAGGAGGTGGGTGATATCGATGTGCTCAAGCTGGGGCATCACGGCTCAAAAGTTTCCGTCGACACAGACCTGCTGGGCACGCTTAAACCCGAGCTCTCTATCGCGAGCGCGGGCGAGGGTAACCGCTACGGCCATCCGTCGGATGCCTGCATCGATGCCGTTAAGGAAGCGGGCGGCGCTTTCGCTTGCACCATCGAACAAGGAGACATTACCGTCTCGCCGACCGTAACCGGTTTTGCTATGCGATGCCAGCGACCGTGATGCTGCCGTTGGCGCGGGACCAACCCGTGGGCTAAAATGGCACGGTACGAATTCGAGAGTCTGCGAGAGGGGAGCGCAATGTCCGAAACTGGTCTGCTGCCGGCATATCTGATCGTCGGTACCGATGGGGTCAAGCGCGACCACGCCGTCTCGCGTATGAAAGCTCGCTTGGAAAAGTCGGGTATGGTTGAGTTCAACCTCGATGAACGCGATATGACCAAAGATCCCGATATCGAGTCGATCATCGGCTCGCTCAACACCTTTCCCATGGGTAGCGAGTTTCGCCTGGTGATCCTCGACGGCTGCTCCAAGCTTGCCAAGGCGGTCTCGGAGCCGCTCGTCGAGTACGTCGCAAGCCCCAGCCCCACGACGGTTTGCCTTATCATCGCCGACTCACTTGCCAAGAATACGCGCCTGTATAAGGCAATCGCCAAGATCGACAAGAAGGCTATTGTCGATTGCTCGGGTACCAAGCGCTGGGAACTGCCGCGCCGCGTTCAACAGATGGCGACGCAGCACGGTAAGTCTATCTCGACGGCTGCTGCCGAGGAGCTCGTCTCGCGTTCGGGAGAAAACACGCGCATGCTCGATAACGACCTGGCAAAGCTCGCCCAGATGGTCGAGGCGCCCCAGATTGAGCTTGCCGACGTGGAGCGTTGGATCGTGCGTACGGCCGAGGTTCAGCCCTGGGACTTCCTCAACGCCGTCTCGGCTCGCGATATGCGGCGTTCGCTCGAGCTCTTTAAGCTTCTGCCCTCCAAGAGCTACGTGTGGACCTACACGCTGCTATGCGGTCGCATCCGTGAGCTGATCGTCGCCAAGGCACTCGACTCTCGTGGGCAGGGGCGTGAGCTCGCCGCGACGCTCAAGCTTCAGGCCTGGCAGGTCAAGAATCACCTTACCTGGGCGCGTCGTTTTTCGATGACCGAGCTCGTTGCCGCGCTCGAGGGCGCCGTCGATGTTGAACTCGCGCTCAAGGGTTCGGCCGATTCTCAGACCGCGCTTTTGCTCTGGATTACGAACATCTTGAGAAAATCGTGATGATACCTGCCTATTTGACAAATTCGTTCTATCCCTTTGAGGGGGAGCGTGCTATAGTAGGCGCTTGCATGACCTCACCGTGTCTCAGAGGTGTCATACATTTTTTGCAAGGAACTCGAAAGGAACTCCAGAAGTGGCAAACATCAAGTCTCAGAAGAAGCGTATCCGCACCAATGAGGCAGCTCGCATGCGTAACAAGGCTGTCAAGTCCGAGCTCAAGACGCTGACCAAGCACGTCCAGTCCGCCGTCGCCGAGGGCGACGCCGAGAAGGCCCAGGCTGCCCTCAAGACCGTCACCAAGCGTCTCGACATGGCTGCCGCTAAGCATGTCATCCACAAGAACCAGGCTTCCAACCGTAAGTCCGGTCTTGCCAAGCTCGTGAACAGCATCAACGCCTAAGTTGTAAATTTCACACCACACAGATTACGCGCATAAATGGAGCCTGTTTTATGGAACAGGCTCCATTTTTTGTACCGCTCGGGTAAGATAGTCCGCATGAATACTTCAATTGACATTTCCCACATCCGCAACTTCTCGATCGTTGCGCATATCGACCATGGCAAGTCCACGATCAGTGACCGCATCCTCGAGCTCACCCATACCGTCGATGAGCGCGACATGGAGTCGCAGCTGCTTGACACGATGGACATCGAGCGCGAGCGTGGCATCACGATCAAGTCCAATGCCGTCCGCGTGTCCTATGACGCCGACGACGGCGAGACGTATCAGTTCAACCTGATCGATACGCCGGGCCACGTGGACTTCACCTACGAGGTCTCGCGTTCGCTGGCCGCTTGTGAGGGTGCGGTGCTCGTCGTGGACGCCACTCAGGGCGTCGAGGCGCAGACCGTCTCCAACGCGACGCTCGCCATGAACGCCAACTTGGACATTGTTCCGGCCATCAATAAGATCGACCTTCCCTCGGCGCACCCCGACGAGGTTAAGACCGAGATCGAAGACGATCTGGCCATTCCCGCCGACGATGCCGTGTGCGTGTCGGGCAAGACCGGCGAGGGCATCCACGATCTGCTGGAGTCCATCGTCTTTTTGATCTCGCCTCCCAAGGGTGATGCAAATGCCCCTCTTAAGGCACTTATTCTGGATTCGTACTTCGATGAGTACCGCGGCGTCGTCGCCACGGTGCGTGTCTTTGACGGTTCCATCAAAAAGGGCGACACCCTGCGCATGATGCAGGCCAAGGGCGACTTCTTGGTCGACGGCGTGGGCGTCAAGCGCCCTGCCGAGACGCCGGTCGATGCTCTGACCGTCGGCGAGGTCGGCTATGTGGTCACGGGTCTGAAGGACCCCGAGGCCGTGCGCGTGGGCGATACCCTTACGTGGGCTTCGAACCCCTGCCCCGAGCCGCTGCCGGGCTACCGCGAGGCCAAGCCCATGGTCTACACCTGTCTCTTATACACATCTGACGCTGCC
>UROM01000075.1 GCA_900549455.1 uncultured Collinsella sp. | reverse complement strand
ATCTACACTTATGCGATCGTCGGCAGCGTCAGATGTGTATAAGAGACAGTCGTTCACCTACGTCAATATCATCTATGCGCTGTCCACCACGTTTAAGCATATCGGCAAGGCTATCGGCGTCATTCTCGTCATCGTGCAGATCCCGGGTTCGTCGGGCATGTACCCCATCGAGATGATGCCCGGCTTCTTCCAGTGGCTGCACCCGCTGCTGCCCTTTACCTACGGCATCAATCTGCTGCGCGAGACGGTCGGCGGCATGTACTCGTTCAACTACCTGTTTAACCTGTGCATTCTGGGCGTGTTCTTGATTGTGGCGCTCTTTATCGGTCTGCAGCTGCGTCCGCTGCTGCTCAACCTCAATCTGCTCTTTGATAAGCAGCTTTCCACGATCGGTATGATGATTTGCGAGTCCAACGACCTGCCGCGCCAGCGCTACTCGCTGCGCACGGCCATGCGTGTCATGCTCGATTCCGATTCGTACCGTCGCGAACTGCTCGATCATGCGGTCGCCTTTGAACATCGCTACCCGTACTACATCAAGGGCGGTTTTGCCGCCGTGGTGGGCGTTCAGGTCCTGCTCTTTGTCCTGTCGACGGTTCTCGATATCGACAATAACGGCAAGATCATTCTGCTTGTCATTTGGATCATCTCGGTTATTGCCATCTGCGGCTGGCTTATCAATATCGAATATATCCGCGCGAGCCTCAATACCCAGATGCGCATCTCGGCGCTTTCGGATGAGGACCTGCGTCGCGAGATGCGCGAACACACGGCCGCCATTCCTGCCGCCCGCCACATGTTTGGCCTCAACGCCAGCGAGCGTGGGTCTGAACCCAAGACTCAGACTGTCAGCCAATGTGGTCATCGCGATGCGGTCCATGTGCCCGAGAACGGGGATGACACGTTTGTGATGAATGAAAAGAACGCCCCGCTCGGCAAGCACTCCAAAGGAGGTGAGGCATAAATGAAGAACATCCTGCATCTGTTTAAGCGTGATGTCCAAAACGTGTCTCGCTCCGTAATCGGCTTGGTTGTCGTGATGGGCCTCATTATCGTACCGTGCCTGTACGCGTGGTTTAACATCGCCGGCAGCTGGGATCCGTACGGCAACACCGGCAATCTTAAGATCGCCGTGGTCAACACCGATGAGGGTTACGAGAGCGATCTGATCCCCGTCGAGGTTAACGTGGGCGAAAACGTGACCGCCACCCTACGCGGCAACGAGAGCTTCGATTGGGTTGTGCTTAACGATCGCGAAAAGGCTATCGAGGGCGTTAAGTCGGGCGCGTACTATGCTGCCGTCGTTATCCCCAAAACGTTTAGCTCCGACATGATGACGCTTTTCTCGACCGACGTGAAACACGCCGATATCGAGTTTTACGAGAACCAGAAGGCCAACGCCATCGCGCAGATCGTGACCGAGAAGGGTTCGAGCGCCGTTCAGAGCCAGGTTAACGAAACTTTTACCGAGACCATTACGAGCATCGGTCTTAAAACCGTGTCCAGCCTGCTCGACTACATGAGCACCGACCAAGTAAGCAACTTTATCGCCAACCTGTCCTCGACGCTTGGCGATTCGGTCCAGGACTTGCAGGACATTCAGACCAGCGCAACGTCACTTGCGGGCATTTTAAGCTCCACGGCCGATTCACTGACGTCGGCGGGCGGCATGCTCAAGCAGTCCGGATCGACCGAGGAGTCGGTGAAGCAGCTCATGCAGCATGCTGAGAGCGGTATTGCCGATTCCGAGCAAGCGCTCAAGTCCGCCAGCGATGCGATCGATGCTGCTATTGATGGGAGCGCAGGTTCGTTCGATAACGTTTCTACCGAGCTCGCAAAGGCATTCGACGCTGCAAACAAGCACGTCGATCTTACGGTGTCTCAGCTCAACGATGGCGCAGCGTCACTCAATAAACGTGCCGACGAGATTGATGGCACGGCGAATGAGCTCCGTAGTCTTGCTGGCCAGGTGAGTAACGATAAGCTCAAGGCAGGGCTTGAGGACGCGGCTGCCGAGCTTGATAAAACCGCGACGGAGTACCGCAACAATGCCAATGAGCTGACGAATATCGCGACGTCGCTCACGAAGAGTATGACAGAGGTTAACAAGTCGCGTGCCGAGGTCGATCAGGCAATCGCGGATGCCAAGGCTGGTATCTCGGGCGCCAAGATTGACTACGACTCTACGTTTTCGGTCAAGGCCAAAGAACTCAAGAAGACTATTTCGGGCGTTTTGGACTCGCTTGATGGCATCTCGGGCGACCTGGATAGCGCCGTAGACGGCCTGACCGCTGCTTCCGGTTCGCTGGCAAAGGGCCTCTCCAAGGCTGCAAAGCTGGTCAACAAGGCTTCCGATCAGCTGGGCGAGGCGTCGGACAAGATCAGCGCGTTTAAGGACGAGCTCGACGGCGCCTTGATGTCGGATGACCTCGCTACGATCAAGACGATGATCGGCAATGATCCCGAGGGTCTGGCCGTGTCGCTTTCCGGCCCCGTCGCGCTCGACCGCAAGCCGGTCTATCCGATCCGCAACTACGGTTCGGCCATGGCACCGTTCTACACGATTCTGTCGCTCTGGGTCGGCTCGATCGTACTGGCAGCCATGATGAAGGTCTCGGTTGACGATGAGCTTATCAACGAGCTCATCCCCGTACGCCTGCACGAGATCTATCTGGGCCGTTACCTGTTCTTTGGCGGTTTGGCTCTGCTGCAGGCAACGCTCGTGTGCGCGGGCGACATTCTGTTCTTTGGCATTCAGTGCGACAACCCGCTGCAGTTTGTGCTGGCGGGCTGGGTCGCGAGTCTCGTGTTCTCCAATATCGTCTACACGCTTACGGTGTCGTTTGGTGATATCGGCAAGGCGCTCGCGGTCGTGCTGTTGGTCATGCAGGTCGGCGGTTCGGGCGGCACGTTCCCCATCGAGATGACCGGCCCCGTGTTCCAGGCGATTTATCCGTTCCTGCCGTTTACTCACGGCATCAACGCCATGCACGCCGCCATGGCCGGTGCCTACCATATGGAGTACTGGGTTGAGCTGGGCATTCTGGCGAGCTATCTGATTCCGTCGCTGGCCCTGGGCGTCGTCTTCCGCCGCCCAGTCATCAAAGCCAACGACTGGATTATCGAAAAGCTTGAGAGTACTAAATTAATCTAGTTACGCGGTTTTACCAAACCGCGTAACGGCTCGACGCTGCAAACGACCCTAAGCGGCAATCTGACGTTCAATTTCAAGGGCGCGACCAGAAGGTCAGCGCCCTTTCATTTCACGTCACCTTGCTCGCTTAGGGTCGTTTTCGCTGACGTTGACGAAACATCGAGGTTATTCAAGTCGGTACTTTAGTGCGGTGAATTGCGTGGGCTGCTTGGTTGTTGCTACAGTAGCGGGGCGTGCCGGGGGTCCGGTGCGCCCCGTTTTTATTTGACCATGAGGCGGCACGCAGCCATACGCGTGCGGACACCACGCCCAGATTGAGTGTGAGGATGTTCCATGGCCCAATACGCTGCCAGCGAAATCGAAAACTTGCCCGATAGCCCTGTGGCCCGTGAGGATTTGGGCGCGGGCGGTATTCCCCGGGGCGCCGGCGCACGCTCTCCGCTGTTCTGGAAGGTTCTGCTACTTTCGGTGGCAGTCGTCTGGGGCTACTCCTTTACGACCATGAAGGACGCGCTCGACACCATTCCGGTGTTTGAACTGCTCTACGTGCGCTTTCTGCCTGCGGCGTTGGTCATGTTTGTCATCTTCCACAAGCGCATTATCGCGCACCTCAATACCCGCAACCTTATCGTCGGACTTGGAATGGGCACACTAATGTGGGCCGCCTACGTCCTGCAGACAGTCGGCCTGGCGCACACCACGGCGGGCAAGAATGCTTTTTTGACGGGCACGTATTGCATCCTCGTGCCATTCGCGAGCTATTTTCTGAGCGGCGAAAAACTCACCCGCTATAACCTGGGCGCGGCACTGCTGTGCTTGGCGGGCATTGGCTTGGTGGCCCTCGATAGCGTTGAATTCAACATCGGTGACGTCATTACGCTGGCGGGCGCGGTCTTCTTCGCCGTCCAGATGGCGGTGACCGCCAAGTACGGTCGCAAAATGGACATCAACGTCATCACGTTTTGGATGTTTGTGGGCAACGGCGTGCTGAGCCTGATCTCGTCGCTGCTATTCGAGACCCAAGCGCCTCTGTCCGTTTGGACGCCGAGCTTTATCAGTGTGATGGCGTTTCTCTCGGTGGGCTGCACATGTGTGGCCCTGCTCATCCAAAACGTCGGCCTGGCGCATGTCCCGGCCTCGACGGGTTCACTGCTCCTTTCGATGGAGTCGCCTTCGGGCGTGTTGTTTTCGGTGCTGCTGATGGGGGAGGCGCTCACCTCGCGCCTGCTTGCCGGCTTTGCGCTCATCTTCCTGTCGATTATTTTGAGTGAGACTCACTTCGATTTTTTGCGCAAAAAGCCGCGCCAGCAATTGTAAACAACTTGTTGCGCCGCCCTTCTGGGGTGGCGTTTTTTTATGCCTCGCCTTTAAAGTTATGCATTGCACTTTAGAACATGAAAGTGCTTACTGCTAAAACTTCACTGGAGGGCATCTATGGCACCAGCTCTGTCCGATTTTCAACCGCAATCAGCGCCCAAGGCCACTGCGGCGGCGCAGGCCGCTATCGGTGACGGTCTTGTTGCAGAGGCTCAGGCTTTTGCAGGCGAGCTCGCTGCGTGGCGACACGATTTACACCAGATGCCCGAGCTGGGTAATAGCCTCCCGCAGACCTCTGCGTATATCCAAGCGCGCCTGACCGAGATGGACATTCCATTTGCCACGCTCGTCGACGGCTCCTGTGTTGTGGGCCTTGTCGGTGCCGGTGCCACCGCGGCCCAAGGCAATGGCGTCTGCACGGACGAACAGGCCGGAACGGTCGTTATGTTGCGTGGCGACATGGACGCCCTGCCCGTTGTCGAGGAATCCGGCGAGCCCTTTGCATCCACCAATGGCTGCATGCATGCTTGCGGTCACGATATGCACGCGACAGCGCTGCTTGGTGCGGCGCGCCTGCTCAAGGCCCGCGAGGGCGAGCTCGTCGACGCCAATGCCACCGTCAAACTGTTGTTTCAGCCGGGTGAGGAGACCTTTGAGGGAGCGCGCGCTGCCATCGCCGACGGTCTGCTGCAGAATCCGCGTCCCCAGGCTGCCTTTGCCATGCACGTTAATAGCCAGTCGCCGCTTGGCCTGGTGCTCTACGGCAGCCCGGCGCTCTCGGGCGTGTACGGTTTCCGCATCACGCTGCAGGGCAAGGGTGGCCACGGTTCCAGCCCCGAGATCTGCATCGACCCCATAACGGCCGGTGTGCATGTGCACCTGGCACTTCAGGAGCTCATCGCTCGCGAAGTGCCGGCGGCCAAGGAGGTCGCACTGACCGTGGGTAAGTTTGCCGGTGGCCAAGCGGCCAACGTCATTCCAGATACCTGCGTACTGGAAGGCACACTGCGCGGCTTCGACGTCGAGCTCATGGAGCACCTCAAGACCCGCATCGCGGAGGTCGTCAAAGGTGTTGCCACGACCTATCGCACGCCGGCGACCATCGAGACGCTCTCGGATGTTCCCCCGCTCGTCCTCGATGACGACATGACCCAGGCTTCGCTTGGCTATGTGGGCGCGACGCTGCCCAAGGCCGCCTTCCTGCCGCTGTTCCACGCCATGGCGAGCGAGGACTTTGCGCTTATCTCGAGCGAGATCCCGAGCGCGTACTTTACGATCGGCGCTGCTGTGACCGATACGGACGAACACTTTGCCCAGCACCATCCCAAGGCACGCTTTAGCGATGCCGAGCTGCCGCTCGGCGCCGCGGCTTATGCGGCAGTCGCTTTGGGCTATATCGCCGACCACCGGTAGCACCCAACCTTGCCTTTCAAGCCTGCGGGCATGGCCATAAGGCCTATGCCCTTGTCTTTCAAGGCAATCTTGGGCACTACCGGCGCCCGGCGCAGGCTATTCGTTTGTTTAAAAGGAGCAGTATGTCCCGGCAGCATAAATTCTTCCCCGGTTGGCTCGTCGTGGCCTCCGGCTTTGTCGTCATGGCCACGTGCTACACGATTTTCGTTAACTGCATGAGCCTGTTCCAGCCGCTCATCGTCAGCGACTTGGGCATTTCTCTTGCACAGTACAACATCTCCAACGCCATCTCCACCGTGGTGAGCGTTATCGGCTCACTTGTGATCGGTCATGTGGCCGATAAAGTGAGCGGTCGCGTTTTGGGTTCCCTCACTGTTATCGCCACCTCTGCCGTTCTTGCCGGCATGAGCTTTGTCGGTGAGCTGTGGCAGGTCTACGTGCTCTTTGCCGTCTCGGGCTGCTTTGCCGTCGCCTCGACCCGCCTGCTCATTAGCCTTGTGACCGCCAACTGGTTTACGGCCAAGCGAGGCCTTGCCATCTCCATCGCGCTTTCGGGCTCGGGCTTTGGCGGGGCCATTCTGTCTCCCATCGTGAGCTCGCTCATCGTGAGCGTTGGCTGGCGTTCCGCCTTCCTGGTGCTCGCGGCTATCTGCATGGTGGCGGCGCTGCCCATCACGGCCTATTCCTTCCGCACCAAGCCTTCTGAGATCGGCCTTAAGCCGCTCGGCGAGAACCCGGGCGATCCGTCCGTCTCGACGGCCGGCGACAAGGACGAGCACACGGCGCCCGAGGTTAACGTTGGCTGGTCTCGCATCAAGAAGAGCCCGGCGTTTTGGCTGCTTGTCGTCGCCTTCCTCTTTATGGGCCTCGTTAACGGCGCCATCTTGCCCAACCAGGTCACCAACATGACGAGCGTTACCGTCAACGGCGCCAAGATCGTCACGGGCGGTCACGACCCCATGTGGGCGGGCACTGTGCTTTCGGCCTACATGGTCACTGTCGTTATCGCCAAGATTTCGCTCGGCGCGATCTACGATCGCTTTGGCCTGCGCTTTGGCAACGTGCTGGGATCCGTTGCGTGCATTATCGCTTGCGTTGCCCTGTGCTTTCCCGCGACCGATCTTGGTCCCATCTTGGCTGCCGTGAGCTTTGGTGTCGGAACGTGCATGGGCACCATCACGCCCACTATCGCCGCATCCAAGCAGTTTGGAATGGCCGACCTGGGCAAAGTCACGGGCACCATTACCTCGCTCGAGATGGTCGGCGGCACCGTGGGTGCCATTGTCTCGGGCGTGCTGTTCGATGCCACGGGCTCCTTTGTGAGCACCTGGATTGTGTGCCTGGCGTGCTCTGTGGTCATGCTGGCGTTCTTGCTGGCGTCTGAGCCCATCGCCGCCAAGTTGCGCGCAAGCGTGGCGGGGGAGTAGACGTCCGTCGCTCTTTGCTGTTCGCCCCGCTCTGTCCGTGGCCGCCTAGGAAGCCGAATGGATGCTCGTACCGTCATTCGGTTTCCTAGGCGGCCACGGGCCCACGAAATGATCCGTTTTCCTCCGTCCCCAACGGATCATGTGATTCGAAGGGGACGGAGGAAAGCGAATCAGCTGCCGCGGCGGCGCATCTGGCCGAACGAGCCCCCATACCCTCGTTCGGTCAGATGCGCCGCCGCGGTTTGTGTTTGTGCCGTATAATGACCACTACCTATGACGCGATACAAAAGAAAGGTGTTTGCCCATGCAGGCACAGAAGGCGGAGGGAACCCGCGACCTTATCGGCGCCGAGATGCGCGCCTGGCAAAAGATGCAGCAGATCGCTGCCGGCGTATTCGAGCCGTTTGGCTTTAAGCCCATCGAGACGCCCGCGATCGAGCAAGTGGACGTGTTTGTCCACGGTATCGGCCAGTCGACCGACGTCGTTCGCAAGGAGATGTTCCGCGTGTTTAGCGGCGCCAACCTTGAGCGTGTCTTTACCGAGGGTACCGATACCAAGCTCAAGCCCAAGCAGCGCCTGGCGCTTCGCCCCGAGGGCACGGCCGGTGTGGTGCGCGCCGTCGTGGAGAACAACCTGGTGCCTCAGGGCTCCACGCCGTTTAAGGCCTACTATGCCGAGGCCATGTTCCGCGGCGAGCGTCCCCAGAAGGGTCGTCTGCGTCAGTTCCACCAGATGGGCATCGAGTGGCTCGGTGCTCCCGATCCGGCGGCAGACGCCGAGTGCATCATTATGCTCATGGAGTTCTACAAGCGCCTGGGCTTCGATCTTTCCAAGCTTCGTCTGCTCATTAACTCGATGGGCGATGCCCAGTGCCGTCCGGCCTATCGCGAGCAGGTCAAGCAGTTCATTCTCGACCACGCCGACGAGATGTGCGACGAGTGCCGCGAGCGCGCCGAGCTCAACCCGCTGCGCGCCTTCGACTGCAAGAACGACCATTGCCGCGAGATCATGGCCGAGGCCCCGCTGATGGGTGACAACCTGTGCGACGAGTGCCGCGAGCACTACGAGCAGGTCAAGCGCTATCTGGATGCCGCCGGCATCGAGTATGTAGAGGATCCCACCCTGGTGCGCGGCCTGGACTACTACTGTCTCTTATACACATCTGACGCTGCCGACGATCGCATAAGTGTAGATC
>UROM01000074.1 GCA_900549455.1 uncultured Collinsella sp. | reverse complement strand
CGGCAGCGTCAGATGTGTATAAGAGACAGGTGGTAGCCGCGGACCGTCTCGGTGACGAGCCGGCGCAGGCTGAAGTTCGCGTGCGCACGGTCGCGGGCCTCGCGGGTGGCGGCGGAACCGCGGAAGAAATACGTGGCGCCGATGATCAGTTGCTTAATGATCAAGCTCAAAGGGCCGGCAATTATTTCTGTCACAACTACGAGAAGGCCGATGAATACAACGGCGGCCAAAGCGAATGGATTGAATGCGCTATACCCTGGCGCCGGAAGCCCCGTATGCAACACATCGTCTCCGCCAACGTTCAAGTACATGCGGTACCAGACCGAGCAGAGCCCCCAAACCGTAAAAATACGCAGCGGGAAATACCGAACAATGGTGGGAATCGCGTCCACAATGCGCGAAAGATTGATGTTAAAGCGAGGGCGATTCGCACCCTCGTTGTTTACCGGAGTAGCTGCCTCCGGATCGCCCGGAAGAGGCACGCCGGCGCGTCGCGCACGCAGGCGGTCGAGACGCTCCTGAGTAGAAACCGTTTGAGCCTGCGGTACTTCTGACGAAATGGACACTCCCGCAGTCTCACCCGCGAACGACGTCGCGTCCTCTTGCTGTCCCTCAGCACGAGCACTATAAAGACGGGCGAGACGCTCTTGCGCCGACAGGCCCTCTTGCTGTTTATCGTTTGCCATATGTTTTGCCTTCACCTATTAGTAATGGAAGTGCGTCTGGGCATAGCGGTTAAGCGCATACCCAAACTCCCTGGTCACCGTCTTGATAGTGTGCGTCTCCATCTTTCTGGTCTGAGGATTACGCCGGTTAAAGACGAACGTGGGCATAAAGCCGCTCACTTCTTGAAACCCGCTCAGAGAATTAAAGGGGATGATAATCGGCGGATTGGAATTGCCCGGAGCGAAAAGCCTGCCCGCCACTGCCTTGCTATGACCCAGGCCTGGAACGAGTGACTTGACCACAGAATGGTTATCGAGCGTTGACCCCTCACGCTTGGCGATAATCTCAAGGTGGTTCTCGTAGATCCTGATGGAACACGGACGTCCATCGTACGAACCCAAACCTTCATTGATCACCACGTCGTTTCGAATCTCACGTTGAGCCATGTTCGAACGCAAGTGTGTATTTGTTTGAGAGCCGCGTTGAGACGCCACGTTCTCAATACCCAACATGTCATCAAAGGCAGCCATGGCGCGTCGCTCGGTACCATGGAGACCGTCATTGCGTTGCGGTGTATTGGGAACCTGCGGTCGAGGCACCACCGGTCGCTGTTGGCGACCATTATTGGAATCCGAGAAAAGATTCCCCAGTCGTAGCGTGGGCATACCATGCTCCTATCGTTTATCAAAATTAACAGGTCACCAAGGAGTCAGAAACCCTCCTTGGCGACCCAAAACGGTTCATGAAAAGAGCGACCCGCTCTATTAGGCGGAAAGGAAAAGGTAGAAGAAGAATGCGCAGATTCCAAAGCCAATCAACATCACAATAAATCCGAAGATACTAAGCAGCTGTGCAATGGTCACAATACCCCAGAGGAAAAACTCGATGACGATCGGCAGGATCCAAGAGAAAAGCCAGGTGCGAATCGACTTTGCACTACCGGGGTGAGCATCGTCTCCAAAGAGAAGCATGACCGTCATACCACCGATGAGAATCGCCATTACTACGTCAAGCTTGGTAAACGTGTCGCCATCAACAAACATCGTTCCCATAAACCCAAAGGCGCTGGTGACAAGCGGAACGAAAACGACCAAGCGGCCAGCATAGCGTCCCAGTCTGTCCATCAGCTGCGGATCCATGTAAAACGCCGCCGGCGCACGACCACTTGAAAATGCAAGCGAACCGACCTGAGCAAGAGGCTTGTCGTCTGCCGACATCGCAAGCTCCTCAAAAACCTGCCCCTTACGATCGGCAAACTCAACGAGCTGGAGCAAATATCGTTCAAGCGCATCCGAATTGGCATCGATATCGTTCCTAAGAGCGCTAACACGATCGGAGGCAGAATAAGAGCGCAGAAGATTGAGGGCGAGAAAACCAAAGCAGCCAATAAACGCAACCGCCAGGAAAATGCCCGCAAGCGGACCAAACGAACCCCAAGAAACAATCAGCTGACCAAAGGCACCACGGGAGCACATGATAAGGATGCAGTAAAGAAGCGCCACAAGAACGGTATACATCAAAACACCCCGCTGCTCCTTCTTTATGGCAGCAGCGCGAGCATCGCTATCGGCAATACCCTCAACGACACCGTAATCGCGTGTATCCTGCTCGATAGCGGCCTTTAAGGAGCCGTCTGCAACACCGCGGCTATCCTCGAGGAACTCAGCATATTCGGCAGAGGAGATCAAGCTTTCATCTGCAAGAAGCCTTACGCCGCGAGCCGCGAGCAACCGCTCGTCAACGCCTTGGGATATAAGCTCGGCCACATAGCCGCGGGGCACGGCATCGTCGCCGACCTGAGCGCAAAACAGCGCATTGCGCGTGCAGGGGCGCGTTCCGTGCTTTCCGTCGACTTCCCAGCCGTTCACATACGGAACAGGCGTGAGCTCCATATCTTCCCGAAGCTTGATTCCCTCAAGACGCGCGTTGGAACCAGCCTGAATGAGCATGGAAACGGCAGTGTTTGCCGGCGGATTCAATCCGAGCAGGGCAACTTTAACCGCCTCGCCCACAGAACCTTGGGCCGAGTCGTAGAGGTCGGTGTGGGCGGCAAGCCACAGCCAAGCAGCATAGCTACCAAATTTACGATAAAACGCGCGCACCGCTTTCTTATTGACCGCGACCTTATCCATATAATCGATCACGACATCTATATCGACGGCTCCGTGCGAAGTTGCCGCATCTCGAGCCGAGATAATTGCCGCCATCTCAGAAACGCCCGCAAAATTGAGCAAGAATTCATCCAGCTTGTGAGCCGACGAGCAAACGCCAAAAAACGCCGCCGGACGATTAACAACCGACATAAGCACCGTCTGAGCAGCAGAACTTTTCTCCTCGTTGCGCGTCAGCAACCCCTTGAATAAACAAGCAGCGAAATGAGGATCACTCGAGTGCAGCGCCAACTTTTCGAGTTCATGAATATCGGCAGCAAGCTTTGCGCGCTCATCGTTAAGATCGTTGTCTTGAGAAAGAATGCGAGATAAAAATCCCGAAGGCAGCACGCCTGACGATTTTGACCCGTCGAGACCGGACAGAACGGCGTAGCGATCAATTTCGGTGACATCCATCTTGGCGATGCGTGCCGGGAGGGCATCGCTCGCATCGGTGAGCGCGACATCCTCGCCGCGCCACGACATAATCTTGCCGTTGGACATCTCATAGATTACGCAAGCAAGGGCCAGGTCGGGATTGGACGCTGTCTGGATATCCTCTTCGACCAACTGGTGAATCCTGGTCTGCAGGTCATTTTCACCCCAGTCGCCCATCAGGTTTTCGAGCTGCTGCTGGCTCATGCGAAGCTTGGCCTCGTCCCAATTGGAGGACAGCGTGCGAGCGAGCAACACCGGATCGCTATACAGCTTGCCGGCAAACTCGTAAGGTTTGCGTGCGCTACCGGCATCCATGGTGGGAAGTTTGCGATAGAAATGTTCTGGATCGGCCATCCAGTCTTTGACCTCTTCGTAGCCAAAGCGCTCGCCCGATAGCTCAAACGTCAAACCCTTGAGCAGGTTCCCCAAGGTCGCATCTTCCGGATGGTTGAAGTCTGCAGGCTCGCCCGTCTCTTGGCGATCGGAAAGCGTATTGTCGTTTATGAACTCCTGCAGCGGATGGACATTGTTTTCGTAGAGCGTCCAGATCGTGTAGCCAAACGAATACCAGTCGTTACGAGGGTCGACCATGCCGCCACGACCGGGCGTGTAGCCGTCGGAGCGCGTCATGGTGTTCGTCAGTCGGCTGTCAAATCCGGCAAGCGAGCGGGCGGAGCCATAATCTCCGAGCACGATCTGTTTGTCGTACAGGTAGACGTTCTGCGGCTTAATGTCACGATGGACAATGCCAAGCTCGGTATGGAGCAACTCGATTGCCTGGCTGAGCTCGGGAATCACGCGGCTCTTAACCATATTCTTGCTACGGGGACGATCAAAAAGGCATGTGGCCAGCGGCGTAATGGAAACATCCCACAGCTGAGGAGCCGCAGCACCCACTTCGGTCGCGCTCAGGCCCTGGTGCAGATAGGCAAAGATGGGCAGCAGATGCGTTTGAGACACGGGGCGGCCATTAAGCCCCATTACGGCGCTTACCACCTTTTGATATGCCGAACGCTCGGCGCCAACAAGAGGCTTAAAAACCTTGGCAACGCATGCCAAACCATCGCTCACCCGCTCGGCGGCAACAATGGTAGATTGACCGCCATGGCCAATGACCTGTCCCAAATGAATAATAAACTGCTGCCCGTCATTCGAGACAACCGTCGCATTCTCCGCAACAAAAGGCGAGGCAGATGCAGCGGCAGCATGTGCGCCCCCACGAGAAACGGTCACCGTTTCACCGTTGGGACTGGCCGTGGCGCCGCGCGAGACAGTTACCGTCTGGCCGTCGGGGCTCGCAGCGCGCGGCACCGTGACAGTTTCGCCTGCCGCAGAAGTACCAGGGCGTGAAACAGTAACGGTCTTGCCGTCGGCGGACGCACCAACAGACGGTCTCGCAACCGTTACTGTTTCACCATTCGATTCGGTCATCGGGCGATGCACCGTTACGGTTTCGTTTGTCGATGGCGCGTCGTCGCGGCGGACGGTGACCGTTTCACCAGATGCCGGAGCGTCGGCTCGACGTACCGTCACGGTCTCTCCAGGCGCAGAGGCCTGGTCGCCACGGTTCACGGTAACCGTCTCTCCCCCTACGGGCGCATTCCCGCGGCGCACCGTTACGGTCTCATCATTGCCATTGCCACCATCTCGGTGTACCGTAATCGTCTCATCAGACATGGCTACTCCCCCACTTCAATTACAATCAGCGTTGCATCGTCCGTCGAGCCGTTCACCCGAGCCTCGGCATACAGCTCTTCGCACAACTGCGCACATGTCGAATCGCTCGCAAGCATCTGCTGCAAACGTTCCTGTGCAATCTGCCCATCGATACCATCGGAACAGATCAGATAGCGATCGCCCGGAAGCATCACGGTCGTCTTGACCTCAAGATTGCGACCGCCCTGATTGAGTCCAATCGCGAGCTCAATACAATGTGAAACGGCATCATCCCTGTATTCAGCGCCAACGCCGCCCACGCGCCGCTCAGGCGTATGGTCACAGCTAAGCACGGCAAGCACACCGCCGCGCAGTCGGTACACGCGAGAATCGCCGGCATTAAAAACAGCACCGTGCCCGTCAGGAGCAACCACGAGGCCGGCAACCGTGGATGCGGCAACAGACAGTCCATAGCGAGCCGCATACGTCTCAACATCGTTCTCGGCTCGCTCGCCCGCCATGCGTAGGCGCTCCTGTAACGCGTTGACAGCATCGGTATCAAAGACGCGCACGGCCTGCGCAAACGCCTGAGCAGCAAGCGTCGAGGCGGCCGCTCCGTGCCCGCCTTCGCTCACGCCGTCAAAGACTGCCATGCAGCCCATCTCGCGCTCGCAATCGCCTACCAGGCCATAGCAAAGGACATTACCGTCAAGAAGCAAACGGTCCTCGTTGACGGGGTGATTGGTTCCCGCTTGGGTTTTTGCTGCAGCGATAAACTTCGTCATCGCCAATCGCCTCCCATCGATCCGGGCACGAGCTCAAATGCGATATGCGCATCATCGCCCTCGCCCTGCGGCACGGCGCGTGCCACCATACCGGGGCGACCGCGCCACTCGGCGCGGTGTTCAAACAGAAAATCGGAAAGCCCGTTAAGGTAACCGCTCTCCACCAAGTTGCCAATGCCGCGGCCGCCCTTGGCCTTGACGGCGTCCGTCATGGCAATGGAGTGCAGCAGCTCGCGGGCGGCATCGGTCGCCTCAACCGTAATATCGGGCTGTGCCTTATGCACGTTGCGGTTAACGGCATCGATCTTGGAATTGAGGATCTGAAGTGCCACGGCGTCATCGATAAAGTTGAAGATCACCACGTTGTCGCCGATACGACCCAAGAACTCGGGCTTAAACTCGCGATCCATCTCGGTGCGCACGCGCTCGCAAATCTCGTCATAGGGCGTGTTGGGCGCGATGGTATTACGAACTTCGTTGCCCTGCGCATCGATCTCAATCTTGGAAAAGCCGATGTTGCTCGTAAAGAAGATGACCGTCTCAGAGAAGTACACGGTATTACCCTGGCCATCGGTCAGGCGGCCATCTTCGAGGATCTGCAGGAACTTGTCCATAATGCTCGGTGCGGCCTTCTCGATCTCATCGAAAAGAACCACCGAGAACGGATTGGCCTTGACGGCATTAGTAAGCTGACCGCCCTCGGCATAGCCCACGTATCCCGGAGGAGCGCCAAAGAGCTTTTGATCGGAGTTCTCGGCACCGTACTCGGACATATCAAAACGCAGCATGCTGCGCTCATCGCCAAAGAGGAGCTCCGTAATGGCCTTAACGATCTCAGTCTTACCGGTACCGGTGGGACCGCTCAAAAACAGGACGCCCTTGGGCTTGGAGCCAGACGAATGGGTAGCGCCCGAAAGACCCATGACGGAGCGTTTGAGCACGGTGACGGCCTTCTCGACGGCCTCGTCCTGGCCCTTCACGCGGCGTTTGATCTTTGCCTCGGGATCCTCTTCGAGCTTCTCGAACATCTGCTGCCATTTGTTCTCGCGAAAACCGTACTTATATACATCGACGAGCTTGGGAAGGATGGCCTCGATGGAAGCCTCGGGGTTTTGCATATCGCGCTGATACATGCGCTGCAGGCCCTCGAGCTCCTTAACGCTCATGCCGTCGGTGGTATCGATAAAGCGACGCACCGCGCGGTCATCGGAATCGGACAGCGCCTCACCAAAGCCAAACTTACTCTGAATATAGGCTTCGCGCATGTCGCGGTCGGGATGCGGCAGCGTGATGGTGCGCAAGAAGGGGTTCTCCTCGATAAACCACACGGGCAGGTTGCGCACGTTATCCGTTACCAGAATGAGCGTGTTGACAGCCGTGCGGTTAATAAGGCGTGCTTTGCTGGCGCCAAGGTACAAGTTGAGGAAAAACTGCGTCTCGTCGGGTATAAGGCCGGTCGAAGATGCAAGCAGGCGCGACGCCATGTTGACGATCACACAAAGCGGCTTGGCCTCGGTGCCGCCATCGGGGTTGTCATTGTATTTAAGGCGCAACATAGAGCGGATAACCTCGCCGTATGATGGCAGGCTCGACTGCTCGGTGGCATATGCTTGGCGACCATCGGCGATGCAGGCGTTCGCCTCCATCATGCGGCCGTCGTTCTTGGAAGCCTCGTCATGAGCCAGCGACACCAGGCGCTTGCAATCGACGTTGCCCATGCTGCTCGAAAACAGCTGGATGGGATCGAAATATGCCACGTTGTACTCAACTGAGCCATTGGCGTCTTCAAAAAGGCCGCGCACGACCTCGGCAAGCTCCGAAAACTGGAGCCCGCCGTCGACCACATCGGGATACTTGTCGTTCACGTTGCCCTCAAGGATAAAGAGGCTCTTCACTCCTTTAAAGTTGAGCATCTCGCGCTGCCAGGATTGACGCTCGAAATCAGTTGCCATGTGTTATACCTCCTTGGCAGAAAAATCATGGTGGTAACGGTCGGCAATACCAACGGTGATAACCGTGCCGTCCTGGACATAGTTTTGAAGCTGACGAGGCTGTTGAAGATACTGGTCGTAATCATCGTGTGGGCGGTCGCTCAGGTAGATTACGCGCTGGTTAGTCGAGCCGCGCAGCGCACAATCGGGCACGTTGAGCTCGTCTACGTACGGACCGTCAATCAGCACATCGATAAGAGACTTAAGCGTCTCCCACGTATCCGTACCGATCACCTGCGGCAACTCTTCGAGCGTAAATCCGGTGTAAACGAGAATGTCATCGTAAGCGCAGCGGATCGTTGCCAGTAGCTTCACGAGCTCTGATGCCTGCTCGAGCGGATCTCCACCCGAAACCGTCAGCCGATGTACGCCGTGCTCGCGCGCGGTATCGAACAACATCTGTGCAAGCTCATCAACATCGACATCCTGCTCGGGCAGCTGGTTGCGCCATTGGGGCGAAATACATCCGGCACAACGCTTTGAACAACCAGCGGTCCAGACAACAATACGTTCTCCCGGACCCAGCGAGACGACGGGGGCAAGCACATGGCTAACGAACATCGGCGTAATCCTCGCCCGGATCGAGTGTACGGTACACGGCCGAGATACGTGCAAGCGAGCAGCCGCATTCCTCACAGCCATCCCCAACCTTTGCACGCTCATCAGCAACGAGATGCAAACGACCGCACTCGGGGCACTCGACAAACCAGCCCTCGACACCCGCAGACTCACCAGCAGCAGAAACAACCGGTGCCGCAGCAGACGCGGGCTGAGGCGCAGACCAAGCCTGGGTCTGCACCTGTCTCTTATACACATCTCCGAGCCCACG
>UROM01000073.1 GCA_900549455.1 uncultured Collinsella sp. | reverse complement strand
TCTCGTGGGCTCGGAGATGTGTATAAGAGACAGCCCCCTGAAGGAGGAGAAAGTCCCCAAATATCTGGCCAAGATCATCGATGACGAGATCGTGGCATGGCTTTCATGGGATGCCACGCACCAGCCCGTCAAGATCGATATCGACCTGAGCCAGCTGGGGCATATCCGGAGTGCCGCCGCACAAACGCGTGAGGCGCTTTTGATCGATGAAGAGCGTGAGGACGATGTGCCTATGGAAGTCGAGGCGACGCTTATCGAGCAACCGAACACTGAGTCTGCGCCCGGCATGACCGCCGGACCTGGCGAGATGGCCACACGGCAAGACGAACCCGACGAGCCGACTGTCTCCACCGAAGAGTTTGGCGTCGTGGCACCGCTCCTCGCGTCTGTGCCCGCGCCCGT
This sequence comes from uncultured Collinsella sp., assembly GCA_900549455.1. GTDB lineage: Bacteria > Actinomycetota > Coriobacteriia > Coriobacteriales > Coriobacteriaceae > Collinsella. The sequence continues at coordinate 8,314 of UROM01000073.1, read as the reverse complement.
AACGCCCGCGTCTGCCGAAGCTGCGAACAAACTCGCGCCTGCCGCAGATGCCTTCCTTCGCGCGCTCCTCGAGCAGAACACGGCGCAGGCCACATTGGCGGTGGAAAGGTCGGGGCAAAGTGAGGACATGCTCGTCGATGGCATCAACGAGGCGCTCTTTGACCTGGTGGGTGACACCGTAATTGAATTTGGCGCGGCAGGACCGCACATTATCGAGGACTACAAAGCAGACGTGAGAGGATACCTAGACCATGAGTGATACCGCATCCGCAGCACCCCGCGTGCCCAAGCGCGTCGCCGCCGTCATTCTCAACTCGCTCAAGGGCGGCGTGGTCCCGCGCATCGGCCTTCCCTACATCACCGTAGGGCGCGAGGTCGAGATCCGCGCCCTGCTCACCGACCTGAGTCTCATCGCCGACGGCGGTGCGAGCTTCCGCTTTCTGGTCGGTCGCTACGGAGCCGGCAAGAGCTTTTTGCTCCAGACCATCCGCACGCACGCCATGGGCGAGGGCTTCGTCGTGGCCGATGCCGACCTATCCCCCGAGCGCCGCCTGCAGGGCGGCCAGGGACAGGGCCTTGCCACCTACCGTGAGCTCATCCGCAACATATCGACTAAAACGCGCCCCGAGGGCGGTGCGCTCAACCTTATCCTGGATCGCTGGGTCGCCTCGTGTGCCGATGCCGACGAGTCTGCCGTCAATGCCCAACTGGCCCCGCTCGAGGAAATGGTCCACGGCTTCGACTTCGCCCGCATACTCCGCCGCTACCGCGCGGCAGTATCCGAGAGCGACGAAGAAGCTATGAGCCGCGTGACCAAATGGATTCGCGGCGAGTACCGCACCAAGAGTGAGGCACGCGCCGAGCTGGGCTCCTCGACCATTATCAGCGATGACGACTGGTACGACTACGTTAAGCTCATTGCGCGCTTTTTGGTCTGCAGCGGCTACAAGGGCATGCTGGTGCTCATCGACGAACTCGTGAATCTGTACAAGATTCCCAACGCGATCACGCGCCAATACAACTACGAGAAGATTCTGACCATGTACAACGACACGCTCCAGGGCAAGGCGCAGTACCTGGGCGTGATCATGGGCGGCACGCCAACCTCCATCGAAGACCGCCGCCGCGGCGTGTTCTCCTACGAGGCTCTGCGCAGCCGACTCGCTCAAGGCCGCTTTGCACGCGAAGACCTTAAGGACATGCTCGCGCCCATCATCCGTCTGCAGCCACTCACCTATGAGGAGCTGCTGGTGCTCATCGAAAAACTCATGCAGATCCATGCTGGCTACTTTGGCTGGACGCCCACGCTTACCGAAAACGACTTGGTGGACTTTCTCAAGATCGAGTTCGGTCGCGTGGGAGCCGATACGCACTTAACGCCGCGTGAGGTCATCCGTGACTTTATCGAGCTGCTCGATATCCTGTGTCAGAACCCCGATGCAAATGTGGCGGAGCTGCTGCAAAGCGTCGGCGGCGACGCGTTGGCACCGGCAGCCGCAACAGGTGACACCGGCACCGCAGGCGGCGACCGTAACTTCGCCGAATTCACCATCTAACCTGCCAAAAAGGGACAGGTTTATTTTGGCAGGTTTTATCTGGGCAAACGCTGAGACAGCAATGCAGCAAACCATTGCCAGCCGCGTTGAGAGGTTCGTATTTGAGGGGAGGCCCCGTGAACGCCTTTGACCGATATGCTCCGTTTATCCAAGACTTCATCTACTCCCACGATTGGGAGAGCCTACGCTCTATCCAGGTTGCAGCAGCTGATGCCATCTTTAACACGCAAGATAATGTGCTCCTGACGGCATCCACGGCTTCCGGCAAAACCGAGGCAGCCTTCTTTCCCATCCTGACCGAGTTTTGGGAGAACCCGCCCGCGAGCGTGGGTGCCCTCTACATCGCCCCCCTCAAAGCGCTCATCAACGACCAATTCGTCCGCCTCAACGACCTCTGCGAAGAAGCCGATATCCCCGTCTGGCACTGGCATGGCGATGTCTCACAATCACACAAGGCCAAGCTCATCAAAAAACCGAGCGGCATCTTGCAGATTACACCCGAGTCACTCGAAGCGCTCCTGATCCATAAGCATATGGCGATCCCGCGCATGTTTTGCGACCTGCGCTATGTGGTCATCGATGAGGTCCACTCGCTCATGCGCGGCGACCGTGGCGGGCAGACGCTCTGCCTTATCGAGCGACTCTCGCGCATGGCCGGCGTGCAGCCTCGCCGCATTGGCCTTTCGGCCACCATCGGCGACCCCGAGCGCACGGGTACCTTCCTCTCACAGGGAACGGGGCGCGACTGCGTTATCCCCCGCTTTGAAGAACCGCGCCACGTGTGGCGCATCTCCATGGAGCACTTCTACAACTCGGGTCCCCAGGCACAGCAGCGGGGATTCATGGGCACAGGCCCTCAAGAGGCCGAAGTGCTTGCGTGCGAGCGCATCGAGGCAGCGGCGTCCGCGGCACTGCCCGCCGGCGCCCAAGACATGCGTCACAGCGGACAGCTCACACAAGAGGAGCGCCGTCAACGTCGCGAGCGGGCACGTGGCAAGGCCGCTCCCAAGGACCGCCAAGCTTCCTCGGCCCCCGAGGGCGAAGTCGACATCCCCCAAGCACCCGAACAGGCATTACTCAACCCCACCGACACGGCACCAGACAACGCCGACCCCGGCATGGGCTATATCTTCGAACACACCCGCGGGCGCAAGTGCCTGGTCTTTGCCAACTCGCGCGAGGAGGCAGAGGCCGTATGCTCCATGCTGCGTAGCTACTGCGAGAGCCGGCACGAGCCCGACCGCTTCCTCATCCACCACGGTAATCTTTCGGCATCGCTGCGCGAGACGGCAGAAGAGCTCATGCGCGATGAGGAGCAGGCACAGACAACCGTCACCACCTCTACGCTGGAGCTCGGTATCGATATCGGCCGCTTGGAGCGTGCCTTCCAGATCGACGCGCCGTTTACCGTCAGCTCCTTTTTGCAGCGAATGGGCCGCACGGGACGCCGCGATCTTCCGCCCGAGATGTGGTTTGTCATGCGCGAGGAAGAGCCCGAGCCGCGCACGATGATGCCCGAGACCATTCCGTGGAAGCTCTTGCAGGGCATCGCGCTCGTACAACTCTATCGCGAGGAAAAGTGGGTCGAGCCGCCCGAGCTCGATCGACTCCCCTATAGCCTGCTCTACCACCAGACTATGTCGACGCTTGCCAGCACCGGAGAGCTCACGCCGGCAGAGCTTGCCCAACGCGTGCTCACACTCAGCTATTTCCATCGCATCTCGGCCGATGACTATCGCATACTGCTGCGTCACCTCATTAAGATCGACCATATCCAGGTCACCGAGGGCGGTGGGCTCATTGTGGGTCTCGCGGGCGAGCGCATCATTAACAACTTTAAGTTCTACGCCGTATTCCAGGAAAACGAGGAGTTCACTGTTCGCAGCGAGTCGGCCGAGTTGGGCACAATCGTCAATCCCCCACCGCCCGGCGAGCGCATCGCCATCGCCGGACACTGCTGGATTGTCGAGGAAGTGGACTGGAAGCGTCATACCGTCTTTGCCACTCAGGTCAAGGGCCGTGTGCCGGCTTACTTTGGCGATTGCCCCGGCGACATCAACACGCATGTGCTCGAGCGCATGCGTAAAGCGCTCAACGAACATGCCGCGTATCCGTACCTTATGGGTAACGCGCGGGCCCGCTTGGCGCAGGCTCGCCATACGGCCGAGATTTCGGGCGCGGGAACCAAGCCGCTCATTAACCTGGGCGGCGACACCTGGGTGCTCTTCCCCTGGTTGGGAAGCTACGCCTTTTTGGCGCTCGAGCGCATGCTCAAGATTAAATGTGCCGCGGAGCTGGGCCTTCGCGGACTCGACCCTTCACGCCCGTACTTTATGCAGTTTAAGATGAAGGCCGACGAAGAGACGTTCTTTGAGGTGCTCGCCGCCGAGGCCGAGAAGGACTTCGATCCCATCGAGCTCGTCTATCCCGGCGAGGTGCCTTATTTTGATCGCTACGACGAGTTTGTTCCCGAAGAGCTCGTGCGCAAGGGCTTCGCCGAAGGCGTGCTCGACATAGAGGGCATGAAGCAGCGTGTCCGCAGCTGGCGCGACCACGCCTAAGACCAGTCTTTTTGGGACGGGGCTTGTTGAGCTACTTTGGGCATGACCATGAAGTAGCTAAAAGAGCCCCACCACAAACAGACTGGTCGCAGGGAGACGCGCTAGTCGTGGAGAGCAGCGCCGAGGAAGTCGGTGTCGAAGGGCACAGCTTCGGCAAAGGCATAGTCGCCGTCGCTGGCGATGAGCAGGTAGTTTTCCTCGCCGCCGAACTCCGTATCGCCACATGGGACCACCCAGGCGTGGGCGAACACCTCGAGTGCCGTGGCGGCGCAGTCGCGCAGGAACGTCACATCGCTCCCCTCGTTTGCGCTCACGATATTGGCAACGTAGACGCCACCGGCATTTAGGCTGCCTCGCACTAAACGCAACGCCCCAACCGTCGCCAGCTCGCGTACGGGTTCGGCGCCGCCAAAGCAATCGCTCACGACCACGTCGTAGCGACGATGGCCCACGCTCGTCACGCCCAGATACGAGCGAGCCTCAGCGGTAATCACCCGCAAGCGGTCGCCCGCCGCGCGCTCCAGCTCGTCTAGGTAGAACCAGCGGCGCGCCAGGCGCGTAATCTCGGCATCGTACTCAATGACGTCCATGCGCAAGCTCTCGTGCGACATCAGCGCGAACTTGGGATAGGCAAACCCGCCGCCGCCCAGCATGAGCATACGGCTGATACCGTGACCATAAACGTCGCGCATCGCATCCTCGGCCTCAAACACGTCGTCAAACGCGCGATAGTACGCAAAGACGGGCTCCGCCCAGCGCTCGCCAACGTAACTCGCACTTTGGTAGACACCGCCTTGCACCAATACGCGGACTTCATCGCCGCCCTCATCGTGCACGCGTTTCACACGCGCCAACCCATTGCGGGTTCGCGCAACCTGCAGACAGGCAGCACGAACAGCGACGGCGGCCGCACCAAGCGCCGCGGCCCCCAGAGCAACGCCGGCAACGACGCCGGCAGAAACACTCGGCTTGTTCATCTAGAGCTCCTTTTGCAGATAAAGGCCATGGTCATAAAAACCCAAATGGCGATAGTACTCGCGCGTACCAATCGCGCTGATCACGTTGATGCGCGTATAACCCGCATCCCGGGCAATCTCGCACGCACGCTCTACGAGCAGACGCCCCAACCCATGGTGCTGGGCCGCCTGGCCTTGATCCCCCACGCGCGCCGCCATGCCATACACGTGCACCTCGCGGATCATCGCCTCGTCCGGCGTCGTCGGCAACTCGTCCGCATGCGCGGCAACAAAAGCGCGAACGGGCAGAGACAGGCGCAAAAAACCAACAATCTTGCCCTCGGGCGTCACCCATTGCAAAAAACGCTCGCTCGTCACCGGCGTCTCGTACGCGACCTCATCAAGGGACAGCTCACCCAAGTCGGCACCCGCCGTACTGATCTCGCGATAGCGAATCTCGCGCACCGTCGCGCCTTCCCCCCGAGCAGCCAGGCGGTTCTCAACGAGCTGACGCAGGTTGGGCTTCTTGTTGCCCACCATGATGTCGTCGGAGCTAAAGTCGCGAATCATGCGGCTGATACGGCAGAACGCCGGCGTCACCACGATGTCATCGGCCAACACATCGAGCAGCTCGTCCTCGGTATAGGGGCGCCACTCGCCGCGCTCATAGCAACCCGCAAGACGCGAGCCCTCGATGAGCGCACACGGGTAGACCTTGACCTCGTCGGGCATAAAGGCCCCTTCGGTCATAAAGCGCTCGTAGTCGCGCTTGTCCCCCTCGGGCGTGGCGCCCAGCAGGTTAAGCATAAAATGCGCGTGGATCTTAAAGCCAAACAGGCGCGCAAGCGAAAACGCCCGCTCGACCTGAGCCACCGAAATGCGGCGCTCGTTGATATCGAGCAGGTGCTGGTCGAGACTCTGGATACCCATCTGAATCTTGGTGCAGCCCAGGCGGCGAATGAGCGTGAGAGCCTGCGGCGTTACGGCATCGGGGCGCGTCTCGATAACGAGCCCCACCACACGATGCTTCGCCGTCTCGTTGATGCGCTGCTGGCGCTCGAGCTCTTCCATCGTTGCCGTTTGCCACTCGGCAACCTCGCCCCACGGCGTACCGGGGCCGTACAGACGACGCACCGCGCGGTTATAGCCGCCCACGGCAGCATCCACACACCCCTGCTCGTCGGCAACGCCGGCAGCAAGCTCAGCCTCGTCTGTCGCAATGCCGGCGGCCCGATAGCGCTCGCGGCGCTCTACTACCACCGGCGGCAGGGCATCGGCGGGAGCGTCATCGAGCAGACGCCCCGCCTCGGCACGACTGATGCCCGGACGCGCCAACATGGGGTTGGCCGCCACGCCCGCCACCGCATTATCATTGAGCGCACGGAAAAGCTCCGACATAAACCACGTCTGATACCCTTGCGGATAGTCGCTCCAGGTACCGCCAAGAACGATAAGCTCGATCTTGTCGGTTGCATGCCCCATCTGCGAAAGCGCGGTCAAACGAGCACTCACCTGCAAATACGGATCAAAGCAATTTTGCTCCGCACGGGCGCATGCCGGCTCGGCGTGCAGATAGCTCTTGGGCATGCGCAGATCGTTGGGACAAAACAGGCAATCGCCCGAGCACGGCCACGGCTTGGTGATGACGGTAATGGTTGCCACGCCCGAAGCCGTGCGACGAGGCTTCATACGCAGCACCTGCAGCAGTTGACGTTCCAGCTCGGCATCGACATTCCACCCAGCCCAACGAGCCGGCTCTTCACGTTTAACCCGCTGGTAGAACGGCAGCAGACGGCGCTTGGCCAAATCGCGTTTGTCGGCACCCTCACGGCGCGCCTCGGCATGTATCAGTTTGACGAGCGCTTTGTCATCCACGGTCTCGCCGCGACGCAGAGCCTCGAGTATGTTCAAGATAATCTGTTCCATGTCCCCATTGTAAAGGCAAAGGCGCCGAAGCCGACCACGGCTCCGGCGCCTCCATCAAAGAGCATGCCTATATGTACCGATCTCCGAAAACCGCATGTCACTCCGGATCAAACGACATGTCGCCCGAACCGACCTCAAAACGATACGTAGCAGACTTATCGCCGTTATCGAATTCAAGATTCAAAATGGTCTCGCCGTCGTAGCCAAGCGGAAGGAAATCGCTCTCGAAGTCGCCACTGCCCAAGGTGAGGCTCGCCTTAAAGCTCGTCGAGTTCGGAACCGTCATCTCCACATCGCCCGAGCCCACACTCACGTCCATCGACTTCGCGGGGGCCTGGTAGAGCTCGAACGTCACATCGCCCGAACCGACCTCGGCATTCAGGGTATCGGTCACGGTGCCCGTAAACTCAACGTCTCCAGAGTCCAAAGTCAGGTTGAGGTCATGACACGCAATGCCCGCGACCGTCAGGTCGCCCGATTCTACATTCGCTGTAATGCCCACCATGTTATCGGCAACTTCGCGCGGCAGTTCGACGGTAACCGTGCGGTCAATGGCGCGCTCGTCATCGCAATCGAACTGGCGAATCTTGAGCGTAGAGCCCTCGATTTCGGCCAGGTTCTGGGTTGCCGCATCGAAGGCAACGGTCCCCGTTGCCACGCGACCGCTTTCAATTACGCGCACTGGCCCGCCGGAGACGTGTTTGACCTCGACCGTGCCCGACGTCACGTCCAAGTCAAGCGATGTGAACGCATCGGCATCAAAGGTTTCGCTCGAAAGCTGCTGAGGCTGAGCGGAATAGTTACCGTCATCCAAAAGATCGCCCTCGTCCACCACATCGTCCATACCAGACAGGCCGGATACAACATCGTCGAGATCCCACGGGCCATCAAAATGAATCAATGTCCGCGAAACGCCAAAGACAAGCCCAACAATGAGCACAAACGCTCCGATGCCAACACCCAGGCGTACCTTGGATTCATGCGAAAGCTTCATCATTCGTCACCCTCTTTGGCACATGGCTCAGCGGTGGTCGTGGTAGCCACGTCAGCATCAGGTTCCGCAGAAGCATCCTTCCCCTGGGCCTTGATCGCCACCGACGCCGGACCAACCTGAATATCCCCGCGCGCCCAATCGCCATCGAGCGCACGTGCCACCCAGTGATAGATGGGAATCGTAAAGAAGATCAGTGCGGCAAAGGGGCCGGCACCAAACAGGAACATCAGCAAAAAGAACAGCAGCCAGCACACGGCCCAATACGGGCTGTCTCTTATACACATCTCCGACCCCACGAGACTCCTGAGCATCTCGTATGCC
>UROM01000072.1 GCA_900549455.1 uncultured Collinsella sp. | reverse complement strand
ACGAGATGCTCAGGAGTCTCGTGGGCTCGGAGATGTGTATAAGAGACAGGACCTGCTGCGCACCAAAACGCACGAAGCCACGCACGTGAGCGCCGGCCACCTGGAGACGTTTTACCGCACGTTCGACGACATCCGCGACATCCACTACGACGGCCTGATCATCACGGGCGCGCCGGTGGAGCAGATGCCGTTCGAGGAGGTCGACTACTGGCCCGAGCTCTGCCAGATCATGGATTGGTCCACCACGCACGTGCACTCTACGTTGCATATTTGTTGGGGCGCACAGGCGGGGCTCTACCATCATTACGGTATCCAGAAGCACGACCTGCCGGCAAAGGCGAGCGGCGTGTTCGAGCATTATCTGGTGAAGCCGCAAAGCCCGCTGGTCCGCGGCTTCGATGACCGTTTCTATGCCGTGCATTCGCGCAACACCGATGTGCGTCGCGAGGACGTGGAGGCCGAGCCGCAGCTCGAGGTCGTGGCCGTATCCGACGAGGTGGGCCTGTACATCGTCAAGTCGACCGACAGCCGCCGCTTCTTTGTATTTGGCCACCCCGAGTACGATACCGACACGCTGCGCCTGGAGTACGAGCGCGACGTGAAGCGCGGGCTCAACCCTCAGGTGCCGGCGCATTACTTCCCGGGTGACGACCCCACCGCCGAGCCGCGCAACGTCTGGCGCAGCCAGGCTCAGCTGTTTTACACCAACTGGCTCAACTACTACGTCTACCAGACCACGCCCTACGACCTGGCCCGCGCCGGCGAGGAGCGCTAGGCTGCGGCTGTGGCTGCTGCCGTGACGTGACGAGTGAGGATATCCGGACACACGAGCGTGGATTTTCGGACGTTTACAAATCGAGCGTGGATAATCTCCCATTTTTGTCCGAGGAACGGGCTCAAAGCGGGAGATTATCCACGCTCATTTTTTTAGGTATGTAGATGCCGATGGCTCGGCTAAGAGACGGTGCGTGAAGAGGCCAAGTCGCATTCGGCGTAGTCTCGTATCTCGACGGGTTTTTCTTTCTGATAATCCGATGGACACAGGCATCTAAATGTGGAGACAGGGACCTCTCGGTAAGGCTTCTACCTGCAGATATAAGTCATCAGCCTAAAACGTCCAAAACCGTCAAGCATTTGGTCAGCGCCTGGACAGCATTTGGTCAGACTTCGCATGAAACCGTCTGGTACGTTTGCGCCGTTCCAAGAGTTGGGAGGCGACATGGGAAACATGACGGCGAATCAAAGACTTACAAGCCACATTAAAGCATGCGAACAGCAGCTGAGCTGCGTGTACGCACGCACGGCGGCGGAGGCAAAGCAGATTGAGCGGCGGGTGGCGGCGGGAAGTCTAAAGGCGGTCATGCCGGGGCTGTATGCGCGTCCGGATTATTGGTCCGAGCTCAAGTTTCGGCAGCGTTATCTGCACCGGGTGCGGGCCCTTGCGCAAAAGCATCCCGACTGGACGTTTTGCTCCTATACGGCGGCTGTTATCTATGGCCTTTCGGTTTCGCATGCCAATTTGAAGCACATCCATATCGCCGCGACGCCGGCGCAATCGACGACGCCGGGCTCTCAGGTGATTCGACATCGTTATGCTCGTCAAACGCGGGCAATCCAGATGGATATTGCCGTGACCGATATCGATCAGACGATTGCGGATTGCCTGGTCGATGCGTCGTTTGTCGAGGGACTGATCATTGCGGACTCGGCGCTTCATGAGCGGCTGTTGTCAAAGGAGCATCTCGTTGAGATGGTCGACAAGCTTGGCCTGAATCGTCGCGGTGTTGTGACGGCGCGCAGGGTTGCGCGGTGTGCCGATGGCCTGTCGGAAAGCGGTGGCGAGTCCAAGGCACGCGCGCTGATGATTGAGCGCGGCTGGCAGACGCCGGAGCTGCAAGTTGAGCTGTTCGACCCAGTTGAGCCGGGACGGCCATATCGCGTTGACTACTTGTGGCGCGTGGGCGACCGGCTGATTATCGGTGAGTTCGACGGATTCGTTAAAAGCGAGAAGGCGGCGGAGGAGGGCAAGCTCGCAAAGGCGCAATTTGATGAGCGTCAGCGCGAGTCGAGGCTTTCGCTACTTGATAACTGTAAGATCGTGCGCTTGTGCTGGGATGATCTAAGGGATTCGGCAAAGCTCGATCGCAAACTCAAGGTTGCCGGCGTGCCGCGTGCGTGTTGAGGCGGTTGCAGGGCGTTGAGCCGCACAAGCGTGGAAATCCGGACGGACGAGTGTGGAAATCTGGACGCGCATTGGTTAAGCGTGGATTTTCGGACACACGAGCGTGGATTTTTGGACGCTTGTTGAATGAGCGTGGATAATCTCCCGTTTTTGGCTCGTAAGGGGGCTCAAAGTGGGAGATTTTCCACGCTCATCTTGCGGGTGCGATACAGCGGCGATCAGGCGCTGATGATGTGGGGTAGCGGCAGGTCGTGGGCGTCGGTGGGAACGTGGCCGACACGCTGCTCGTCAAAGGCTATGCCGATGATTTGACATGCGGACGAGAGCATGGGCAGGTAGCGGTCATAGCAGCCGCCGCCGTAGCCCAGGCGCGCGCCGGCGCGGTCGAATGCTACGAGCGGCACGATAATCATGTTGAGAGCCTCGGCAGGCACGATAGGGAAGCGACCGCTGTCGATGTCTGTGGCCGCGAAGGCCCGCGTGGGGTGGGCGATAAACGGCGCCGCGGACGCATCGTCGGCGGCAACTGCCCGCATGCACATGCGCTGGCCACAAGCTGCGGCGTCTGTTGCCGAGAACATGCACGGATAGGCCACGCGCCAGCCGTGTTTGGCGGCCGCAGCGGCAAACGCGGCTGGGTCGACCTCGGAACCCATCGCGGCATAGACGGCAACGGTGTGCGGCGCTGCGGTACCCAAGTGATCCAACAGCTCAACAAGCCGCGCACAGATAACGGCAGACTTCGCGGCCCGCACATCCAAATCAAGAGCGTCGCGCCGAGCAATCACCGCCTTCCGCAACTCGGCCTTGTCCATCCCAACCTCCTCTAGCAAACCTACCAAAAAGGGACAGGTTTATTTTGGCAGGTTTTATCTGGGCAAACACCCAAACCACCACATAAGCCATCGCAAAGGGGGCGGTTCATGGACACCTTCGTGGGTTTTGACGAAGAGCGGGTGTTCGCGGCGGTTTGTCTCGATCTGTAACAGTAGCTCGGCAAAATCGGACCTAGATGTTACAGATTGAGACAAAGGGACGGGGTCATCCGAAAACGTCTCGATTAGTAACATCTGGAGCCGATATTGCCGTCTTGGCGTTACAGATCGAGACAAACCGGCAGACTGCGGCAAAAGAAAAAGGTAGATTTTCAGGCATATCCCAAAAATCTACCTTTGTGCGTTAGCCCAACAGGTCGACGACGTTAAAGCCGGCGTTGCTCTTGGCGATGACGTCTCGGCCGCCAAAGACGCACGTTGGCGACTCGGCTGCGATGCGCGTCACGTCGGCGCCGAGCGAGCGAAGCTCACCGGGCGTGGCGGCGAGCATCTGGGCGCGGCGTTCCTCGCGTGCGTGCGGATCGAGCCCGGCCAGGTAGGTCGTGCTGCGGCGCTTGGTGAGCGCGTACGGCTTCACCGGCGCGTCCATACCGCTCACGCAGCTTACGATAAAGCCCTCAAAGGCGGCCTCGTCGGGCTCAAAGCTGCCAAGCCATTCGCCTGCGCGCGCCACGCGCTCAATCGAGGGGTCGATTGCCGGGTCGCGGTAGGTGTAGAACGCCGCCTGACGCTCGCCGGCCGCGCGGAATCCGCAGCCGTACGCGCCACCCTTCACGCGGATCTCGTTCCACAGGTAGTCGTAGGAGAGCGCGTTGGCAGCAACCGCCCAGGCGCCCGTCACGTCGATGCCCAGGCGACGCGGGTCGCACGCGCTTGCCGCAAAGCAGATGTCGCTGGGGATGACAAAGGCCTCGTGGCGGTCGCACGGCGTCGGCACCACGAGCGCGTCGCGGCCGGCATTGGCGCCGTCGCCCGCGCCCAACCCCAGGTCACCCGCGGCGGCCCAGTACGCGTTAAAGTCCTCATCGCTGCCGGTAAAGCTCGCCAGGCACCCATCGGTCACAAAGATGCGGCCTGCCAGCTCGGCAAGCTTGGCGCGCAGGTCGTCCAGGCGCTCGTCAAAGTGGTCGAGCAGATCGCGCAGGAACAGGTAGAAGTCCACGCCCGAAAGTTGCTCGCGCACCACGGCCGAAGGCGAGCTGTAGCTCATCGCGCGACCGAGCGCCGCCGAGTGGCCGTTGTTGATAAAGCCCTGCTCAAGCCCAATGCGAATCTGCGTGAGCACATCGCGCACGCGGTCGGCGTCGGCATCCGCCAGCAGCGTGCTCGACCACACCTCGCGCGGCAGGCTTGCCAGCGCATCGATCTTCTCGGACAGGGCGCCGGCGCTCACCAGCAGGTAGGGGCGCACGCCGTCCACGTCGGGCTGGGTCATGACCTCGGTCGTAAAGCTCAAAAAGCCCAGCTTGCCGGCGAGCAAGTTGTCGAGCTCCTCGGCCGAGTGCTCGCTCGTGGGCAGCTGTTTGAGCAGGCGGCAGAGCAGCGTCACATAGGGCAGGTCCTTAAACGCGACGCAGCTCAGGTCGAAATACTGCATGGCGTAGGCCAGGCGGTTAGTGGGGATGCCGTGGCGCAGACAGGGAATGGGCGCAGTGGTGTCCACGACCAGCGGCGGCTCGGGGCGCGCCTCGCCAATGTCGGACACGCGCAGGCGCGGCAGCGTGGCCTTGGCCTCGGGTGTGTCCTCGGCCTCCTGCGCGGCACGCAGCGCAGCCGTGCGCTCGACCACGTCGGCCAGCTCGGCATCGGCCATGGCGTCACGCTTGGCTGCCAGCTCGGCAGCTTCGGCGCCCTCCGAACCCTCGGCGGCGTCCACCGGCACCAGCTCGACCAGCGCCATGTGGTCGTTCTCCAGCACCAGCTCGCGCAGCAGGTCCTCAAAGTAGCTGCCGTCCAGCTCGCCGCGCAGCTCCTCGTACACCGGGCCGTACTTGAGCGCCAGCGTCGCAGCGTCGTCATCGTAGAGCCACGTGCTCAGCGCGTCGCACGCAATGGCCACGCCGTCGGCGATACCGTAGTCGCGCTGGCGCAGGTCGTATTCGTTGCTGCTGATGATGGCCTCCAGGCGCTCGCGCGGAACGCCGTGCTCACACAGGTCGCGACAGGCGTCCTGGAACACGCGGCGCAGCTCGCGCGCTACGCCGGGCTGCGCATTTTGCAGCATGATGAGCTCGTAGGGCTGCAGGCTCTCGGCCGCGGTGTAGCTCACCACGTTGCCGCCCAGGCCGGCGGCCAGAATGGCCTTCTTAACCGGCGCTTCGTTGGAGCCCAGCAGCGCCTCGAACAGGATGTCCGCCGCGATCGTGCGCTTGCGGTCGAGCGCACTGCCCAGCACCAAGCCCAGGCCCACCAGGGCGTTTTCGGGCGTGGTAGCCATCTCGACGCGCTTATACTCGCAGGTCACGGGCGCTTGCACGCCCAGCGGATTGGGCGCCAGCGTGGACGGGTCCTCGCCGGCGGCAACGGCTGCGTCCATGCGGCGGCTCGCGGCGCTCGGCTGCGACAGATAGCGCTCGTCCAAAAAGGCCAGGGCGCGGTCCACGTCCAGATCGCCATAGAGCGTGATGTAGGAGTTGGAAGGATTGTAGTGGCGCGCGTGCGTGTCCAGGAACTGCTCGTAGGTGAGCGCGGGAATCGCGCGCGGATCGCCGCCGCTCTCGTGCGCATAGGCGGTGTCGGGATAGAGCGCGGCGTTAACAGCATCGTCCAGCACGCTCATGGGGTCGGACAGCGCGCCCTTCATCTCGTTGAACACCACGCCGTTATAGCGCAGCGTGCCCTCGCGCAGGCTCGCGGAGCTGTCGTCGCCCTCGCCCTCGGCGCCCTCCGGCAGGTCCAGCTCGTAGTGCCAGCCCTCCTGCTCAAAAATGGTCGGCTTGGTGTAGATGGCCGGGTTGAACACCGCGTCCAGGTACACGTCCATCAGGTTGTACAGGTCCTGCTCGTTGGTGGTGGCAACGGGGTAGATGGTCTTGTCGGGGTAGGTCATGGCGTTGAGGAACGTCTGCATGGAGCTCTTGATCAGGTCGACAAACGGTTCCTTGACGGGGAACTTGGCCGATCCGCACAGCACCGAGTGCTCAAGAATATGGAACACGCCGGTGGAATCGGCCGGCGGCGTCTTAAAGCCAATGGCAAAGGCTTTGTTTTCGTCGTCGCATGCCAGGTACAGCAGGCGAGCGCCCGAGGCAGTGTGGCGCAGCACGTAAGCGTCCGAGTCGAGCTCGGGCACGGTCTCGCAGCGCTCGACGGCAAAGCCGTGGCAGGTGGTGCCGGGCACCAGCAGCGCGGCAGCAGCGGCGCGCGGGTCGGTTGAGGTGGTGGGCATATGCAGTCTCCTTTGACGCCCCAGCGGGGGCGAATCGAGTTGAATCCTCGAGAGTATACCCATATGGGGCCGCGGCTCTGCGGCGAACTGGCGGTTATGCCGATGGGAAGTCGATGCGTCCTGGTCGCCTGTCGAACGAGAGTGGAAATTCGGACACACGAGCGTGGATTTTCGGACGCCGACCGAACGGGCGTGGAAAATCGGACTGACGAGAGTGGATATTTGGACGCAAATTGAACGAGAGTGGATATTTGGACGGAATCTGCCGCAAAAGCCCCAAAAACCGTCCAAATATCCACTCTCGATATCCGACCGTCCGAAAATCCACGCTCGTCCATCACTCGCGTATCTCTCGTCTCTCATTCGTCTCTAATATGAGAGATGACAGGAAGATGAGAGAAAAATATGAGAGATAACTGAGCAGTAAAGAGACAGGCAATCATGGTATTGTCTCAATAACGATTGTTCTACCAGCAAAAATATGTATAAATGAAGCAAATGGTAGACAATCCATCTCTCATCTATCTCTCTATCTCTAAGCCGAGAGATAGAGAGATAGATGAGAGATAATTACGAGAGATAACTGAGAGACGAGGGAAATCTATCCGTGGCATTCTCCGCAGGACCGAGCGAAAGGACGTGCAGATGAACGAAAACGAGCTGACCGGTCTGCTTGAGTCTTTAAGGCGTATGGGCTCGGATGATCTTAACGTCGAAGTGAAGGAGAGCGCCACGACGCTTTCCCGCGACGTGTGGGAAACGGTGAGCGCATTCGCGAACACTGCCGGCGGAATCATCGTGCTCGGAGTGAGTGAGCGCGCAGGTTTTGTCCCGGTTGAGAACTTCGAGACCGAGAAAGTGCTCAACCAATTTGTGGCAGGCATGGGCGATGCCGGCGGTCGCGGAAAGCTGGCCAATCCGCCCAAATACACCATTGAGCGCGTGGAGCTCCAGGGCACCGTGGTTCTGGTCATCACGATTGAGGAGCTCGACCCGTCGAGCAAGCCTTGCTATGTCATAGAGCGGGGCGCTCAAGGTGGCAGCTACAAACGCATCGATGACAAAGATGTCCCGCTTTCGTCGACCGAGGTTTTGGCACTGTCGTCATATGAACGGACGAGTCCTAGCGATCGCGATGCGGTGCCCGGCACGAGTGTGGGCGATCTCGACGAGTCGCTGGTCGACCGCACGATAGAGCGTGCCTATTCGTTGGCGCCTCGAGCGATGCGCGGTGCGGCGGACAAGAAGACAAAGATGGAGCGTCTGAATTTCCTCGACTTCCAGGGCAATGTTACCAAGGCCGGCCTCCTTGCCGCGGGCGTTTACCCTCAGCAGTTCTATCCCAAGCTCTTCATTGATGTGGCTGTCCACATGGGAACTCAAAAGGGAGCTGCGGGGCCACTAAGGTTTATGGACCGCACAGTCTGCGAGGGCACCCTAGGCGAGATGATTTCGGATGCCGTCGCAGCTGTTGCCAAAAACCTGCGTCGCATCTCGACCGTCCAAGGCGTCTCGCGTGTCGACTCGCTGGAGATTCCCGAGGAGGTTCTGCGCGAGGCAATCGCCAACGCCGTAATCCATCGAGAATACGGGGATCGGTTCTGTGGACAATCGATTGCTGTCGACGTCTTTGACGATCGTGTCGAGGTGACGAATCCTGGCGGCCTTTACGGGGGAAAGACTCGCGAGAACTTGTTTGACGGCAGCTCCCGATGCCGTAACGCGACGATCGTGAAACTCATGTCGATTGTCCCGCTGCCGGATGGCGCAGGTTCGCCGGCTGAGGGCAATGGCTCGGGCATCCCGATGATGATCGATGCCATGCGCGCGCATGGTCTGGCCGAGCCCCTGTTCTGCCCGGGGTTCGATCGGTTCAAGGTCGTACTTTACCGTTCAAAGATCGAGCCGGTCGATCATGGCGGGGGCTTAATTGTGACGGCACTCAAACACTACGGCGAGCTGGGGACGCGTGAGCTGGCAGAACGCACGGGGCTTACAATTTCCCAGGTTAGGTCGCGCGTCAACGCGCTCATTGCTCAAGGCGAGCTTGAGCCCACGGCGCCGGCGACGAGCCGCAACCGCAAGTATCGACTGTCAGAGCGCGTGGAATAAATGCGTTAGTGGACGAGGCGACCCAATAATCGACCCTCAATTGGCGCCCACTAAGGTAAAGCGGTTGTTGCTCAGTCGACGGTGATGCTGAAGACTCGGCTTACGCCGGCATGGCCCCGAACCCGTCCATCAAGAACAGCCTAAGAACCAGTTTGATGACATATCCCGGTTTGACTTCAGCCGCGTCAAAGACGTGGCGTTCGGCGAGCTCGCTGCATTATCTGTCTCTTATACACATCTCCGAGCC
>UROM01000071.1 GCA_900549455.1 uncultured Collinsella sp. | reverse complement strand
CGAGATGCTCAGGAGTCTCGTGGGCTCGGAGATGTGTATAAGAGACAGGCGGTGCCTCGCGCAACGAGTTCATCATGCAATTCCAGGCCGACCTGCTGGATATCCCCGTGCTGCAATGCGAGACGGTGGAGACCACGGCAATCGGTGCCGCGTACTTGGCGGGTCTTGCCGTCGGCTATTGGGAAGACCTGGAAGAGCTGGAGCAAAATGCCCAGATCGTTAGGACCTTCCTTCCCCACATGTCCGCCGAGCGCCGCGAACAAAACCTTGCGGGCTGGTGTGATGCAGTCAGGCGCTCGCTCAGTACCGCACAGTAGGGCTGCGATGGGCTGCTCGATACAACAAACCGCTAAACTAATGCATGGCGTGCGGCGGCAACGTTGCTGCGTGCCTTGTCAGCAAGGCCATCTTCCGGCCGCAACGAAAGGGGCAATCAACCCATGACCGTCACCTACGATACGTCCCGTGTGACGCTTGTCGATCACCCGCTCGTCCAGCACAAGCTGTCGATCCTGCGCGACAAAAACACCGGCACCAACCAGTTCCGCCAGCTCGTGCGCGAGCTCGCACTTTTTGACGGCTACGAGGCCATGCGCGACCTGCCCATGGAAGACGTCGAAGTCGAGACCCCCATCACCACCGCAACGTTTAAGCAGCTCGCCGGCAAAAAGCTCGCCATCGTGCCCATCCTGCGTGCGGGCCTTGGCATGGTCGACGGCATCCTCGACCTGGTGCCCTCCGCTCGCGTGGGCCACATCGGCATGGAGCGCGACGAGGTTACCCACGAGCCGCATGAGTATTACTGCAAGATGCCCAAGGATATCGACCAGCGCATCTGCCTGGTCGTCGACCCCATGCTCGCCACGGGCGGTTCGGCCGAGATGGCCATCAGCTACCTGCGCGAGCGCGGTGTCAAGGACATCCGCATGCTGTGCATCGTCGCGGCCCCCGAGGGCCTCAAGTCGCTGACCGAAAAGGACCCCGACGTACATATTTATACCTGCGCCATCGACGACCATCTCAACGAAGCTGCCTACATCGTTCCCGGCCTGGGCGACGCCGGCGACCGCATCTACGGCACGCTGTAATCTCTGGGGCATACCGGCTAACGTCGAAAATACGAAGAAATGGTGCGCGCGGTCGAACAAAAGACGACCGCGCGCACTCCTGTTAACGGACGTTTTGCCCTGCAGGGTTCGAGAAAAACGTATTACCGTACCTGCGGCATAAAGAAGGTCTTAAGAAAACGAACAGGTGCGTATTAACCGATGCTTTTTCGGTTGTACTTTAGCGATTGGCTCGTACAATAGTCACCAATGTTTGGCGGGAACTGTCCTGTGAGGCGATAAAAAAGGAAAGTGAGGACGCCAGTGTTTCAGATAGCCGATCTGCTCGCTATCGTTGCAGGTGCCATCGCGGGCGCGATTGCCTTCCTTCCCTTTGTCTTTACGCTCAAGCCGGTTCTTGACGATAAGCAGAATGCGGACATGCTCAAGGGTATGGTGAGTCTCGCGGTCTCGGCAATCGCGTTGCTTGTCTTTACCTTGGTTGTGTTTGTGTTGTTCGGAGAGGCATTTCGCATGTTCCTCCTGGGCGAGGCGATCGGCTTCGTGGCCTTTATGGCCGCCTGCGCGGTTCGCGTCGCCAAGGCGCTGCGAGATCCTCATGAGGTCGAAAGGTAAGTCGTGGAAATTTTTGAAAAGCTGCCTGATGAGATTAATCATCTGGTCAGCGAGTTCAGCTCCACCCCTGTCGTGGGCGATCTGAGCTGCGGCATCACGCAGTACTCGTTTTGGCTGATCGTCTCCACGATCGTGCTCCTGATCGTCCTGGCCGTGTTCAAGAAGAAGCAGACCCTGGTTCCCAAGGGCTTCTTCGTCAACGGTTTCGAGTACATCATCGAGTACGTCGAGAACGATATCGGCAAGGGTGTCGTGGGTGAGAACTGGAAGAAGCACTTCCCGTTCCTGTGCTCGCTTTTCCTGTTCATCCTGATCAATAACATGATCGGCCTGATCCCGGGAATGAAGCCCGGCACCGGCGCAATCGGCTCCACCGCCGCACTCGCCATTTTCGCCTTCGTGTACTTCATCTACTACGGATGCAAGGCTCACGGCGTGATCGGCTACATCAAGAGCCTCGCCCCGCAGGGCGTGAGCTTCCCGATGAACGTGCTCGTGTGGGTCGTCGAGCTTTTCTCGACCTTCCTGCGCCTCATCACGCTCGCCGTCCGTCTGTTCTGCAACATGTTCGCAGGACACGTGGTCATGGGCTCGTTCGCCATCATGGCGAGCATGTTCATGCAGCCGCTGCTTCAGCAGGTTTCCGCGGCCCACGCCGTCGGCGCCCTGCCTTCGCTGGCCTGGCTTGCCATCCTCATCCTGATTTATGCGATCGAGCTTGTGGTCGGCGCCATCCAGGCTTACGTCTTCACGGTCCTTACCGCCGTGTATGTCTCTGAGGCAGAGGAGGTCGCGGAGGAGGAGTAATCTTCCGTTCGTGCCTTAAAGGTAAGGCAATTCGTTAAACCGCCGGTGCCCGTACCCATGGAGCCCGGCAGTTATAAAAAGGTTATCCTGCGTGAAATAAGACACGCACGACAAAGGAGGAATCGTGGGAGTTATCGGTTACGGTCTCGGTGTTATCGGCGCTGGTCTTGCTATCGGCCTGTCTGCTCTGGGTGCTACGGGTGCTATGGCCCGTCAGCCTGAGGTCCAGGGCCGCGTGTTCACCGTCTTCATCATGGGCTCCGCTTTCGGCGAGGCTCTGGCTCTGATCGGCTTCGTTGTCGCGCTGATCGTTAAATAGCACGGAGCGTCAAGTATGAATCTTTCATCCCAGAAGAGCGCGATCGCACTCTCCGCGTCCGCGGCCGCGCTGCTCATGCCGGTTTCCGCGTTCGCCGAGGACGGCGCCGCCGGTGCGGACATCCTCATCCCTAAGATGGCGGAGTTCATCCCGGCGCTTATCGCCTTCCTGATTATCTGGATCGTGCTGGCCAAGGTCGCCCTGCCGGGCATCATGAAAACCATGGAGGAGCGCGGCAAGAAGATCGAGGAGAGCCTCGACGAGGCCGAGAAGACCAAGCAGGAGGCTATCGCCAAGCGCGCTGAGTCCGACTCGATCGTCACCGACGCCCGTCGTCAGGCTGCCGACATCGTTCTCGAGGCCCGTAAGGACGCTGAGTCCGAGCGTGCCCGTATCATCGAGGCTGCTCACAAGGAGGCCGAGGAGATCATCGCCAAGGCCCATACGACCGTCGAGGACGAGCGCAAGTCCATCTACGCCGGTGCCGCGAGCTCCATCGCCGACCTGTCCGTTGCCGTCGCCACCAAGATCGTGGGCGAGGCGCTCGAGGACGATGCCGAGCAGAAGAAGCTCATCGAGCGCTACATCCAGGAAGCAGGTAGCCTGAATGCCGACTAGCCGCTATCAGGACAAGGTGCTCGAGACCTACGCGCGCTCCCTTCTGGAAGCCGCTAAGGCCGAGAACCATGTGTTCGAGGACCTCGAGATGATCGAGCGCTTGGCTTCTGCCAGCCCCGAGATCATCGCCGTGCTCGACACCATGTCCAAGCGCGACCAGCTCGACCTTCTTCCCAAGGTGGCAGCTGCCTTTAAGTATGTTGCCGAGGAAGACGAGGATGTAGTGGGCGTGACCGTCACCACGGCGATCCCGCTCGACGACGAGCTGCGTCAAACCATCACTAAGAAATGCGAGCAGGACTTCGGCCGCAAGGTATTCCTTATCGAGCAGGTCGACCCGTCTATCGTGGGCGGCCTGGTGCTCGAGGCCCGCGGCGAGCGTCGTGACATTTCCGTCAAGACGCAGCTGCGCATCGCGCAGGAGACCCTCGCAAACTCTGCTAATTCGTACGGAGGTGAAGCCTAATGTCCGAAACCCTCAATGCCCAGGATATCGCCAAGAAACTGCAGGAGCAGCTCACGAGCCTCTCCGCGACGGTCGATACGCATGAGGTTTCAACGGTCGACGAGGTAGGCGACGGCATCGCGCGCGTCTCCGGCCTCAAGAGCGCCATGGCAGGCGAGCTTCTGGAGTTCAAGAGCTCCGATACCGGTGAGACCGTCTTCGGCCTTGCCCAGAACCTTGACCGTGACGAGGTCGGCGCCGTTCTGTTTGGTGCCGTCGACTCCATCAAGGAAGGCGACGAGTGCCGCACCACTGGCCGCATTATGGATATCCCCGTGAGCCGCGCCATGCTCGGCCGCGTCGTCAATCCGCTCGGCCAGCCTATCGACGGCCTGGGTGACATCGTCGCCACGCACCGTCGCCCCATCGAGTTCAAGGCCCCCGGCGTCATCGATCGTACCCCGGTGTGCGAGCCGGTTCAGACCGGCCTGTTGGCCATCGACTCCATGGTGCCTATCGGCCGTGGTCAGCGTGAGCTCATCATCGGCGACCGTAAGACCGGTAAGACCGCTATCGCCATCGACGCTATCCTCAACCAGCGCGGCAAGGGCATGGTCTGCATCTATGTCGCCATCGGCCAGAAGGCCTCCACGGTTGCCAACATCCGCGAGACCCTCGCTCAGCACGGTGCGCTCGATTACACCATCATCGTTTCGGCCACCGCTGCCGATTCCGCCCCTATGCAGTACATCGCGCCTATGGCCGGTGCCGCTATCGGCGAGTTCTTCATGTACAACGGCGAGGACGGCAAGCCCGCCAGCGAGACCAACCCCGGCGGCCACGTGCTCGTCATCTACGACGACCTGTCCAAGCAGGCTGTGGCCTACCGTCAGATGTCGCTGACGCTGCATCGTCCGCCCGGACGCGAGGCCTATCCTGGCGACATCTTCTACCTGCACTCTCGTCTGCTCGAGCGTGCCGTCAAGATGTCCAAGAAGAACGGTTATGGCTCCATGACGGCTCTTCCGATCATCGAGACCCAGGACGGCGACGTCTCGGCCTACATTCCGACCAACGTCATTTCCATTACCGATGGTCAGATCTACCTGCAGTCCGAGCTCTTCTTCCAGGGCCAGCGCCCGGCAGTCGACGTGGGCATTTCCGTGTCCCGCGTCGGTGGCGACGCGCAGACCAAGGCTATGAAGCAGGTCGCCGGCAACCTCCGTCTGGACCTCGCTTCGTACCAGGAGCTCGCCGGCTTTACGCAGTTCGGCTCCGACCTCGACGAGGCTACTCAGAAGCAGCTGACCCATGGTGCCCGCATGACAGAGCTCCTGAAGCAGCCGCGTTACAAGCCGTTTGAGGTTGGCGAGCAGATCGTTACGCTGTTCGCTGGCAACGAGGGCTTCCTGGATGACCTGGAGATCGCCGACGTGCTGCCTTTCCGTGCCGAGCTCATCGAGTACATGGACAATGGCTTTGGCTCGCTGCTCGACAAGGTTCGCGCCAAGAAGATCGATGATGACACCAAGGCTGAGCTCTTGCGCGTCATCGGCGACTTCAAGCAGCAGTTCATGGCCAAGCACCATTCGGATGTTTCTGGATCAGAGGAGAACTAAGCCCCATGGCCAACCTTCGCGACATTAAGAAGCGAATCTCCTCGGTTACCACGACCAAGCAGATCACGCGCACGATGGAGATGGTCTCTACGGCCAAGATCCGTCGTGCCCTCGATCGCTCCAAGCAGGCCGAGCCCTATAAGGAGGCGCTGACCGACGTCATGTTGACGGTCGCCGGCGACGCCTCCTGTTCGGGCACCGATCCCATGCTGCAGAAGCATGAGAGCGTCAAGCATGGCCTGATTGTCGTTATTGCCTCGGACCGCGGCCTTGCCGGCGGTTTCAATACGACGGTGGAGCGCACGGCCGAAAAGCTCGCCGCTTCTTGGGCGAACGACGGCATCGAGTGCGAGATCATCGCGTGCGGGCGCAAACCGGCCACGTATTTCCGTGACCGCGCAAACGTCGTCATGCACTTTGAGGGCAACTCCTCCGAGCCCGATTTCAATCAGGCCCGCATGATCTCCTCTCATATCTGCGATGCGTATCGTGCCGGTGAGCTTGACCGTGTCGAGCTTGTCTACCACCACGCCAAGAACCGCGTGGATCAGGAGCTTCGCGTCGAGCATCTGTTGCCGCTCGACCCCGAGATGATCGCTATGGCCCACGGTCCGCGTAAGAACGAGACCGACGCCCCTAAGCGCATCTCGTCCACGTTCGAGTTCGTGCCCTCTCCCGAGCATGTTCTCGGCAAGCTTGTGCCGTCTTATATCCTGACGGTCATCTACCAGGCCCTGATCGATTCGGCGGCTGCCGAGCAGGGTGCACGCCGCAAGGCCATGCACTCCGCGACGGAAAACGCCACCGCGATCATCTCGACCCTTACCCGCACGTATAGTCGCGTGCGCCAGGCTTCGATCACGACCGAGATTAACGAGATCGTCGGCGGAGCCTCAGCATTGGAGGAACAGTAATGGCTAATAACACCGTACAGCTTGCGGTCGAGGAAGCCACCAAGAAGACGACTGCCGGTGATGGTCGCATCGTGCGAATCATCGGCCCTGTCGTCGACGTCAAGTTTGACGGCGCGGTGCCCCCGATCTACAACGCGCTCACGGTCGAGGCCGAGACCCCGATCGGTCATCTGAGCACGATCCTCGAGGTCGAGAGCCAGCTTCCGGGCGGCGTCGTCCGCACGGTCGCCATGTCCTCGACCGATGGCCTGCAGCGCGGCCTCATCGCCACCGATACCGGTGAGCCCATGAAGATGCCCGTTGGTCCCAAGACGCTCGGCCGCATTTGGAACGTCATGGGCAAGCCCGTCGACGGCAAGCCTATGCCCGAGGTGGAGGAGTTCTACCCCATCCACCACGCGGCGCCCCGCTTTGACGAGCTCACCACCAAGACCGAGATCTTCGAGACCGGTATTAAGGCCGTCGACCTGCTCGAGCCCTACATCCGTGGCGGCAAAACGGGTCTGTTCGGTGGCGCCGGCGTCGGCAAGACCGTTCTGATTCAGGAGCTCATCAACAACCTCGCTCAGGAGCATGGCGGCACCTCGGTGTTCACCGGCGTCGGCGAGCGCACCCGTGAGGGTACCGACCTTTATCTCGAGATGAGCGAGTCGGGCGTTATCGACAAGACTTGCTTGGTCTACGGTCAGATGAACGAGCCGCCTGGAGCGCGTCTGCGCATCGGTCTGGCCGGCCTTACCACCGCTGAGTACTTCCGCGATCGTGGCCAGGACGTTCTGCTGTTCATCGATAACATCTTCCGCTTCTCCCAGGCCGGTTCCGAGGTTTCCGCACTGCTGGGCCGTATGCCGTCCGCCGTTGGTTACCAGCCCACGCTGGCTACCGAGATGGGCGACCTCCAGGAGCGCATTACCTCGACCAAGACGGGCTCCATTACCTCCGTCCAGGCCGTCTACGTCCCTGCAGACGACCTGACCGACCCGGCGCCTGCCACGACGTTCACGCACCTCGACGCCACCACGGTCCTTTCGCGTAGCATTTCGTCGCTCGGCCTGTTCCCGGCCATCGACCCGCTCGCGTCTTCCTCCGACGCCCTCGATCCCTCGATCGTTGGCGAGGAGCACTACCGTGTCGCCGTCAAGGTCCAGGAGCTCCTGCAGGAGTACTCCGACCTTCAGGACATCATCGCCATTCTGGGTATGGACGAGCTGTCCGAGGAGCAGCGCCTTACAGTCAACCGTGCTCGTAAGATCCAGCAGTTCCTCTCGCAGTCCTTCCACGTCGCCGAGAAGTTCACCGGTAACCCCGGTGTCTACGTCCGCGTCGAGGATACCGTCCGCTCCTTCGCCGAGATTGTCGACGGCAAGGCCGATGACCTGCCTGAGCAGGCATTCCGCTATGCCTCCACGATTGAGGACGTGCGTGAGCGCGCCCGCAAGATGGAGGAGAAGTAGGTTATGCGTATCCGCATCGTGTGCCCCGTGAGCCTCGCCTATGAGGGTGACGCTGCGTTTGTGTCGATTCCGTCTACGGATGGCGAGTTTGGCGTTTTACCTGCTCACTCCAGCGAAATCTGCACGATCGACCGCGGTTACGTTCGCGTTTCCGATAAGGCCATGGGCACTGTCGACCACACGTTTGCCGTGGCCGGCGGCTATGCCCAGGTTGCGGACGATGTCGTGACCGTCCTCGCCGAGCGCGCTTGCGATTTGGCGACCGTCGACGCCGACAAGGTTAAAGCTGATATTCAAGGTTTTGAAGAGAAGCTGGGTAATTTGTCGGAGGATGATGCACGCCGCGCCTACCTCTATAATGAAATCGCATGGTGTAAGCTCAAGCTTGCCCAATAGTCAAACGTTTTGGCGTTCGACCATTTGCGAACACATCATGCCCGGGATGGCTCAGCCACCCCGGGCATGCTTTTTGAAAGGGTAGACCTTGGATATTATCCGCGTTGAGGGTGGCCACGCCATCGGAGGCTCCGTGCCCGTCTCGGGTGCAAAGAATTCCGCACTCAAACTCATGGCTGCAACGCTTCTGGCGCCGGGCAAGACAACGCTTCAGAACGTGCCCGATATTTCCGATGTTCACGTTATGGGCAAGGTACTCAAGGGCATGGGCGCCACAATCGAAGTTCTCGATGAGCACACGCTCGAAATCGATACTTCCCAGGTTGATTCTTGGGAGGCTCCCTACGAGCTCGTCGCCAAGATGCGCGCCTCCACGGCTGTGATGGGCCCCCTGCTGGGTCGTTTCCATCGCGCCAAGATCGCCATGCCGGGCGGCTGCAACCTGGGTGCCCGCAAGATCGATATGCATATCCTGGGTCTCGAGGCTCTGGGCGTCGAGTTCGACACCGCCCATGGCTACATCAACGCCAGTGCTCCCCAGGGCCTGCGCGGCACCACCGTCACGCTCGAGTTCGCGAGCGTGGGTGCTACCGAGAACCTCATCATGGCTGCCGTGCGCGCGCAGGGCACCACGGT
>UROM01000070.1 GCA_900549455.1 uncultured Collinsella sp. | reverse complement strand
TCTACACTTATGCGATCGTCGGCAGCGTCAGATGTGTATAAGAGACAGCTGCTACATCAAGGCTCTGCCCGTCGTCGCCGATTCCGGCGAGATCGGCGGCGACACCTCCGTCGAGTACATGGCGCTGGCAGAGGCCGGCGAGGCTTCGCTCGTCTACTGCGACGATTGCGGCTTTGCTGCCGATGACGAAGCGGCAAGCACTAAGGTTGTCGTGACCGAGGGCCCCGGTGACGGTACGCTCACCAAGGTCGAGACTCCGGGCATGGGCACCATCGAGGCCGTTGCCAAGTTCTTCGGGTTCCCCGAGAACGGCACGCGCAAGTCCCTGGCGTTGATCGATGCCGAGGGCAAGCCCGTTGTGGCCATCGTTCCGGGCGATCATGAGCTCAACGACTGCAAGGCCGAGCACGTCTTTGGCAAGGGCTATCGCATGATGACCGACGAGGAGCTCCAGACCTACGGCCTGCATAAGGGCTTTATCGGACCGGTTAACCTGCCCGAGGGTATTCGTCTGGTCTGTGACGAGAGCCTGCGCCAGTCCAAGCAGTGGGCCTGCGGTGCCAACGAGGTCGACTATCACTTTACCGGCGCCTGCCCTGAGCGCGACTTTACCGTCGACGAGTGGGCCGACCTGGTCACCGTCGTTGCCGGCGATCCCTGCCCGCACTGCGGCAAGCCGCTCTCTGCTGCCCGCGGCATCGAGGTCTCCCAGGTGTTCCAGCTGGGCACCAAGTATTCCGAGGCCATGGGTGCCACCTTTATGGACGAGGACGGCAAGGAGAAGCCGCTTATCATGGGCTGCTACGGCGTTGGTGTGTCCCGCTCGCTCGCTGCCGTCGTGGAGCAGCACAATGATGAGCACGGTATCGTCTGGCCGGTCTCTGTCGCTCCGTACGAGGTCGCGGTGATTCCGCTCGATCCCAAGAAGGAGGAGTGCGCGACCGTTTGCGAGCAGATTGTTGATGGCCTGTGCGCCGAGGGTATCGAGGTTGTCGTGGATGACCGCGACGAGCGCCCCGGCTTTAAGTTTGCTGACAACGACCTTATGGGCTTCCCGTATCAGGTGATTCTGGGTAAGCGCGGTCTTAAGAACGGTACCGTTGAGCTCAAGGACCGTGCTACGGGCGAGCGCGAGGATGTGGCGATCGATGAGGTCGTCGCCAAGGTCGCTGAGCTTGTGAAGGCAGCACGCCGTTAATTGAGCCCGCTGCGTTGAGTGCGCTTACGAAGCGGCCCTGCGTCTCTCGAGGGAGAGGTGCAGGGCCGCTTTTGCGTCTAAGAATCTTTAGTAGCTAAAAGGAAAACCCCACAGCCCATTCGAGCTGCGGGGTTTCCCTTTGTGCCTCCGATGCGAAATGAATCGCTCGGATATTACTGATAATCGACTACGTCGATCCAGTTCTTAAGGAACTCATCGTTCACGTTGCGCTTACGAGCGAGCTCGGAAGCGGCGACGATGCTCGTCCACTGACGCACGACCTGCATGGGCATGTCGGCGCGGTCGCAGTAGAGCTCCAGGTAGGCCTCGGCCTGATCCTTGCTGTTGAGGGCAAAGAGCAGGTAGGTGGTGGCAACGTCGGCAGCAGGGGAGCCCTGGGTGGCATGTGCCCAGTCGCAGACGTACAGCTGGCCGTCCTCGCCGACGATGACGTTGGAGGGGTTGAAGTCGCCGTGGCAGACCTTGAACTCCTTGGTCATGCCGTCCAGACGCTCCTGAAGGTTGTAGCGCGTAGTGGCATTGAGCTGATCGAGGCTGTCGATCATGCGGGCGAACTTATCGCGCTGACGGTTGAGCAGCGGGGAGGTGTAGCCGTGGATCTCGATCTGGAGGTCGACGAACATCTCGAGGTACTCACCAAAGCGCTGGGGCTCGGCAGTCATCTTCTCGGCAAGCGTGGTGCCCGGAACCTTCTCGGTCACGAGCGCCCAGCCGTTGGCGTTCTCGAGCTGAGAAACCTCGAGAGCCTTGGGGCTGCGGATGCCGCACTCGTTGATGCGGGCAAGATTCAAAGCCTCGTTGAACACGTCGGAGACGGGCTTGGTCTCGTTAAAGACCTTGACGATCTTGTCGCCCAGGTCGTAAACGACCTTGTTGCCGCGACGGACGAGCTCGGTCTTGGAATCGGGGAGCAGCATGATTGCATCCTTTCAACGATGCGATAGAAGCAACGGCGGGGGCGTGCGTACACCCGTGCACCCCCGCCGCAAATAACCGTGCTAAAACTAGCAGACGGCGTAGTCCTGGGGCTCGCGGCCGTAGTAGGCGTCCAGGTAGAGCTCCTTGATCTCGCTCATGAGCGGGTAGCGCGGGTTAGCGCCGGTGCACTGGTCGTTGAATGCCTGCTCGGTCATCTCGTCGAGGGTGTCGAGGAAGTACTGCTCGTCAACACCGTAGTCGGCGATGGTCTTCTTGACGCCGATGAAGTCCTTGAGCTCCTCGAGCTTCGTGATGAAGTTCTCGAAGACCTCCTTGTCGTCCTTGCCCTCGATGCCGCAGTACTTGGCCATCTCGGCGTAGTTGTGCAGCGCGTTGGGGTAAGGATACTGGGAGAAGGTACCCATCTTGACGGGAGCCTCGGCGGCGTTGTAGCGCATGACGCGAGTCAGGATGACGGCGTTGGCGAGGCCGTGGGGCAGGTGATGGAAGGCGCCGAGCTTGTGGGCCATGGAGTGGTTGAGGCCCAGGAAGGCGTTGGCGAAGGCCATACCGGCCATGCAAGAGGCGTTGTGCATCTCCTCGCGGGCATGCGGGTCCTTGGCGCCGTTCGTGAAGCTGGAGGGCAGGTTCTCGAAGACGAGCTTAGCAGCGCGCTCGGAGAGGCCCTTGGTGTAGTCGGAAGCCATGATGGAGACGTAGGACTCGATGGCGTGGGTCATGACGTCGATGCCGGAGGCAGCGGTCAGGCCGCGCGGGGCGGTCATGCAGTTGTCGGCGTCGACGATAGCCATGTTGGGGAGCAGCGCGTAGTCGGCGAGCGGCCACTTGATGCCGGTCTCCTTGTCGGTGATGATGGCGAACGGCGTGCACTCGGAGCCGGTACCCGAGGAGGTCGGGACGGCGACGAAGTAGGCCTTCTTGCCCATCTCGGGGAAGGTGAAGATACGCTTGCGGATGTCCATGAAGTCCATGGCCATGTCCTCAAACTTGCACTCGGGGTGCTCGTACATCATCCACATGATCTTGCCGGCGTCCATAGCGGAGCCACCGCCGACGGCGATGATGACGTCCGGCTCAAAGAGGGCCATCTGCTTGGCGCCGCGACGTGCGCACTGCAGCGACGGATCGGGCTCGACGTCATAGAAGCAGTCGTGGGCGATGCCCATCTCGTCGAGCTTGGCCTCGATGGCGCGGGTGTTGCCATTCTTGAAGAGGAACTGGTCGGTGACGATGAAGGCGCGCTTCTTGCCCATGACGTTGCCCAGCTCGTCGAGGGCGACGGGCGTGGAACCCTTCTTGAAGTAGACCTTCTCGGGAGCGCGGAACCACAGCATGTTCTCACGGCGCTCGGCCACAGTCTTAACGTTGATCAAGTGCTTCACCCCAACGTTCTCGGAGACGGAGTTGCCGCCCCAGGAGCCGCAGCCCAGGGTCAGAGACGGCTTCATGCCAAAGTTGTACAGGTCACCGATGCCACCGTGCGAAGACGGGGTGTTGATGACGATACGGCAGGCCTTCATGACGTGCTCGAACAGGCTGATCTTCTCGGCCTGGGCGGGGTGCACGTACAGAGAGGCGGTGTGGCCCGGGCCACCGGCGAGCACCAGGTGCTCGGCCTTGTCGACGGCCTCCTGGAAGTCCTTGGCGTGGTACATGGCCAGGACCGGGGAGAGCTTCTCGTGGGAGAACTCCTCCTTGGCGGGGTCGGTGGAGGTGACCTCGGCGATCAGGATCTTGGTCTTGGCGGGAACCTCGATGCCGGCGAGCTCGGCGATCTTGGCGGCGGCCATGCCGGGGATGCGGTGGTCGAGAGCGCCGTTCTTGAACATGGCGGCACGCAGGGCCTCCATCTCGGCACCCTGCTTGACGAAGTAGCAGCCGCGCTTCTGGAACTCGGCCTTAACCTGGTCATAGATGGTGTCGATGACGGTCACGGACTGCTCGGAAGCGCAGATCATGCCGTTGTCGAAGGTCTTGGAGTGGATGATGGAGTTGACGGCGAGCAGCACATCGGCGGTGTCGTCGATGATGACCGGGGTGTTACCGGCGCCAACGCCCAGGGCGGGCTTGCCCGAGGAGTAAGCGGCCTTGACCATGCCCGGGCCACCGGTGGCGAGGATGATGTCGACGTCGCGCATGACCATGTTGGTCAGCTCGATGGAGGGGACATCGACCCAGCCGATGATGCCCTCGGGGGCGCCGGCCTTGACGGCGGCGTCAAGCACGAGCTTGGCGGCGGCGATGGTGCACTTGGCGGCTGCCGGGTGCGGGGAGATGATGATGCCGTTGCGGGTCTTCAGGCTGATCAGCGTCTTGAAGATCGCGGTGGAGGTGGGGTTGGTCGTCGGGATGACGGCGCCCACGATGCCGATGGGCTCGGCGATCTTGGTGATGCCGTAAGCCTCGTCGCGCTCCAGGACACCACAGGTCTTGGTGTTCTTGTAAGCGTTGTAGATGTACTCTGCGGCGTAGTGGTTCTTGATGACCTTATCCTCAAGAACGCCGCGGCCGGTCTCCTCGATGGCCATCTTCGCCAACGGGATACGAGCCTTGTTGGCGGCCATGGCGGCCTCATAGAAGATCTTGTCGACCTGCTCCTGCGTGTACGTAGCAAAAAGCGCCTGGGCCTCTCGCATCTGAGCGAGCTTAGCCTCAAGCGCCTCTACGTTGTCCACAATTGCGGGAGTAGTGTTTTCCGGTGACTTTTTCACCATTTGTGTCTCCTTGCGATCGGAGATTTACCCTACGCCTTGCATGATAGCAAGAAATTATTCGGCGAACGGTCAGATTCCTCTAAAAGGCACACTAAAACGCTTCAATAAAATGAAACGTTTTAAGCAAACTAATTACCAGTGCATCGCCTCGTTCATTGGGGATCGACTTATATGAGCGCTTTCACTCATGTAAGTCTGTCCCAAATGAGTGCAAAAAGGCGCCCTCCGTTGGGGAGGACGCCTTTGGTAAGTTCTATGTGAACGCGAGGTCTTTGACCCGGAGAGTCCGAGGTACTTGTTGGTAAGACCTTATTTAGGAGCGCGCAACCTTGCCGGACTTGAGGCAGGTGGAGCAAACGTTCATCTTGCGACGGTGACCATCGACGACGACGTAGACGCGCTGGATGTTGGGGCGGAACTTACGGTTGGTGACGCGGTGAGAGTGGCTGATGGAGCGACCGGCAACGGGGTGCTTACCGCAAACTTCGCAAACTTTGGACATAACTGACCCTCCTTGGGCGACAAACGAACATGTCGCGTTAACAAACAAGCCTGAACTATAGCACAGAAGCATGTCTCTGTGCGCAATCTACACAGAGATATTTCTCTTTTGGCGATAGTGCCCACGCTACGGCCCTGGACGTAGATCCGATTTGCGTGCAGCAGAGGGGATTATGCCAGCTCGCAACAAGGTTTTCAAGCGCGTACCACAAATATATATAGGTTTATGGAGCGATTGGCTCCGTTTACGGATTGGCTAGTATTTATGCTCGCAATTGAGCTCGATGTTGGCTACACTATGCCTTGACCATTAAAGGGGTACGAGATACCCACATGGAATTACATAGCTGCCAAAGAGCAGCCCTTCCTGTGGGTGTCTGGTCCGCTTTGAGCGGTCGGGCATCTATTTTTTTGACTGTGTCAGCAGTCAAGACATGTGAGGAAGGAGATCGATGGGCACGACTTCCCCCAAGGCGGTCATCATGGACGAGACCGCCGTCAATCGAGCGATGACCCGCATCGCGCACGAGATTCTCGAGCGCAACGAGGGCTGTGAAGACCTCGCTCTGGTCGGCATCGTCACGCGCGGCGACCTTCTGGCAAAGAAGCTCGCCGAGGAGATCAAGGAGATCGAGGGCGTCGACGTTCCGCTCGGCAGCCTCGACATCAGCTTCTACCGCGATGACTACGCTACCAATTTCGCTCCCGCGATCCACGCCACCAACATTCCCTTTAGCGTCGACGGCAAGCGCGTCGTGCTGGTGGACGACATCCTGTATACGGGCCGTACCATTCGCGCCGCTCTGGACGCCGTTATGGACCTGGGCCGTCCGAGCCGCATTGAGCTGGCAGTCCTCGTTGACCGCGGCCACCGCGAGCTCCCCATCTCGCCGGACTTTGTCGGCAAGAACGTTCCCTCGTCGCATGAGGAGAACGTGCACCTATATATGAAGGAAGTCGACGGCCACACCGCTGTCGAGATTAACGACGTCGCGCCGGGTTCCCACGTGGGCTCCGCGCCGCTGGGAGGTGAGTAGTACCGTGGCGTTCAACCATAAGCACCTGATCGACATTACCGAGTACTCCGAAGAGGACATCAAGCTCATCCTCGAGACCGCCAAGGCGTTCTCCGAGGTCAACGAGCGTGCGATCAAGAAGGTCCCCACGCTCAAGGGCAAGACCATCGTCAACATGTTCAACGAGCCCTCGACGCGCACCCGCAGCTCCTTCGAGCTCGCCGAGAAGCGTCTTTCGGCCGACAGCCTCAACTTTGGCGGCTCCTCGACCTCCACGGTCAAGGGCGAGAGCCTCGTCGACACCGTCGAGACCCTCAACGCCTATAAGATCGACTGCATCGTCGTGCGAGATAAGCACGCCGGCGCTCCCCACATCGTCACGCAGAATTCGCCCGCGAGTGTTATCTGCGCCGGTGACGGTAAGCACAACCACCCCACGCAGGCCCTGCTCGACCTGTACACCATCTGGGAGCACAAGGGTGACTTCCACGGTCTGAAGGTCGCCGTCGTCGGCGATATCGCCCACTCCCGCGTTTGCGGCTCGCTGATCCCCGCGCTGAAGATCATGGGCTGTGAGACCTACGCCGTCGCCCCCGGCACGCTGCTGCCGCCGGCGCCCGAGGTCTTGGGCTGCGACCACGTGACGAGCGACCTCGATTCCGTCCTGCCCGAACTGGACGTCGTCTACATGCTGCGCGTGCAGCAGGAGCGACTCGAGGGTGCCCCGTTCCCGACCATTCGCGAGTACCACAAGCTCTTCGGCCTGACCAAGGACCGTGAGAAGCTCATGAAGCCCGACGCGATCATTTGCCACCCGGGCCCCATCAACCGCGGCGTCGAGTTCGACTCCTATATGGCCGACCACCCGCAACGCTCCGTCATCCTGGAGCAGGTCTACGCCGGTATCTGCGTGCGTATGGCTATCCTGTATCTGCTGCTTGGAGGTGCCGATAATGGCCTTGCTTCTTAAGAATGCCCACGTCGTCGACCCGTCCGTCGAGCTTGACGGTGTCGTTGACGTCCTGATCGACGGCGACAAGATCGCCGAGGTCGGCGAGAACCTCGCCGCCGAGGGAGCCGAGGTCCGCGACCTTTCCGGTAAGTACCTCGTCCCCGGCCTGGTGGACATGCACGTCCACCTGCGCGAGCCCGGTTACGAGGTCAAAGAGGACATCGAGAGCGGCACCCGCGCTGCTGCCAAGGGCGGCTTCACCGGCGTGTGCGCCATGCCCAACACCGACCCCGTTACCGATAACGGTACCGTCGTTGAGTTCGTCAAGTCCCGCGCTGCCGAGGTCGGCCACTGCCGCGTCTATCCTTCTGGCGCCATGACCCGCGGTCTTAAGGGCGAGGCTATGTCCGAGATGGGCGATATGGTCGCCCACGGCGCCGTCGCCTTCACCGACGACGGTCGCGGCGTGCAGGGTGCAGGCATGCTCCGTCGCTGCATGGACTACGGCAAGATGTTCGGCAAGGTCTTTATGAGCCATTGCCAGGACGAGGACCTGGTCGGTCATGGCCAGATCAACGAGGGCAAGGTCTCGACCCGTCTGGCCCTCGAGGGCTGGCCGGCGGCAGGCGAGGAGCTGCAGATCGCTCGCGATATCGAGATCGCCAAGCTGACCGGTGCCAAGCTGCACATCCAGCACATCTCCACCGCCCATGGCCTGGAGCTCGTGCGTGCCGGTAAGGCAGCTGGCGTGCAGGTCACCTGCGAGGCCACCCCGCACCACATGTTCCTGACCGAGAACGACCTGGACGAGACCTACAACACCTCGCTCAAGGTCAACCCGCCGCTGCGCACCGACGAGGACGCCGAGGCTATCCGTCAGGGCGTCATCGACGGCACCGTCGACGCCATCGTCACCGACCACGCTCCCCATACTCCGTGGGAGAAGGCCCGCGAGTTCGAGCTTGCGCCCTTTGGCATGATCGGCCTCGAGACCTCGCTGTCGCTTGTGCTCACCGAGCTGGTCAACACGGGCTTGATGAGCATGGGCCGCATGGTCGAGCTCATGGCCATCAAGCCGCGTGAGATCTTGGGTCTGGACCAGGTTCAAGTCAAGGCGGGCTCCGTTGCCGACCTGACCGTGTTCGATCCCGCTGCTACCTGGACGGTCGGCGAGGACGGCTACGAGTCGCGCGCCGAGAACTCCGGTTTTGCCGGCCGCACGCTCACCGGTCGTGCCACCGATGTGTTTGTCGGCGGTAAGCAGACGCTTGCCGACGGCTGCATCTGCTAGCATAGCCTTATCGCTTTTGTGCGCGGCGCCCTTGCGGTGCCGCGCTTTCTGTTCGCCTGAACCATGCAACCGCATGGGGGATTGGAGCGTCTATGCCCACACCTTCCACTGCACGCATGCACGACTTCGAGGTCGTCTCGAACCAGAAGATCGCCGACGGCATCTTTTCGCTCGTTATCTCGGCCCCCAAGCTTGCAAGTGCGCTCAAGCCCGGTCAGTTCGTGAATATCGCCGTGCCGGGCGATGCTTCCTCGCTGCTTCGCGTGCCCCTGAGCTTCTGTCTCTTATACACATCTGACGCTGCCGACGATCGCATAAGTGTAGA
>UROM01000069.1 GCA_900549455.1 uncultured Collinsella sp. | reverse complement strand
GCGCAGGCCATTCCGCGCCCCGAGCCCGGCCGCACGGCGACGGTGAGCATCCTGGCCGTTCCGTGCCACCGAGACGAGATCCCGGCGCACGATATCGCGGCGGCGCTGGCCACGCGCTTTGGCGTGCCGGTCGTTGCAAGCACGGGTTTTCATGTTGAACAGGCGAGCGGGGACGACCTGCAGCGCGTACTCGACACCACCAAAGAGCTCATCGCCGCACTCGAGGAAGCCGCCACGCGCATTCTGCGCGCCGGCTGGGATGAGGGAGGCGCGGGCGCCGAGGTCGTGGCGGTCGATGCCGCGACCGGCGAGGCACTTGGCCCCGTCGATCGCATCGAAGCCCATACGGGGGAGGGCATCCTGCACCAGGCATTTCTGACGCTTCTGGTCGAGGGCCAGGGCGAAGACGCGCGCCTGCTGCTCTGTCGCCGCAGTCCGCTTAAGCGCCTGTGGGGCGGGGTGCTGGCCGATAGTTGCGCCGGACATCCGCTCCCCGGGGAAGACGTCGCGGACGCCATAGCGCGCCGCATCGGTGAGGAGCTCGGCATCAAGCGTGAGCCCGACCAGCTCAAGCACCTCGGACACGTGGTGTACCGCGAGGACCACGGCGACGGCCGCTGCGAGTGCGAATGGTGCGAGGTCTACCTTGCTCACGTTGAGCCGGGTGAGCTGCATATCAACCAAGAGGAGATCTCGGAGGTACGTCGCGTGGCCCCACCCGAGCTCGACGGCTACCTGCAGGGCCACCCCGAGCAGCTGGCCCCCTGGCTTCGTGAGGCCCTCAACGACCCATCCATCCGTACGGCCCTCGCTATGTAAAAAGGACATCCCCTTTGTCGCATCCAAACCGTCACAACATTCGATGAAAATCTCGAAAACGAGGAAAAGCGTCGAATGTTGTGATGGTTTTCGTCCAGGGGATCGCTTCTCATCCAAAAAAATCCGCTTGACTGTATTGCCGCAACACAGCGCAACGTAGGGAGTGTCCAATAACGGGCACTCCCTTTTGCTGTAGCGGCACACGCCGCGAATCCGGAGCGCCCCCAACAAGAAAGGTGGGGAGATGGAAGCGGAAAAGAAGGCGTTTAAGATCACCAAGCGCGAAATTGGCTTTGTGCTGGGTATCGTTGTCTTTTTGCTGGTGAAGTTTCTTCCTTTGGCGGAGCTGAGCTCGACGGTCGAGCTCACGGTCGGCGGTCAGACCTGTCTGGCACTGACGCTCGCCACGGTGGTGTTCTGGGCATGTGGCGTGGCACAGCCGGGCTTTGTGGGCCTGCTCTACTGCGCGCTGCTCGTTCTGTTCAAGGCGTGCGTGGACGACACGGGCGCCGCGAGCATCTCGGCGACGGTCGCCTCCACGTTTAGCTCGTGGACCAAGGCCACCATGTGGCTCGTCATCGGCGCCTACCTCATCGCCAGCGCGGTCAAGGAGTCGGGCCTGGGCGAGCGCATCGCCTATGCGTTCATGCTCAAGTTCGTGCGCGATGCCAAGTCGCTCATCATCTCGATTTTTGCGCTCACCTTTGTGCTGTCGCTGCTGATCCCGCATCCGTTCCCCCGCGCCTTCCTCATCCTCGCCGTCGTCTCGGTCATCGCCGAGTCCGCCGGCTACGGTGACGACGACCGCGGCAAGCTCGGCTTCCTTGTGTTTGCCGCTGCTGCCCCGGGCTCCATGTTCTTCCTGACGGGCGACTCCACGCTCAACCCGCTCGTTGCGCAGTACAGCGCCGAGGCCGGCGGCATGAGCCCGTCCTTCGTCGACTGGTTCCTGTACATGAGTGTGCCCATGCTGGTCGCGCTGCTGTGCACCCTGTTCCTGGGCCTCTTCCTCTTTAAGCCCAGCAAGGAGCTCGTCTACGATCGCGAGCAGATCGTGGCCAAGCAGGTCGCGCTTGGTAAGCTCTCCGTCAAGGAGATCCGCACCATCGTGTGGCTTGTCATCGCCATCGCGCTGTGGCTCACTGTCTCGGGCGATTACATCGGCTGGGTCACCCTGGCCATCGGCGTCTGCCTCGCCATGCCCATCATCGGCGAGGTTCTCACCCCCGCCAGCTGGAACGCTGTCGACATCAAGTCCCTCATGTTCCTGACGGCCGCCATGGCCGTGGGCTCCGTGGGCGGTACCACCGGTATGAACGCCTGGATCGCCGATGTCGTGCTTCCCAGCTCCGTGCCCGAGAACATCTTCCTGTTCGCCCTGCTTGTCGCTGCGCTTTCCATGATCATCCACATGTTCATGGGCTCGGTCATGGCCGTGCTCGGCGTGTGCGTGCCGGCGTTCATCAGCTTCGCGGCCGGCTCCAGCGTGAGCCCGCTCGCCGTGGCGCTCATCGTCTTCACGTCCATCAACATCCACTACATCCTGCCGTTCCATAACCTGCCGATCCTTATCGGCGAGGGCAAGGATGCCGGCGGCTACACCTCCAAAGAGGCCATGCGCATGGGCATTCCCCTCACTGCGGTCGTCTTTATCGTCGTGTTGGTCGAGGCTGCCTGGTTCCACCTCTTTGGCCTGATGTAAGCAGTCGAGTGCTTGGCTGCAATTAGTCGAGCGCTTGAACTGCAAGTGCCCGAGCGCCCCATCTATGAGCGCCGTGGCCTCACTACGTTACCCAGCCCGGCGGCACTCCCGCCGCCGGGCACTCTTCCGAAAGGAGCACGCTATGTCCACTACCGATGCCTCCCAGATCCACGACCTGCGCTCCGCGCTCGACTTTTTGCGCGAGATGCCGGGCCAGCTGCTCGAGACCGACACCCAGGTCGATCCGGATGCCGAGGTCTCGGGTGTCTATCGCCACGTCGGTGCCGGCGGCACTGTTATGCGTCCGACCAAAGAGGGTCCGGCGATGGTCTTCAACAACGTCAAGGGCTTTGACGATGCCAAGGTCTGCATCGGCATGCTTGCCAGCCGCAAGCGCGTTGCCGCCCTGCTCGACCTGGACGAGGAGCACCTGGGCCTCGAGATCGGCAAGCGCTTCGAGAACCTGATCGCGCCCGAGCAGATCGCCGAGGGTGCGCACGTCGACTGCCAGGAGGTCGTGTACAAGGCGACCGACGAGGGCTTTGACCTGCGCAAGATCGTTCCCGCTCCTACCAACACGCCCGTCGACGGCGGCCCCTACATCACCATGGGCCTCGCCTACGGCACGAGCCCCGACGGCTCCCAGTCCGACGTGACCATCCACCGCTTCTCCTGCGTCGACAAGGACAAGCTCGCCATGTGGATCACCCCGGGCAGCCGTCACCTGGGCGCGTTCTTTGACGAGTACTGCCAGCGTGGCGAGGACATGCCCATCTCCATCTCCATCGGCCTGGACCCCGCCGTGTACATGTGCTGCGGCTTCGAGGCTCCTACCACGCCGCTCGGCTTTAACGAGCTGCAGATCGCCGGTGCCCTGCGTGGCCACGCCGTCGAGCTTGCTGACTGCGTCACCGTTCCGCAGAAGTGCATCGCCAATGCCGAGTACGTGCTCGAGGGCTACCTCATGCACGATGAGACCATCAACGAGGACGTCAACGGCCACGGCTGTGCCATGCCCGAGTTCCCCGGCTACACCGGTGGCGCCAAGGTCTGCCCGGTGATCAAGATCACCGCCGTCACCACGCGCACCAACCCCATCATGGAGAGCTGCATCGGCCCTTCGCACGAGCACGTTTCCATGGCCGGCATCCCCACCGAGGCTTCCATCTACAAGATGGTCGAGACCGCTATCCCGGGCCGTCTGCTCAACGTCCACGCTGCCCCCTGCGGCGGCGGCAAGTTCGTTGCCATCATGCAGTTTAAGAAGTCGAGCAAAAATGACGAGGGCCGTCAGCGCAACGCCGCCATGCTCGCCTTCTCGGCATTCTCCGAGCTCAAGCATGTGATTCTGGTCGACGAGGACGTTGACATCTTCGACATGAGCGACGTGATGTGGGCCATGACCACGCGCTTCCAGGCCGACGTGGACCTCATCACCATTCCCGGCTGCCACTGCCACGTGCTCGACCCGTCCAACGATCCCGCGTTCGATCCCACGATCCGCGAGCACGGTATCGCCTGCAAGGCCATCTTCGACTGCACGGTCCCGTTCGACCTCAAGAAGAACTTCATCCGCTCGCAGTTCATGGAGATCGACCGTGACAAGTGGGCCGCGGAGCTCGCTTTCTAGTAAGTAACCCTGCCGAGTAACTAAGTAAGGATTTGTCATGCCTGAGTCTTCTGTCCGTCCCCGTCGCATTGTCGTTGGCGTTTCGGGCGCCAGCGGTGCAGCGCTGGGCCTTGAGTGCCTCAAATGCCTGCGTCAGGCCGGTGCTGAGTCGGCGCTTGTCGTCACGCGCGGGGGAGAGATCACCATCGAGCAGGAGCTCG
The DNA here is from genome assembly GCA_900549455.1 of uncultured Collinsella sp. GTDB lineage: Bacteria > Actinomycetota > Coriobacteriia > Coriobacteriales > Coriobacteriaceae > Collinsella. The sequence continues at coordinate 4,772 of UROM01000069.1, read as the reverse complement.
GCATGACGCTCGACGAGTTTGCCATGCATGCCGATGTGGTCTACGACAACAAGAACATCGGCGCCGCCATCGCAAGCGGCACCTATCCGGTCGACGGCATGATCGTGGCCCCGTGCTCCATGAAGACGCTCGCCGGCATCGCAAGCGGCTACAGCGAAAACCTGCTGCTGCGTGCGGCCGACGTGCAGATGAAAGAGCAGCGCCGCCTGGTGCTCATGGTGCGCGAGACGCCCTTCAGCGCCATTCACGTCGACAACATGGCGCGTCTGGCGCGCGTACCGGGCGTCATGCTCATGCCGCCCATGCTTACGTTTTACAACGGCCCCGCCACGCTCGACGACGCGGTGCATCACATCGCCGCCAAGGCGCTCGAGGCCGTCGGCGTGTCATGCGCAAACTATAAGCGCTGGTCATAGGCGTCTTTAGGGTAGGATACGAATAGTGTTTAAGCCCGCTGCCCCTGTGGGCGGCGGGCTTTGGTGTGTCGGGAGGATCTATGCAGACGGGCATGTATGCGAGTAGCGAGATGGCGAGCTTGTTTAACGTTTCGCGCCAAACGCTCATCTACTACGACAAGATCGGCCTGTTTAAGCCCGCCGTGGTTAACGAAAAAGGCTACCGTTTCTATTCGCCCACACAGATCCCGCTCATGCGTCTGATCTGCATGCTGCGCGACCTAGGGCTCGAACTCGACGAGATTGACCGCCTGACCTCGACGTTCGACATTGGCGAGATGACCGATCACCTGCGCTCGCGGGTTCAGGCGCTCGACAAGCAGATTGCCGGGCTCAAGGCTGAGCGCGCGAGTGTGCAGGAGCGCCTGAGCTTTTACGACGAGGCAGTCTACTGGCGCGAGCGCGAGGGCAGTCCGGAACTCAAGCAATTCGAGCGCCGCTACGTGGTCTTTGAGGAGTTTCCGGGCGATATCGAGCGCGGTCGCTCGATGCTTCACCCCACGCTCATGCGGGCAATCCTGCGCATGCGCACGTTGACGGGCACGCGCCCCATGCGCGGTTGGGGCGCCATGCTGCGTCGCGAGGCGCTGCATTCCGACGACCCTATTGCCGGCGCCGGCTCCTTTGCCGTGCTGCCGCGCGGTGCCGAGGAGCTGCTGCCGAGCGACGCTGCCGAGCTGGCGGAAATTGGCGTCGAGGTACTGCCCGAGGGCACGTATCTGTGCATGAGCCGCTGGGGCATGCCGTATGAGCCCGAGGGCATCCGCGCCATCGTGGCTTGCATGGACAAGCACGCGCTCCAGCCCATCGGCAACGCTTTCGACTTTTGCTACCTCGACACCACGAGCTACGACGAGTCCCATCAAGAGGACTTCTGCTGCATCCAAATCCCCGTCGCCCTTCAGATGTGACAAAGGGACAGTCCCTCTGTCGCATCCACGCCCATTTCTTAGAAACTTGCAAAATCTGCAAGTTTCTAAGGTGGCATCTTATAAACTTGCAAATAATGCAAGTTTATAAGGTTTCATGTCTGGTCGGGCGCTAGGGGGACTCTATGGATATCGTTCGCCGAAACCGGTATCTTGATCGACTCATTGCTTTTCAGGATACCGACCTCATCAAAATCGTGACGGGTATACGCCGTTGCGGCAAATCCACGTTATTGGACATGATGAGGGAGCACCTGGTGCAACAGGGGGTACCAGCCGAGCGTTTGCTGACCTTTAAGATGGAATCTCTAGAGTACGCGGGTATTACGGATTACCTGACGTTTTATCGCATGGTTCGGGAGCGCATCGATGGCATCGATCGTCCCTACCTGTTCTTTGACGAGCTCCAGAATGTCGAAGGTTGGGAAAAGGCGGTCAACTCGCTCCGAGTGGATTTGCCGTGCGATATCTATGTCACGGGCTCTAATGCCTTTTTGCTCTCAAGCGAGCTTGCAACGCTTATCTCGGGCCGGTATATCGAGGTCAAGATGCAGCCGCTCACGTTTGGCGAGTATCTTGATTTTCGCTCGATTGATGCGGTCGTCGCCGAAGGGTTTGGCGAGAGGGTTGAGCTCGTTTCCAAGACGGGCAATCGCCTGAATTCAAACACCGTGCTCGAGCAGTACATAACCTATGGCGGCATGCCGTTTCTGGCTCATGACGAGCCGAGACGCGAGGCGTGCCGTGACTACATCCGCAGCCTCTATCAGACGATTGTCGCGCGCGATATCCTATTGCGCGCGACGCGTAGAGGTCGCGGAGCTATCACCAAGCGCGACGTTCTCGAGCGGCTCTGTGCGTATCTGGCAGACAACATCTCCAATCAAACCTCGGTCAACAAAATCGTAGGGACGCTCAACGAATCATCGGGCGGTAAGACCAACGCATCGACGGTGTCGGCGTATATTGACGCTCTGGAAGAGACGTACCTGTTTACCAAGGTAAAAAGGTATGACGTCAAGGGGCGGGAGCTTCTCAAGACAGGCGGTAAATATTACATAGCCGATACGGGAATCCGCAGCTATCTTGACGGATATAGAGGCAGCGATAGCGGAAGGATGCTCGAGAACGTTATCTACAACCAGCTTGTCTTTGAAGGATACGAAGTGTTTTGCGGCCATCTGCGCGCGGGGGAAATCGACTTTGTCGCAATCGGCGAGGGATCGGACCGTAAATATATCCAGGTTACCGAACGGATCGATGCCGAGGCGACCAGAGAGCGCGAGCTGCGACCGCTCAAACTAAACACGCTGGGAAAAATCCCTGATTCGTACGAGAAGATCCTGATCGTCAGGGATGGTGAACATCCAACAGACATCGACGGCATCAGAATCGTAGGGGCGGTCGACTTCTTGCTGAGAAACAAGATCGCCCACGGCTAAACGCAAAATGTGACAAAGGGATAGTCCCTTTGTCACATTCCGTGCGAGTGGGCGTGCTATCTGGGGGTATAAGGCTGGCAAGTGTTTATTTGCGAGGCCAAGGGGGCGCCCCGTATGGATATCGATAACTTTGAATGGTGGTATAGCGAGGGCGAGGCTCCGGACGAAGAGTGGGACGAGCCCGCGCCGTGTGACGTGTCGAGCGACGAGGACGAGACCGGCAACGATGCCGGTGTCGAGCCTGAAGCCGCCTCCGATGCCGCCGAACCCCTAACCTTTGAACAGGCTTGGGCCCAGGCCGAGGCCGACGAGGCGAAGGCCGATGCCACGGCCACGCTCGGCGAGCCGGCTGATATGTCGATCTCGCCGGCAAAGACCCCACAGCCGCGCCATACCATCGACCCCGGCAGCACGGCATCCTTCAGCATACTTGACGTGCCCGCGCAGGGTGCCCAGGCGCCCGCCCCCACCCATCGCCCCAACCTGGCTCGCGAGGAAGACGCGGGCCGTCGCTCTCCGCTCGGCCCCATTCTCATCGCCTTTATGGCCGGCGTCATCGCTTGCTCGGCGATCGGAAATGTCTGGAGCCACGTGGAGCAACAGCGCAAAGACGCCGCCAAGGTCGAGATGTCCGTCGAGCAATCGCTCAGCCGCACGCGCTCGGTGCATGTGTCGGTCGAGGTTAAGGACGGCGCGACGTGGGATACCGCGCGCGGCGATAGCCAAATGCTCGTCCATATCGTGGGCCGCACGCTCAAGGGACAAGCAATCGACGAGTATCAATACGTCAATTCCGAAGGTGACGGTATCGAGCTCAAGCCCGGCGACTACGAGCTTACGGTCGACGAGCCGCCCGTCGCCACCGATGGCACGCGCTTCCGCGCCTCAAAGCGCATGGTTCCCGTGAGCTTTAACTCGCAGGCGCCCAATACGGTCGACAGCACGCCGCAGGGCGGGTTCGACCTTTACGCAATCGTTCAATAACTGTGCCTGTCGCTTCTCCTTGCCGTCAAGAGTGGGACAATAGCCCTCGATACTGTTGTTTATTTTTGGAGGAAGTAGCATGTCCACCGTCACTACCATCAAGCGCGGCGGCCTCACCGCGGCCATCGATTCCATGGGTGCCCAGCTCACGAGCCTTGCCCTCAACGGCAACGAGTATCTGTGGCAGGGCGACCCCGCCTTTTGGGGCAAGCACGCGCCCATTCTGTTCCCCATCGTGGGCTCGCTGCGCAACAACACAGCGACGTCTGCAGCCGGCACCTGCGAGATGCCGCGCCACGGCCTCGCGCGCATCGTCGAGCACAAGCTGGTCGAGGTCTCCGAGGACGGCTCGTCCGTCACCTACGAGATCACCGACACGCCCGAGTCGCTCAAGGCTTTCCCCTTCCACTTTAAGCTCAACATGACCTATGCCCTAATCGGCGACGCCACGCTTACCCAGACCTTTGCCGTTACGAACACCGGCGACGTGGACCTGCCGTTCTCGGTGGGCGGCCACCCTGCATTTAACGTGCCCGCCCCCGGTGCCGAGGACGAGGCATTCGAGGATTACGAGCTGGCGTTTACCGAGGCTTGGACCAACGAGGCTCCCATCATCACGCCCGATGGCCTCATGACGTTTGAGGGTAGCTACAAGGCGCCCGATAACTCTGACGTGCTGCCCATCACGCACCGCAGCTTCGATAACGATGCCATCATGTTCACCGATACCCCGGGTTCCACGCTCACGCTGCGCGGCCGCAAGTCGGGCCACGGCGTCAAGATCGACTTTGAGGGCTTTAAGTACATTGGCGTGTGGTCTGCCGCCAACGATGCTCCGTTTGTGGCGCTCGAGCCTTGGACCGGTCACACCACCATGGACACCGAGGACGACGTCTTTGAGCACAAGGTCAACACCTGTCTCTTATACACATCTCCGAGCCCACGAGACTCCTGAGCATCTC
>UROM01000068.1 GCA_900549455.1 uncultured Collinsella sp. | reverse complement strand
ATCTACACTTATGCGATCGTCGGCAGCGTCAGATGTGTATAAGAGACAGGGACGAGGTACTGCCCAACGCGCACGGCTCCGTCTACGTGCCGCCGTCGAATATCCTTTCGGCCCGCGCGCGCAAGATTATCGGCACCGATGTTCCGCGCATTAAGACCATTGCCAGTACGTATTTTGAGGATGGCACGGATCTTCCGTACGTGCAGGAGTTTGGCGTGGCGAGCGATGGCATCGTGGAGCAGCCGCGTATTGTCTCGGGCGGCATGGTCGGCGATTCTTACATGCGCCTGGCCGCAGTGTCCGAGCTCAACATGCACTACGTGAGCACGCATTTTATGCACCCGGACGATCTGCTCGATCCCGATCGCGGCGCTACGGAGGGCTGGGAGGTCTACAAGGGCGGCTTGACCGACTACCTGGACTGGCTTTCCAGGTCTGCGCCCGACCTGCGTCGCCAGACCGGCTCGGAATGCTCGGGTGCCATCCAGCGCTTTTCGTCCGTAACGGTGAGCGTGGATACAGACGCGGATGCCTGGACGCTTAACCTGGGCAATTTCCACGACGAGGCGTGGCTCATGTTCCGCGCCAACAACGGCGAGCCGGGAGCAGTCACGGGTGGCGAGATTACGCATCTGACGGGCGACCTGTACCTGGTCAAAGCAACGGACAAGACGGTGACCATTGCGCGCAAGGAGGGTGGCGACAAATGAGAATCTGCTTGGTACTCGAGGGTTGCTACCCCTATGTGCACGGCGGCGTGTCCACCTGGATGCACGGCTATATACAGGCCATGCCCGAGCACGAGTTTGTGCTGTGGGTGATTGGCGCGCATGCTGCCGACCGCGGCAAGTTTGTCTATGAGCTGCCCAGCAACGTGGTCGAGGTACACGAGGTGTTTCTGGACGATGCCCTGCGTCTTTCGGGCGAGCAGGAAGAGGCAGACTATAACGATCGCGAGCACGAGGCGCTGCGTCGCCTGGTGTCGCTCTCCAATCCGGATTGGGACGTGCTGTTCGATATCTTCCAGCGCCGTCGCGTGCACCCGCTCTCGTTTTTGCAGAGCCGCACCTTTATGGATATCTTTCGCGACGTGTGCCTGGCCGAGTACCCCTACACGCCGTTTGCCGACGCATTCCACACCATGCGCTCCATGCTACTGCCCGTGCTCTACCTGCTGGGCAGCGAGGTGCCGGTGGCCGATGTGTACCACGCCATCTCGACCGGCTACGGCGGCCTGCTCGCCTGCCTGGGCTCAAGTGTTCACCATGCGCCGGTGCTGCTCACCGAGCACGGCATCTATACCCGCGAACGCGAGGAAGAGATCATTCGCGCCGACTGGGTGGTGCCGTCGTTTAAGGACCGCTGGATTCGCTTTTTCTACCTGCTTTCGGAGGCGATCTACCGTCGCGCCTTTCGCGTGTCGAGCCTGTTTCACAACGCCCGCAAGACGCAGGTCGATATGGGCTGCGATGCGGACAAATGCCTGGTCATTCCCAATGGCATCCAGTTCGACCGCTTTAAGGATATTCCCTTAAAGCCCGATGACGGCTGGGTGGACATTGGCGCGGTGGTGCGCCTGGCGCCCATCAAGGACGTTAAGACCATGATCTATGCCTTCTTTGAGCTGCACGAGCGCCTGCCCAAGGTGCGCCTGCACATTATGGGCGGCGTGGACGACGAGGAGTACGGCGCCGAGTGCCACGCGCTGGTCGATACCCTGGGCGTGCGCGACCTGATCTTTACCGGTCGCGTCAACGTGGTCGAGTACATGGAAAAGCTCGACTTTACCATTTTGACGAGCATCTCCGAAGGCCAGCCGCTCAGCGTGCTGGAGTCGCTCGCCGCGCGTCGTCCCTGCGTGACGACCGAGGTGGGCTGCTGCCGCGAGCTGCTCGAAGGCGCCCCGGGCGACGACTTTGGCGTGGCAGGTTTTGTGACGCCGCCTATGTATCGCAAGGGCTTGGCCGATGCCATGGAGCGCATGTGCGCAAGCCGCGTCCGCCGTATCGAGATGGGGGAGCGCGGCCAGCGTCGCGTTGCCACGTTCTTTTTGCACGAGCAGATGCTCGCCAACTATCGCGCGCTGTACGACGAGACGGCGCGTGCGTTTGACCTGCCCAGAGAGGGGGAGTAGCCAGTGGCCGGAATCGGTTTTGAGCTCAAGCGCCTGTTTAGGCGCAAGGGTCTGTTTGCCACGATGCGCGCCTATGGCTACGCCGGCATTGTGTGCACGGGCCCCATGCTGCTGGGCGTGCTGCTCCAGGTGGGTATTTTGGTGCTGTGCGGTCTGTGGGGTGTGGGCCGTGCCAACCAGGATTTGCTGGTGTGCATGGTGACCTATACGCTGCTGGCGTCGCTTACGCTCACGAGCTTTTTCTCCATGCCTGTCACCCGCTTTTTGGCCGACATGCTCTTTGCCGAGCGCGAAGAGGAGGTCTTGCCCTCGTTTTGGGGCTCCAACGCCATCATGCTGGTTGCTGGCACGGTGCTCTACGGCGTATTTTTGCTGTTCTCGGGCGCCACGCTGCTGCAGGGGCTGCTGTGCCTGTGGCTGTTCAACATTATGATCGTCAACTGGAACGGTATGAGCTATCTCACGGCCATCAAGGATTACCGTGGTATCCTGTGCAGCTTTGCGGCCGCCATTGGCGTGGCGTGCCTGTTCGGTCTTGCCGCGCTGGCGCTGGGGCTGCCGCCGGTCGAGGGGCTGTTGGCATCAATCGCCCTGGGCTACGGCGTCATGCTCGCCTGGGATGTGGTGCTGCTGTACCGGTATTTTCCTCAGAGCGACCGCAGCCCCTGGCTCTTTTTGCAGTGGCTCGATCAGTTTATGCCGCTGGCGCTCACGGGCCTGTTTACCAACCTGGGGCTCTTTGCGCACTTGGTGATTATTTGGACCGGTCCCATTGGCGTGCAGGTCAAGGGCTTGTTTTATGGTGCGCCCTACCACGATGTGCCGGCGCTCATCGCGTTTTTGACGATACTGGTCACGACCGTTAACTTTGTGGTCTCGGTCGAGGTCAACTTCTATCCGCGCTACCGCGACTACTACAGCCTGTTTAACGACGGCGGCGTAGTGGGCGATATTGTGGTTGCCGAGGAGGAAATGCTCGCCACGCTCAACCGGGAGCTGTGGTTTTGCGCGCTCAAGCAGCTGCTTGTGACCGCGGCGGTCATCTCGCTCGAGACCACGGTGCTCTCGGCCCTGCCGCTGGGCTTTAACAGCCTTATGCACGGGTATTTTCGCACGCTATGCGTGGGCTATGGTCTGTATGCCGTGGGCAATACGGTGATGCTCATCTTGCTGTACTTTACCGACTACAAGGGAGCCGTGCTGGCCTCGGGCCTGTTTGCCGGTGTGGCAGGGCTGGCGACCGCCGTGTCGTTGCTTTTACCGCAGCAGTTTTACGGCTTTGGCTTTTTGTTGGGTGCGGCGGTGTTTTTTATCGTGGCGCTGCTCCGGCTCGATACCTATACCGCCAACTTGCCGTATCGTATCCTGAGTCAACAGCCCATGGTGGCGACCGACAAGACGGGTCGCTTTACACAACTGGGCCGCTTGCTCGATCGTGCCGAGCAGCGCTATGAGGAAGGCCGCCATAAGGGTGAGCCGCATGGTTGGTTTGAGCGTACGGTGGTCCGTGTGTATCGCAACCATTGGGGAGGTTCTGATGACCGATAGGATGTTGTCTCGCCGTCGCCTGATTGAGGCGGCTGCCGGTGCGCTGTTGCTTTCGGGCTGCTCGGTGCAGGAAGACTCCTCGACCAAAAAGGTCAAAAAGCAGGACAAGATTAAAAAGGCCGAGTCCTCGGACGGTACCAAGCACCTCCGCGACAAGGACGAGCTCTACGAGGTCTATGATGACTCGGGCATTGTGACCATGTACCTGACGGTCTCGCGCGGCAACAGCTCCGAGAACACCGATCATAGCTGGGCCGAGATCAATACGTACTCGGTCTACGACTACGCCGACATGGGCGTGGCGCGCTATCAGGTTATGGGCCTGCTGCAGGCGGGCGACGAAGACGGCCCGGTGGCCGGCGAGGTTGGCTATGGCGAGGAAGCGCCCAATGCTACCGCGCAGGTGCGCGGCCAGACGTCGAGCGGTTATACGCAGAAGAATTACAAGGTAGAGCTCAAAAAGGGCAAGGGTACCTGGCGCCAACAGCGCGCGATTGCGCTTAACAAGCACATGGGCGAGGGCATGCGTTTTCGCAACAAGATGGCCTACGACCTTATCCGCGGGATTCCCCAGATGATGGGCCTGCGCACGCAGTTTGTGCATTTGTGGGTGTGCGACCAGACCGAAAAGTCCAACGATACCTTTGTGGACTACGGCTTGTTTACGCAGGTGGAGCAGCTCAATAAAACGGCGCTTAAGGCGCACGGCTTGGATAAGAACGGGCATTTGTACAAGGTGAACAGCTTCGATTTCTATCGCTACGAGGAAACTATTAAGCTTGCCGACGATCCCGACTACAACCAGGCTACCTTTGAGGGCATGCTCGAGATTAAGGGCGACTCGGACCACACCAAGCTCATCGAGATGCTCGATGCGCTCAACGACGAATCGCAAAAGATCGATGACGTGCTCGACACCTACTTTGATACCGAGAATCTGGTCTATTGGTTGGCGTTTCAGATCCTGACGGGCAACTGCGATACGCAGAACCGTAACTGCTATCTGTACAGCCCGCTCAACTCAAATTCTTGGTACTTTTTAGATTGGGATAACGACGGCATGCTGCGTAAGCTTGAGCTGAGCCTGAAGGGGTTCTCGGACTACGCGAGCTGGGAGCGCGGCGTAAGCAACTACTGGGGCAACGTGCTGTTCAACCGCGCGTTGCGCAGCAAGTCGTTCCGCAGCGAACTCGACCGTGCTGTCAAGGACCTCCGCTCGTATTTGACCGATGCGCGCCTGAGCAAGATGATCAAGCACTACCGCGAGGTGACTGAATCCCTGGTCTTTGCTTCGCCCGATATCGACAATCTGCCTGTCACCAAGGATCAATACGAGCAGATTGCCGCGGCGATTCCTTCTGAGATCGAGGAGAACTATAAAAGCTATTGCGAGAGCTATAAAAAGCCCATGCCGTTCTACATTGGCGTGCCGCAGATCGATAACGGTAAGCTGCGCATGAGCTGGGATGCCGCGTACGACTTTGAGGCGCGCGATATTCGCTATACCGTCGAGCTTGCGCGCGACTATACCATAAGCGACGTGCTTTTTAAGGCAGAGGACGTGCTGCTTCCCGAGGTGACCTGCGATGCGCCCGATTCCGGCCAGTACTTCGTGCGCGTGCGTGCCACTAACTCCGACGGCTATACGCAAGATGCGTTTGACTATTACGTTACCGACGACGGCAAGCAGTACGGCATGAAGTGTTTTTACGTGCAGGACGGCGGTAAGGTCGTGGAGGATACGTATGAGGAGGGCTAGCGCGCTGCTTGAGCGCCTGGCGGCACCTCCTGCGCGTACCACGCAGGAGCGTTACCGCCACGAGCTCAAATATCTCATTAACGAGGGTGAGCACACTGCGCTTGCCTGTCGCATGGCGCCGGTGTTTAAGCTGGACAAGCATGCGCAGGCGGGCGGTTACACCATTCGCAGCCTGTACTTTGACGACTACTGCAACTCGGCCTACGAGGAAAAAGACGCCGGTATTCTCATGCGCAAAAAGTATCGCGTGCGCATCTATAACGGCGGCGACAAGGTGATTAAGCTCGAGCGCAAAAAGAAGTACGGTAGCTGGATCTACAAGGAGGACGCACCGCTCACGCGTGGCGAGTTTGAGCAGATTCTGGCTGGCGACTACGACTTTTTGCTGAGGAGCCCCTATCCGCTCTGCCGCGAGTTCTACATCGAGTGCATCTGCAACGTGATGCGCCCGCGGACCATCGTGGACTATGAGCGCGAGCCGTGGGTGATGGATGAGGGCACCGTGCGCATCACGTTTGACATGAACGTGCGTGCCGCGGTGGGAAGCTACGATATCTTTGACGCGACGCTGCCCGCGCTGCCGGTCCTGGAGCCCGGCAAGCTGGTGATGGAGGTCAAGTTTACGGAGTTTTGCCCGCAGCTGGTGCGCGATATGGTGCCGCCGGGCGCGGCCGAGCTCACGGCGGTCTCCAAGTACTGCCTGTGTTACGAAAAGACCGCCTACTTGCGCGGATTTAATTACTGGCGATCGGATTTTGAGAACCGAGGGGATATTTAGACCATGAGCACCAGGGATTTTTTTAAGAACTCCGTCTTGGAGGCGTTTGGTCAGGTCGACCCTGCCAAGATCGGCTTGTCGCTGCTCGTGGCGCTCGCCATGGGTATCCTGATCTATTACGTGTACAAGCGCTTTTTTACCGGCGTGGTGTATTCGCGCAGTTTTGCCGTGACGCTTGTGGGCATGTGCGTGCTCACCTGCATGGTCACGCTTGCGATCTCGACCAACGTGGTCATCTCGCTCGGTATGGTCGGTGCTTTGTCCATCGTCCGCTATCGTACGGCCGTCAAGGACCCGCTCGACCTGCTGTATCTGTTTTGGGCCATTACCACGGGCATTACGGCAGGTGCCGGCATGTACGCGCTCGTGGGGCTCACGGCAGTGGTGATCGTGATGATGATCGCCGGTTTTGCGAGCCACCAGGACAAGGCGCGCGTGTACATGATGGTCATCCACTACACGGGCCAGACCACTGGCGACGATATCGTGCGTGCATTTGGGCGCACCAAGTTCACCGTCAAGTCCAAGACCATGCGCGGCGACAAGGTCGAGATGTCCGTCGAGGTTTTCTCGGACGGTGTGGATATGCCGTATGCTGAAGCCATTCACGCGCTCGACGGCGTGGAAGACCTCACACTCATCCAGTACAACGGCGAATACCACGGGTAGCTTGGTTCCGGCGTTTTAATAAACGCCGGATCGCTCGACGCTGCGCGGGCATCTGCCGGGAGATCTGCCGCTCAAACCGTCGCTCGCGTACATAATGTACGCTTCGCTCCTCTTTCGTGGCACCTCGCCACGGCAGCTGCTCGCTCGCTGACGTTTGCTCGACCTGGGCGGTTGAAATGATCCGCTGAGACCTTTCCAGTCGAATATTTTTCGGTCGAGGGTTGGGTATTATGGTGAAAGCGATTTCAACGACGGGGGTGCTCGTGGTAAAGATGAAAGATGTGGCCGAGCTGGCCGGCGTTTCGAGCGCCGCCGTCTCGCGCTACCTCAACGGTGGATATATCTCGGCGGACAAGGCCGAGCGCATTAAGAAGGCGATTGAGCTGACAGGATACGTGCGGTCCAGCCAAGCTCGCGCGCTGCGCACCGGTTCCACCAAGCTCATCGGCGTTATCGTGCCTAAAATCAACTCGGAGTCCGTGAGCCGCATTACCGCCGGCATTGGCCAAGTGCTCGGTCGCCGTGGCTACCAGATGCTGCTTGCCAACACCGACAACGCGGCCGATCGTGAGCTCGAATACCTCGATTTATTCCAAAACCACCCAGTCGATGGCATTGTGCTGGTGGCAACTATGATTACCGACGAGCACCGTCGGGCGATTGAATCGTGCCGCGTGCCCATCGTGCTGATCGGCCAGAATGTTGAGGGCGCGGCGTGCGTCTATCACGACGATTACGAGGCCGCCTTTGAGCTGGGCCATGCACTTGCGGGTCGCGTGGACGGCAAGATTGCCTATATTGGAGTTACCGAAGAGGACCGCGCTGCTGGTTATGACCGCCGTCGCGGTTTTGAGGCCGGCTTGCGCGCCGCGGGTAACCCACTCGATGCCGCCTTGATTCGTTTGGGCTCGTTTACGCTCGACTCGGGCTATGGTGCGGCGCGTGAACTGCTTTCCGTCACTCCCGATGTTTCGTTTATCGCCTGCGCGACCGACACCATGGCGGCGGGCGCGCTGCGTGCTATCGATGAGGTCCGCGGCATGGGCGAGGGCATACACCGCGTGAGCGGTTTTGGCGACAACGCGTTTTTGCGCGCGCTGACGGGCGGCATTCCCACCGTGCATTATGGCTACCTGACCAGTGGCGTCGAGGCGACCAATATGTTGCTCAACACGCTCGATGGCGTGGAGGGGGAGAGCGGTCTCAAGACACTCAAGCTCGGCCATCAGCTTATAAATGTCTAGGTCTTGGGCACGTCTGCCTGCCTCTGAGTCGCCTGGTTTTTCCGTAAAACTACCATTCGCCGGCTTTTTCCTACCGTTTACCGCTATATGAAAACGATTGCAGACATATGAAACTGAAATCGATTACAGTGTAAGTGTCAAAGATGGCCGGGTGCAAATGCGCCCGTTGGAGGAAAGGGAAGTCATGGACTACCGCAAATCAGCCCAAGAGGTGCTCGACAACATCGGTGGCGCCGACAACGTTGTTTCGGCCGCGCACTGCGCCACTCGCCTGCGCCTGGTGATTGCCGATAACACTAAGGTTAACAAGGAGGCCATCGAGAATGTCGATGGCGCTAAGGGCGTCTTTGAGGCCCAGGGCCAGCTGCAGATTATTTTTGGCACCGGCACCGTCAACAAGGTCTACGAGGAGTTCATCGCGCTCAGTGGCGTCGAGGCTGCCACCAAGGCCGAGGTCAAGGAGGCCGCGGCGCAGCAGCAGAACATCTTTATGCGTGCCATTAAGGTGCTCGGCGACGTCTTTGTCCCTATCATCCCTGCCATCGTGGCTTCGGGCCTGCTGCTGGGCATTATGAGCGCCCTCAACTTTATGGCCTCCAACGGCTTTATCGCGCTCGACACCAATAACTTTATCTATAAGATCGCCGACCTGGTCTCGGGAACGTCCTTTGGCATTCTGCAGATCCTGATCGGCTACTCCGCCGCCAAGGCCTTTGGCGCCAACCCGTACCTGGGTGCTGTCGTCGGCGGTGCGTTCATCAACTCCTCGCTGCAGAGCGCCTACACGGTTGCCTCCGAGGGCGTTCAGACCATGGTCACCGTCATCCCCGGCGTGTACAGCTTTGAGTGGGTCGGCTATCAGGGCCACGTGATCCCCATCGTTATCGCCTGCGCCATTCTGGCCTTCCTCGAGAAGCGCCTGCACAAGATCGTTCCCGAGATGTTCGACCTCTTTGTGACCCCGCTCGTCTCGGTGGTCTGTCTCTTATACACATCTGACGCTGCCGACGATCGCATAA
>UROM01000067.1 GCA_900549455.1 uncultured Collinsella sp. | reverse complement strand
GAGATGCTCAGGAGTCTCGTGGGCTCGGAGATGTGTATAAGAGACAGGTGCCCTCATAGATCTCGGGCACCTCCTGCTCAAACAGACGACGCATGAGCTCGGGGTGGGTGCGGGAGATGACAATCGGCGGACGGCTGTGCTCGCCGCGAACCGGCTGCAGGTTGGAGTTGGGATCGCGCACGTCGATAATCACGGCCTTGATGTGCTGGTTGTGCAGGTAGTGCTCGCCCATCGGACGCTCGTTGCGCTCGTTCTCGTAACGGCGCTGGTCAAAATGCGGCAGCTCGGCCTCGACGCCATCGCGGATCTTGACGATGGTGAAGTCGGGCGTGGACTGCAGCACGGTACCGCTGATGAGGTCACCAATACGGCCGGAGAACTCCTCGTAGATCTGCTCACGAGCGGAGTTGCGCACGATGGCGTTGATCTCGGCCTTGGCGTGCTGGGCGGCGATGCGGCTCGTGTTCTTGGGGGTGACGTCGATCTCCTCGAACTCGGTGAAGTTGCCCTCCTCGTCCATGGAATCGTCGATCGGCTCCAGGCGGTAGACGTAAATCTTGCCGGTGGTGCGGTCGATGGTCACCTTGGCGCCCCACTCAAGATGCAGGATCTCGGCATAGCTCTTGGCGAGCGACTGCTCCAGGCGGTCGATCAGGTAGAGCTGGTCGATGTGCCTCTCCTGGCAAAGCTCCATCAGGGCGGACATCATGTCGGATGCTGCCATGTTAGTTTCCTTCCTTCGCGGGCTTGAAGTCATAGGTGGGCTTCAACTTGCACTTTTTAACATCAGAGAAATCGAGGGTGACGGACTCGCCGTCCTCGAGCTCGAGGGTCACGTTCGTCTCGGTCGCGGCGGCAATCTTGCCGGAGTACTTGCGACGGCCCTCGGTGGCGATGGAGGTGAGCTCGCAGTCCTCGCCCACAAAGCGGGCAAAGTCGCGCGGGCGGCGCAGCGGGCGCGCCATACCCGGGCTCGACACCTCGAGCGTGTAGCTCGAAGAAATGGGGTCGAGCTCCTCGATCACGTCGCCGACCCACTTGGTATTGGCCGTGACGTCGTTGAGCGACAGGCTCTGACCCTCGGCACCCTCGATACGCACACGCACGCAGGGGGCCTTGGTGGCGCCCACGAGCTCAACGTCGACAATATCGACATCGTGCTGGGGAGCGACGGCCTCGAGCGCGTCGATGATCGCCTGCTCGGTCTTGGTCTTGACCATTGCGGCACCTCCATCCATACAAAAAAGAAGCGGGGCCGAAACCCCACTTCTTTCAATTACTACTTCATTTGCAAGCAAACTATACCAATACCTGCGAAAACGTGCAAGCGTCAAAGAAATTCGCAGGTCAGCGCGCCCACAGCTTCTCCACAAGAATAGGACAATTAGGCGAGGACTCCTGTGCGGTGCTCCCCAAAAGCCCCAAAACGGGCCATGCGTCCCAGCGCGCCGACCGAATCGGGCCCTATGGGCATTCCATCCCTGGGCACACATCGGCCAGACTAGAGCTGAGAGGCATTCTGTAGCGAGAAAGCCTGCCGCACGCATTGACCGTACAACCTTCCAGTATCTCTACGGCAAGGAGGCACCATGAAACGCCTAGGCACCCTCTGCGCGACCGCGCTCGTCGTCGCTGCCTGCTCGTTCGCTCTGGCGGGCTGCAACAACATCGATGGTAAAACCGGACAATGCGAGCCGGACCTCGGCAGCACCAAAGCCATCGAGAAAACGACGCCTTCGGAGCGTTTCGACAAAATAGACGAAGATATAGTCGATCCCCAGGGTTTAGGTCCCGACCCTCAAGAACAGTTCCCCATCGACCTTGAGGCAGACGAGAACGTCCATGTTACCTGCGTGGGCAAGGACACGGATGGCTACGGCGACGCCGTGCTGGTCTTTGCGATAACAAACAACACCGATGTCGACATGATGTTTGGCGATGTCGATGCTTATGCCTACGTCAACGGTGTCGTCCGCGACGTGCGCATGCGCCAACCCG
This sequence comes from uncultured Collinsella sp., assembly GCA_900549455.1. Classification (GTDB taxonomy): domain Bacteria; phylum Actinomycetota; class Coriobacteriia; order Coriobacteriales; family Coriobacteriaceae; genus Collinsella. Next base: position 7,177 of record UROM01000067.1, on the reverse strand, counting down.
TCGCCGCAGGCGAAGAAACGACCGCGATGCTCACCTTTGTAGGCACCTTCGACGATCCGGACTTTGACGTGAACAACGACCTCAACGACATCTACCTCAACATCTGGATGTTTGAGGAGCAAAGCGGCAACGTCTACTTTAGGGACCTGGTGCACATTCCGTAGAGGATGACGCTCGGCACAAGCCAAGCATGGCATATAACGCAAAACGAGGGGCGACCCAGCCGGATCGCCCCTCGTCTTTTGTGCGTCAACTATGTGCGCGAGGTTTACTTAACCACCAGGTTGACCAGCTTGCCGGGCACGCAGATGGCCTTGACGACCGTCTTGCCCTCGGTCCACTTGGTGACAGCAGCCTCGGCGGCAGCCTGCATTTCCTCGTTGGAGGCATCGCGGGCCACGTCAATGCGGCCGCGGACCTTGCCGAGCACCTGGACGACGATCTGCACCGTGTCCTCGATGGACTCGGCCAGGTCGAACTCGGGCCAGGCGGCGGTGTAGGCGTTGCCCTCGCAGCCGAGCGCCTCGTGCCACAGCTCGTCGGCCCAGAACGGGCAGATGGGCGCCAGGACGCTCACGATGTCCTTGGCCACGCCGTAGCACAGGGCCTTGTCGCGGTCAGCGCCCTCGGTGGCGTTGAGGTAGGCGCTCGCCGCGTTGACGAGCTCCATGACGGCCGAGATCGCGGTGTTGAACTGGCCGCGATCGAAGTCCTCGGTGCACTTGGCGATGGTGCGGTGACGCTCGCGATAGAGCTTCATCGCAGCCTCGTCGAGCACGGACTTGTCGAAGGCCACGCTGGCGTCACCCGACTGGACGAGCTGCCACACGATACGCCAGGCGCGCTTGATAAAGCGGTTGGCGCCCTCGACGGCCTTGGGATCCCAGTCGAAGTCCTTCTCGGGCGGGGCGATAAACAGGATCGCCAGACGCATGGTGTCGGCGCCGTAGGGCTCGATAACCGAGCTCGGGGGCACAACGTTGCCCTTGGACTTGGACATGGTGTCGCCGTTCTCGTCCTTGACCATGCCCTGGCACAGCAGGTTGGTGAAGGGCTCGTCCACGCTCAGCAGACCCAGGTCGCGCAGCGCCTTGGTAAAGAAGCGGCTGTAGAGCAGGTGCAAAATGGCGTGCTCGATGCCACCAATGTAGTTATCGACGGGCATCCAACGGTCTGCCGCCTCGCGGGAGAAGGGCAGCTCGGTGTTGTGCGGGTCGGTATAGCGCAGGTAATACCAGCTGGAGCAGGTGAAGGTGTCCATGGTATCGGTCTCGCGCTTGGCCGGGCGACCGCAGACCGGGCAAGTGGTCTCGTAGAAGTCCTTGCACTCGGCGAGGGTCTCGCCAGCGCCCAGGTCCAGGTTCTCCGGCAGCGTCACCGGCAGCTGATCCTCGGGCACGGGAACGATGCCGCAGTGCTCACAGTGGATGGCCGGAATGGGGTTGCCCCAATAGCGCTGACGGCTGATGAGCCAGTCACGCAGGCGGAACTCGAGCTTGCGACGGCCGCAGCCCATGGCCTCGAGGTCGGCCACGATGGCAGCCTCGCCCTCGGAGTGCTTACCGCCGCGCATGCCGGTGTACTTGCCGGACTGGACCAGCGTACCCTCGGCAGCGTGGGCGCAATCCCAGTCGACGGTCTCGGCATGGAAGGTATCGATGGTCTCGCCGCTGGCCTCGACGGCAGCGCGATCGTCATCGTCCAGGATAATCGGCACGATCGGCAGGTCGTACTTGCGGGCAAACTCAAAGTCGCGCTGGTCGCCACAGGGAACGGCCATGACGGCGCCGGTGCCGTAGTCGGCCACGACATAATCGGCAACCCACACGGGGACCTTCTCGCCGTTGACGGGGTTCACCACGTAGCGGCCGGTAAAGGCGCCGTGCTTCTCGAGGGTGCCCTGGGCACGCTCGACGGCAGAGATATGCTTAGAGTCCTCGACGATCTTGGTGACGGCCTCCTCGTACTCCGTGCCCTCGACGAGCTCGTGCAGACGAGCGTACTCGGGAGCCAAGACAAAGAAGGAGACGCCAAAGAGGGTGTCGGCACGCGTGGTGAAGACGGTAATCTTGCCCTCGTCGCCCTCGATGGGCTCGCCATCCTGGTCGCACAGGGTAAAGTCGACCTCGGCGCCCTCGGAGCGGCCGATCCAGTTGGCCTGCATCTGCTTGACACGCTCGGGCCAGCCGGGGAGCTTCTCCAGGTCGTCGAGCAGCTCCTGGGAGTACTCGGTGATCTTGAAGTACCACTGCTCCAGGTCGCGCTTCTCGGGCTCGGTGCCGCAGCGCCAGCACTTGCCCTCGGTGACCTGCTCGTTGGCCAGAACGGTCTTGCAGTTAGGGCACCAGTTGACCGGGTTCTTCTTGCGGTAGACCAGGCCCTTTTCCCACAGCTTCTCAAAGATCCACTGACCCCAGCGGTAGTAGTCGGGGCTGCAGGTCTTGACCATGCGATCCAGATCGTAGGAGAAGCCCATGCGCTTCATCGTGGCGAGCGCCTGGTCCATGTTCTTATACGTCCAGGCGGCAGCCTGCGTATTGTGCTTGATGGCGGCGTTCTCGGCAGGCAGGCCAAAGGCGTCAAAGCCGATGGGGTGCAGCACGTCAAAGCCGCGCATGCGGGCCTGACGGGCCATGGCATCGCCGATGGTATAGTTGCGCGCGTGGCCCATGTGCAGGTCGCCCGACGGATACGGGAACATCTCGAGCACATACTTTTTGGGCTTGCTGTCGTCGGTGTCGACGGCAAAGAGGTTGGAGTCCTCCCAGGCCTTCATCCACTTGGACTCAATGGCCTGCGCGTCGTAGGCAGGGATCTCGTCCTTATGATCTGTGCAATCGCACATATCAGCTCCTTTAATCTTAGCTGGGGTCGGTCGGCTTAGCTTTATTCGCTACTGCGGACAGTCCTGCGCAAGACGAAGAGCACATTTAGTGCTCTTCTTTGCGTGGGGAACTTGTAGCGAACAAAGCTAAGCCGCCCGACCCTAAGGTTGACTCGACTGATAATAGCAAATACGACAAGCGAGATGCCTACGACTTGCAGGCATCTCGCTTTATCTAAATAACGTGGTTGTGAATCAACCGCTAATTGTTACCTGCCCAAGCATGGTCGGGTTTTCCAAGTGCCGCAGATTGCCGTGAAAGAGGAGCGACGTGTACTTTGGTACGCGAGCGACGGTTTGAACGGCAAGGTGCGGTGCTTGGGAAAGCCGCTTATCGATAGGAAACGCTCTGCTGGGAATCCTTGACGACTACGTCGTGGGCGCCGCCTTCGACGATGGAGGTGGAGCTGACCAGCGTTAGGCGTGCCTTTTCCTGGAGCTCGGGGATCGAGAGGGCACCGCAGTTGCACATCGTGGACTTGACCTTGTAGAGCGTGCCGCCCACGCCGTCCTTGAGGGATCCGGCGTAGGGAACGTAGGAGTCGACGCCCTCGACGAAGCTGAGCTTCGCGGCGCCGCCCAGGTCATAGCGCTGCCAGTTGCGGGCACGCGCGGAACCCTCGCCCCAGTACTCCTTCATGTACTGACCGTTCACATTGACGCGCTCGGTCGGGCTCTCGTCGAAGCGAGCGAAGTAGCGGCCCAGCATCATAAAGTCGGCACCCATGGCAAGGGCGAGCGTCATATGGTAGTCGTAGACGATACCGCCGTCGGAGCACACGGGCACGTAGACACCGGTCTCCTCGTAGTACTCGTCACGGGCGCGGCAGACGTCAATCAGCGCGGTGGCCTGGCCACGGCCGATGCCCTTGGTCTCGCGGGTGATGCAGATGGAACCGCCGCCGATACCGACCTTGATAAAGTCGGCACCGCAGTCGGCCAAAAAGCGGAAGCCCTCGGCGTCGACGACGTTGCCGGCACCGACCTTGACGTCCTCGCCGTAGTTGGCGCGGATCCACTCGATGGTGCGCTTCTGCCACTCGCTGAAGCCCTCGGAAGAGTCGATGCACAGGACATCGGCGCCGGCCTCGATGAGCAGCGGCACGCGCTCGGCATAGTCGCGGGTGTTGATACCGGCGCCGACCATGTAGCGCTTGTCGCTATCGAGCAGCTCGTTGGGGTTGGTCTTGTGGCTGTCGTAGTCCTTGCGGAAGACGATGCCCATGAGGTGATCGTTGTCGTCGACGATCGGCAGGGCGTTAAGCTTGTTGTCCCAGATGACGTCGTTGGCAACCTTGAGGCTGATGTTCTTGTCGCCCACGATGAGCTGCTCACGCGGGGTCATGAACTCGGAGACCTTCGTCTGGTGGTCATCGCGACTGGGGCGATAGTCACGGCTGGTGACGATGCCCAGGAGCTTACCCTTGGGAGTGCCGTCGTCAGTGACCGGCATGGTGGAATGACCGGTCTTCTCCTTGAGCTCGATGACCTGCTCCATGGTCATGTCGGGGGTCAGCGTGGAATCGGACTGAACGAAGCCGGCCTTGTGATCCTTGACGGCCTTGACCATAGCGGCCTCGGACTCGGCGCTCTGGGAACCGTAAATGAAGGACAGGCCACCCTCGGTAGCGAGCGCGACACCCATGTCGACGCCCGAGACGGACTGCATGATGGCGGAAACCATGGGGATGTTCAGGGTGATTGCCGGCTTCTCACCGCGCTTAAAGCGGGTCAGCGGCGTCTTGAGAGAGACGTTGTTGGGGATGCACTGCGAGGACGAGTAACCAGGGACCAGCAGATACTCCGAAAACGTGTGGGACTCACCGGGAAAGAACGTAGCCATGTTTCTCCTTTTTCCATGCGACCGGTCGGCTGCAGGCCTCGTAGGACCCAGCCCAACCTTGGGCGCCCAATACTGGGGAAGTATCTTAACGCACTTTGACTGCTACAATGCATGATTTAAGAAGAGCACACGAGGGTTTGACGCAGGCTTTGCGTTTGCCCAGCAAACACTTTAGCGGGAAGACGTGGAGCGTATGAAGTACAAGACGACGGCAAAGTTGGTCATTCAAGCGTGCGACAAGGATCTGCCGGGCGTGTTCGGCCACGGCTGCGTCTTGCTGCTGCAAGGCATCGCCCGCGAGCACTCGCTCAACCGTGCCGCCAAGAGCATGAGCATGGCATATTCCAAGGCCTGGCGCATCGTAAACGAGGCCGAAGGTCAGCTGGGCTGCAAGCTCATCGAGCGCGACGGCGCCCGCGGATCCACCCTCACCCCCGCCGGCGAGCGAGCCATAGCGGTCTACGAGGAGCTGCAGGCCGACATAAACCAGGTCATTGCTACCAAAGCCAACGACCTCATCGCCAGCATCAACGCAGGGTAGTCCTTTTGGGGCTGAATTGTTGTTCTCCGCGCCCTCGGATTAAGGCTCGCGCCACAAAAAAGGGTCCATCTACTACGTTTAGCTGAATACCCTCGACCATACCGGACATTATGAAATTAAAACCGCTGGTAGACAGCTTGGTAATTTTCAAAATAGGCGGGTATGGTCGACCCCTATGGCTTAAACGTAGTAAATAGGCCGTTTTCGTGACACAGACCCAGATTAGCTACTTGCGGAGGGCGTTATCGAGGGTAGCGGCTACCGTCAGGGGGTCGTCGGTACCGGCGAAGAGGCGGATGGTGCTCCCCTGCTTGCCGCGTGGGGCCGAAAGACGCGTCGTTGCGCCGCCGGCGGGCGATGTGCGAAACTCCCCCGGCAAAGCATCGAACAGCTCGCCCGCACTACGCTCGATAAGGTCAAACTCAACTACCGGACCAAAACCATGCTCGAGGATTTCCGTTGCAACCGCATGGTCGGGATGCGAGTTCAGCCCGGGATAGCACACGTTGCGCACCATCTCGTTGGCGGCCAGATACTCAGCCAGCGCACGGGCGCGGTCGAAATGCGCCTGCATGCGGGCGTTAAGCGAGGAAAGCCCGCGCTCCAGCACGTCGGCCTCCTCGGCAGAAAGGTCGACTGCCGACGCACCGCAGCCTGCAAACAACACGTGCGCGCACTCGGCAGCAGCATCCACGCGATGGTGCTTGAGCTGCGAGCGCGCCACCGAAGCGGCAACGAGCTTGCGCGGTGCCTTGCCGGCGCACACGCGGTCGAGCGCCTCAAGAGACAGCGCAGCACCCAGCCGCAGCGGATCGCAGCCAAAAGCCGACGCCACGGTGTTATCCACCACGAGCAGCGCGCGGGCATCGCGAGCCGCGCGACTCAGGGCACGCAGATCGGGCACGCGCAGTCTAAACCCGCCGATGGAGTTGACAAACCACCACAGGTGCGGCTCCTCAGCATCAAACGAAGCATCAAAGTTCTCGGACGCGGCGACAAACGCCTCGGCGCACGGATCCCCCACCAGCACAACATCGCAGCCATCAAAGCCGTGCGCAAACGCATCGACAAAGTCATCGGCAAACGCAACCAGGCGATCGCCGGGACGTACAATCCCCAACAGCGACAGCGCTGCCGGAACATGCGGGGCCGCAACAAGACGCGCCTCACGCGCGCCGGCCCTCAAAGCCCAGGTCTCTTCTAGCTGTTGCACGTCCACGCGGCACCATCCCTTCAGAAACAAAAACCCACGATGCGGATGTTCCCCGCATCGTGGGCAACGGCAGCAGTATAGCGCCGATATGCGACGACTCGCCTAGATGATGAGCGTGTGATAGTTCACGCTCGCACCCGGAGCGTCAACGGTCACGCCATAGGCCTCGGGATAGATGCGCGTTGAAAACACAAGCGCACCATCATTCACAAACACCTCGACCGACGAAACATCGCCAACAATGCGCACATTACGAACCTCATCGACGGGCTCCCAACGCACGGTACGACCGCAGCCGGCAGAAGCGCGGCTCTCATCGGTAAATCGCATCTCAAAGCGCGAGGGCAGTTCGCCCTCTGCGGGCACATACGCCAGCCTAAGCTCGCCATCAACGGTTGCGGTAAACGCGCCGTCGACACCGTCGACAACAACGTCAAAGCAGGTATCGTCGGCAACCTCCAACGAGCCCTCCCCCACACACACCGAGGCATAATAGTGCTCGATTTCGCGCGCCGGCTGCTGCAGCACCACGCCGCCAGCACCAGCTGTAAGCTCACGCGGCACCGTCATGCAGTGCTGCCAGCCGTAGGCCACGGTGGCGACGTTGGTAGCCCTGTTCGTCCAGCACGCGGCTGATGCCCTCCACCATGCGGGCGCAGCTCTCACTGCTGAGGGTGGGCATAATGACGCCGATCT
>UROM01000066.1 GCA_900549455.1 uncultured Collinsella sp. | reverse complement strand
AGATGCTCAGGAGTCTCGTGGGCTCGGAGATGTGTATAAGAGACAGGTGCAAGGCCGAGCTGACCGAAGAGGGCCGCAAGTTCAACGAGAACATCGAGGTCGGCATCATGGTCGAGACGCCCGCCGCTTCGCTGCTCGCTGACCGCCTGGCCGAGGTTGCCGACTTCTTCTCCATCGGCACCAACGACCTGATCGGCTACACCATGTGCGCCGACCGTGGCAACGACACCATCTCCAACCTGTACCAGGTATACTATCCCGCCGTGCTCCGCTCGCTCAAGAACATCATCGAGAGCGGCGTGAAGGCCGGCATCATGGTCGGTATGTGCGGCGAGGCCGCTGCCGATCCGCTGCTCGAGCCGCTGCTGATCAGCTGGGGCCTGGAGGAGTTCTCGATGAGCGCTCCGTCTATCCTGCGCGCCCGCAAGACCATCAGCCAGTGGACCAAGGCCGAGTGCGACGAGCTTGCCGAGAAGGCGCTCGCCTGCAACACCGCCGCCGAGGTCAAGGCACTGCTCGAGTCCGCAGCTCGCTAATTTGGTATCAGAGGTAACCGCGTGGTTGGAATGGGCCGGCCACGCGGCCCTCACATATACAGGGGGTACTGTAAATGTTCTACACGCTAACCGCTAACCCGGCTGTCGACATGACGGTTTCGAGCTCTCCGCTCGAGCCCGACGAGAACGTCCGCACCGGCTCGGCCAGCTACACGGCTAACGGCAAGGGCCTCGACGTGTCCTTCGCCTTTAAGAAGATGGGTGTCGACACCGTCGCTCTCGGCTTCTTCGCCGGCTTCACGGGCAAGTTCATCGTCGAGGAGGTCATGAACCTGGGCTGCCTGTGCCGCCCGGTCTGGACCGACGGCATCACGCGTATCAACACCTACGTCAACGATGGCCAGCACGAGTACGGCATCCTTAATCCCGGCGCCCCGATCACGCCGGAGCATCAGAAGGAGCTCTACGACATCCTGGACACCGCGGGCGACCTTGAGTGCCTGATCGTCTCTGGCTCCGTGCCTCCCAAAGCTACGCCCGACTTCCTGGCTCAGGTCATGGAGCACGCTCAGGCCCGTGGCGCCGACGTTGTCCTGGACCTGTCCTCCGATAAGCTCAAGGAGCTCGCTCACAAGAAGCCGCTGCTCATCAAGCCGAACCATCACGAGATGAAGGCCATCTTCGGTGTGCCGGTCGACACCGACGACGAGGTTCGCGTTGCCATGAAGATGGCTCACGACGCCGGCGTTCAGAACGTGCTGCTCACCCGTGGTAGCCGCGGCGACGCTTACTTCTCCAACGGCGAGGACATCTGGTACGCCAAGCGTGAGTTCAACATCAAGCTGGTCTCCTCCGTCTGCGCCGGCGACTGCACCCTCGCCGCGTTCCTGCACAAGTGGTACAGGAATCGCGACAACGTCGAGGAGGCCATGAAGCTCGCTATGGCCACCGGCGCTAACGTCGCCGAGTCCGTCGGCATTGGCGACTTCGGTCACGTTGACGAGTACAGCAAGCGCGTTGCTGTCCGCAAGCTCGATCGCAAGTAAGCGATACACGACATATTCGTGGTTCTATGGCGTCCCGATTTTGGCCGGGGCGCCATTTTTGTATATTGTGGGCGAGCAACAGTACAAACGCATCTGAGCTATTTGCTCGTCATCCTGTCGCCCTGCACGCGTTCTACACCGTTTGCCGAGTTGCTATGGTCTTTTCCTGAAGCGTGGAATATACTTTCATCAACACGTTGCCTTGTGAAAGGAACATTCATGATTTACACGCTCACTGCAAATCCGGCCATTGACTACAACATTGCCTGCGACGGTCTTTCCGCAAACACCGTCACCCGCACTCGTAACGCGGTCTATACGCCCAACGGCAAGGGCCTCAACGTCTCGTTCACCCTCAATCACTATGGCGTCGACACCACGATCCTGGGCTTTTTTGCCGGCTTCTCGGGCGAGTTTATCGTCAAGGGCGCCGAGGCCCTGGGCGTGCCCGTCAAGCCCGTGTGGACCGACGGCATCACGCGCGTCAACGTTTTCCTCAACGCCGGTCCCGACACCGAGTACAACATGGTCAACGCGGGTGCCGCCATCAATGCGGCCAACGAGCAGGAGATGTTTGAGCTCATCGATTCGCTCGACGATATGACCTGCCTGGTCATTAGCGGCTCGCTGCCCCCCAACACCTCTGAGGGTTTCCTGGCCGAGGTCCTGCGCCGTGTTAAGGCAAAGGGTGCCGAGTTCGTGCTCGATATCTCGAGCCATCAGCTGGCCGACCTCATTGCCATGGAGCCGTTGCTCATTAAGCCCAACGACGACGAGCTGCTCGACATCTTTGGCATTAAGGTGAGTGGTGGCGACGACGAGTCCGTTAAGGGCGCGATGGCCGAGCTGCACGCCAAGGGCGCCAAGAACGTTCTGCTGACCCTTGGTGGCGACGGCGCGTACTTCTCCAACGGCGAGCATATCTGGTTTGCCAACCGCACCTTTGAGGTCAAGCTGCTGTCGACGGTCTGCGCCGGCGATTCCTCGCTTGCCGCCTTCCTGTCTGTGTGGCACGACGCTCCCGAGCGCGTCGAGGACGCACTGCGCCTCTCGATGGCTACCGGCGCCAATGTGGTTGAGTGTCCTGGTTTGGGCGATTTTGCCAAGGTGGACGAATATAAGAAGCACATCGAGGTTCGCCAGGTCTGCTAGCAGCATCGATATATCGTTGCCGAACACCCGCTTTGGATTCCCAAGGCGGGTGTTTTTTCGCGCTGTCCACATGAGGCGCATACTGTCCCGTTCGTTCGAATTGACGATACGATTGCATGTGCGCGCATGCTCGTTTCTTGCTAGACTTCTTGAGAACCATCGATGAACGCTCGCATGCGTAGGAGGCCATAGGTATGTGCAATGTTTCGCTCAACGGTACGCAGCCCTCAGGCGCCTCCCTGCGTGTGCTACATGCGCTTGAGGCAGCCGGTCTTGAGGCCTGGTTCGTGGGCGGTTGGGTACGTGACGCCCTGATGGGACGTCCCAGCCACGATGTCGATATGTGCTGCAGCGGCCTGTGGCAGGAGTCCAAGGCGGCGCTCGAGGCCGCCGGCATTGTGGTAGTTGAGTCGGGCATTAAATTTGGCGGCATTACTGCCATTTGCGATGGCGAGCGCATTGAGGTCACGACGTATCGCCTGGACGGCTTTTACACTGATGGTCGCCATCCCCAGAGTGTGGAGCGTGCGGCGTCGCTTGAGGACGATCTGGCACGACGTGACTTTACCGTTAACGCCATGGCTTGGCATCCCCAGCGCGGTCTTGTCGACCGTTACGACGGCCAGGGCGACCTGGAGCGTAAGCTGATCCGTGCCGTCGGAGATCCCAAACGTCGCTTTGATGAGGATGCGCTTCGCATGTTACGCGCCGTGCGTTTTGCCTGCCGCCTGGATTTTATGATTGAGCCTAAGACCAAACAGGCGCTTGCCGAATGCTCACCGCTGCTCGATGCCGTGGCACGCGAGCGCGTGGGCATTGAGCTCGAAGGCATTCTTTCGACCGGTCATGGGGGAGACGCGATGCTGCGCTACCCCGAGCTTATTTGTGCCGCCGTGCCCGAGCTTTCGCCGGCTCGTGGGTTTGACCAGCGCAGCGTCTACCATGCCTTTAATGTCTACGAGCATATCGCTCGCGTGTTGACGGTGGCGGGGGAGCTGGCACTGTGTGACGGCGTCGCGCCTTCGTCGAGTTTAATGTGGGCAGCGTTTTTGCATGACGTCTCCAAGCCCGATTGCTTTACGGTCGACCATGCGGGCAGCGGTCACTTTTACGGTCATCCCGAGCTTGGCGCCAAGAAGGCGCGCGCCATTATGGATCGTCTGGCGCTTTCGCACGATTTGGTTCGCGATGTGTGTCTGCTTATCAAGTATCACGATAAGCCGTTGCGTCCCGAGCGTTCCTGTTTGCTCAATATGATGCGCTTGCTTTCGGGCGAGGGCGTCGACACGCCGCGTCTGATTGATGAGCTTATGGACCTTAAGCGTGCCGATACGCTGGGTAAGGCGCCGTCGTGCTTCTATTACGTCGAGACGATCGAGGAAATGCGCTCACTCGCCCACGGACTTCTTGAGGCAGGGGAGCCCTATACGCTCAAGATGCTTGCCATCAACGGCGGCGATTTGATTCGCGCCGGCGTCAAACCGGGGCCGGAATTGGGACAGTTTCTCAATGCCGCCCTCGACGCTGTGATCGAGGATAACGTCCCCAACGAGCGCGAAGCCCTTCTGGCCCATCTGCAACTGGGATAAACATCCTTCGGTTCGTCCCAAATGATCTACTTAGTTGACCTGCGCGTTCCATAACCTCCCGACAAAATTTGGGCAATTTGGAATTTCTTCTTGCGCTCGCGTTTTTTGTCCCGTAATATATGTCCTCGCAGCACGGCAGTGCAGATGTCATGTGGCCCGTTCGTCTAGCGGTTCAGGACGCCGCCCTCTCAAGGCGGAGATCACCAGTTCGAATCTGGTACGGGCTACCACAAAATGAACGCCCGGGCCTCGCAAGAGACCCGGGTTTTGTGTATACGCCGAATGTGTGGAATGAGCCGCGTTTCACCCGGACCGAGGAGTTGCCATGGACCTGCCCATCAGCCTACAAGACATTACGTATGCAGAGAATTACCTGGCGCAGGGAGACTTGGCCACGGCGACGCCGCTGTTGGAGCGTCTGGTTGAGCTCGCCGAGGAGTATATCGATGCCGAGTGCAAGACGGAGGAGAAGCGCCAGTACTTTAGCTTCGATAGCAAGTTTGAGCGTCTGGCCTACCGTCGTGTGGAAAAAGATCCGCGCGAGCTGGTGCAGGTCGAGGTGCCCTTTGATCGTCTGTATTCCGACATGGCGTTTGCCTACATTCGCCAGCAGGATTATGTGAGTGCTCGCAACGCCTTGATGCAAGCCGTGCGCTGGGACCCCATGAACTGCAACTACCGCCTGGATCTTGCCGAGCTATTCCGCGCCCTCGAGGACAAGCAGGAGTGGGCTTCGCTTTCGTTTTCGGTGCTAGAGCGTGCGAGCGACGGCAAGTGCGCCGCCCGCGCCTACGCCAACTTGGGCCAGTATTTCCTTGAGCCCGAGACCGAGAACGTCTCGGCGGCCGTGGGTTGCGCGCGCCTGGCGCTGCGCTTGGCCCCTGGCGATACGCATACGACACGCCTGCTCAACAAGATTCATACTGCCTATCCCGATGCCGCCGAGGAGAGCGACGAGCACGTGATGGGCGAGCTGGCGTTGCAGGGCGTACCGACCTCGCCTTCGGCCGAGATTGCCATTTGCCTGATTATGTGTGCGACCGACGCTGCGAGCGACGGTGATAAGCAGGAGGCTACGCGCCTGACGGTCCGTGCCCGCGATCTGGTGGGCGAGGAGGCATGCGCGGCGATCATTAAGCTGGTGCGCGAGAGCGATGCCGAGCTCAACGCCGAGCGCAAGGCAAAGCGCGCAGGCGACGACAAGGGAGCCGACGGCGTCAAGGAGGCCGGCGATGCCCAGTAAGCGCGAACGCAAGCTCATTTCCAAGAATCGCTCGGCGCATCACGAGTACTTTATCGACGAGACGTTCGAATGTGGCATTGAACTGAGCGGTACCGAGGTCAAGTCGATTCGCGAGCGCGCCTGTCAGATCACTGACACTTTTGCGCTGATTCGCGGCGGCGAGTGCTGGCTGGTGGGGTTGCATATTCACCCTTACAGCCATGGTGGCGTGTGGAACCGTGATCCCGATCGCCGGCGCCGCCTGCTGCTGCATCGCAAGGAGATCGATTTTCTTGACGGCAAACTGCGCAACCGCGGCTATGCGCTGGTGCCGTTGGAGCTCTACTTTAATACCGACGGCCGCGTAAAGCTGCTGCTGGGCCTGGGCCGCGGCAAAAAGCTCTACGACAAGCGCGAAGACATGGCAAAACGCGACGTCCAGCGCGAGATCGATCGTGCGCTTAAGGAGCGCAACCGCTAGGCACATGACTTGCGGGGAGGTGGCCTACTGCGATTGTCCCGCCTCCCTAACTGTTTTGACACATGTGTCTCAAAGGCGGCGTCCGTTATGGGCGTCGCCTTTTTTGTGGGTACATACATCCATGAGGTTCAATCCCGGGTTAGGGGAGTGGTCGTTATGGACAAAACTGCGTTCTTTACGATGCCGAGTGGCCTGTATGTGGTGAGTGCTGCGGCCGACGGGCTGCGTGCCGGCTGCGTCATCAACACGACGGTGCAGGTGACGTCCATGCCGCCGCGCATCTCGGTTGCCGTGAATAAGGAAAATGTCACGTCTGGTGTTATCTCGTCTGCCAAGGCCTTTGCGCTGACCGTGATCGATCAGACGGCCGATATGCTCTACATTGGCAACTTTGGATTCCGTACTAGCAGCGACTATGACAAATTTGCCAAGTACGAGACGCGCGAGACCGCGCTGGGCATGCCCTATGTTCCCGAGCATGCGGCGGCCTTGTTTAGCTGCCGTTTGATTGACACTGTTGACGTGGGCACGCATCTACTGTTTATCGGCGAGGTCGAGGATGCCGAGCGCCTGAGCGACGAGACGCCGCTCACCTACGATTACTACCATAAGGTCCTGAAGGGCAAGACGCCTCCGAAGGCGTCCTCGTATCAAGGCTAGAAATGTTTTAAAAATACTTGCATTATATTATTGAGAATATATACTAATAAGCAAGTACACCAGCAGTCACGTTCGAGAGGAGAACATCATGGCTGAGGAAAAGAAGACGTATAAGTTCGTGTGCATCGTTTGCGGTTATGAGGTTGAGGTCGACACGCCCGAGCTGCCCGAGGATTACGTGTGCCCGGTCTGCGGCGTCGGTCCCGATCAGTTTGAGCTCGTCGAGGAGTAACTCGTAGGCACACGACTTGCAGCAACACATAGCTCTGTCCAAGGGCCCCGGTCGGATATCCCGGCCGGGGCCCTTTTCCTCCGTCCCCAAGGGATCACGGCTGCTGTTAGCCGATTCTGCCTGTCGTGAGTCCGGCCGACCTTTGGTCTTAATCTGTAACATCTAACGGCTCAAAACGGGTCTTCCTGTTACAGATTGAGACAAAAGGTTGGAGCTGAAGAAATGTCTCGATCTGTAACATCTAGAAGTGGAAATTGGGCCCACTTGTTACATATCGAGACAAACCAAAACCGTCCGGCAGAAGATCTCAATCTGTAACATCTAGCAGTCAAAACGGGGTCTACGTGTTACAGATTGAGACAAACGGAGCTGTCCCTCGGAATGATCTCGATCTGTAACATCTAGACATCAAAAGCGTGTCTATCTGTTACAGATCGAGACGTTTGCCTGGGTAGGTGCCCCGCCCCATTACATCCCTGTCAACAACACGACATCGAGAATCGTCACGATGGCACCGATCCCCACGAGCAACGCGTTGAGCGGGCACGAGTTGGCGTATTTGCCCATGACGCGGGGCGAACTGGTGAGTCGTATGAGCACAAAGACCGTAATCGGCAGCTGAAGCGACAGCAGCGCCTGACTCCAAATGAGACCCTCAAAAGGATTCGGGACGACCAGGCACGCCGCCACTGCGCCGACGAAACAGGCCGCCACCCCGATCGAGGAATGTCGGTCGTGGATGTCGTATTCCTCGTCGAACATGCCCGCGGTGATGGTGCCCGCCGCCATGCCCGCCGTCACGCTACTCGATATGCCCGCAAACAGCAGTGCCACCGCAAAGATGATTGAGCTTGCCGGGCCCAGAATGGGGGAGAGCGTGGCCGCTGCGACGGCGAGGTCGTCTACGACAATGCCGTGCGCAAAGAAGGTCGTTGCGGCCAGGATGACCATGGCCGAGTTGATTGCCCAGCCCACGCCCATCGAAAAGAGCGTGTCGAAGAGCTCGTAGCGCAGACGTTCTTCGATAACCTGCTCGCCTTGGCCTTCGAAGTGCATGGATTGGATGACCTCGGAGTGCAGGAAGAGGTTGTGGGGCATAACGACCGCGCCTAGGACACTTACGATAATCGCGGCCGAGCCGGTGGGCATACTGGGTGTGATCCAGCTTGTGGCGGCTTGCGGCCAGTCGACCTTGACTAGTGCAAGCTCGGCTAAAAACGAGAGTCCCACCACGCCCACGAAGGCGATGATCCATCGCTCGGCGCGTTTGTAGGAGCTTGTCATGAGCATGGCAATCGATACTGCCGCGACGATGATGCAGCCGGCGCGTACGGGCAGGCCAAAGAGCATTTGAAGCGCGATCGCACCGCCCAGGACTTCGGCCATGGCGGTGGCGACCGTGGCTAGATACGCGCTGCCGAGTATCGCACGCCCGACGAGGCGGGGCAGGTGGCGCGTCGTGGCCTCGGCAAGACACGTGCCCGTGGCGATGCCCAGGTGCGCCGCGTTGTGCTGCAACACGATGAGCATGATCGTGGACAGCGTGACGATCCACAGCAGCGCGTAGCCAAACTGCGAGCCGGCGGCCATATTGGAGGCCCAATTGCCCGGGTCGATAAAGCCGACGGTGACGAGCAGCCCGGGGCCGATATGCCGTGCAATGTCTAGGCCTCCGTGACCGCCGGTGCGCCGGGAACCAAAGTGTTGTTTGAGATGGTTGATCATGGTGCGCTCCTGCGTGCCGTTTGCTTGACGCCGCAAAGGATACCCGTTTTAGGCTCGAAGTTAACCAAGACTAACAAAATAGCTGTATTTGAATAGGATGAGGAAGGGGGCTGCCGAAATGTCTTGATCTGTAACAACTAGGGATGGAAGTTGGGCCTAGGTGTTACAGATCGAGACAGGAAGAAATGGCCCTATGGAATGTCTCGATCTGTAACAGCTGACCGCCAAAACCGGTCCTTCGTGTTACAGATTGAGACATTCGGAACCGTCTCTCGAAAACATCTCAATCTGTAACAGTTAGTCGTCGAAATTGGGTCTTACTGTTACAGATTGAGATGTTTGAAGCGGTGAGCTTACAGGCCGAACTTGGGGCCCTTGCTGTCGCCCTTGAGCTCGGCGGCACCCACTCGCAGGGCGCGCGTTACGCGATTGTTTCGAAACGGGCGGGAAACACAACGGGCCGGCGATGCTCCTAGTATGCCTAGTCAACTGACTGTCTAAATATCTAGGGGAGGATCGCGATGCAGGCAGATTCCGCTCAGCAGCAGGGCCTTTATCGCCCCGAATTCGACCACGATGCGTGTGGCATCGGCGCGCTCGCCGATATCAACGGTGAGCGCCATCACCAGATTCTGGACGATGCACTGTCCATTCTGGTCAACTTGGAGCACCGCGGCGGTACGGGACTCGAGAAGAACACCGGCGCTGTCTCTTATACACATCTCCGAGCCCACGAGACTCCTGAGCATCTCG
>UROM01000065.1 GCA_900549455.1 uncultured Collinsella sp. | reverse complement strand
GATCTACACTTATGCGATCGTCGGCAGCGTCAGATGTGTATAAGAGACAGCGGCCGTCCTCGCCGATGCAGTCGATGTCGTTGGTGCGGACGCACTTCTGGCAGGAAATCGCGCCGATCTCCTTCATGGTCTTCTTGCCCTGGTAGTACTCCTTAAACTGGTTCATGCCGGCGTTGGCAAGCAGCAGCGAGGGGTCGTCGGGAACAAGGGACGAAGAAGGGTAGAGCTTAAGACCGCGCTCCTCAAAGAAGTTGAGGAACTTGGAGCGGATCTCGGCCGTAGTCATTGACGGGTAGTCAGCACTCATAGAGGGAATCTCCTCGGTTTCACATCGAAACAGTTCAAACGTAACGATATTACCATCCCGCCGCCCCAGTGAAAAATAGAGGGCCGCCAAACAGCGACCCTCCAGCGAAAGTGCACGTTATTTAGAGCTGTCAAATTCTTTGAAAAACAAATGACTGCTGTAGAATTATATATAAGACTCATCCGGAAGGAGCGCTCGATGAAAAGCAAGCGATTTGTCCTGAATGCACTTCTGGCAGTAGCACTTTTCGTGCTTTTGGCCTTCTCCTGCTGGTACGCAAACCAACCAGCATTTGGCTACGTATTGTATGCAGTAACGTCCGGCAATACGACTTATTACGCTCTACGCGCAATTGACGTTCTCTTTTTCTATGTAGCTGGCCCCTTATCAATCGCTTTGCTCGCGTTTCTTGTCATTTACAACATCAAGAAACGCTAACAGGCACTATTTAGAATCCGAATCGTCCATGGAATCGTCGATGCCGGTTTTGGTGTCGTCCGTGCTGGAATCGTCGTCCTTGGCGAAAGGGTTTTTGAAGAAGCCCGTGGCGTCGGGCTGCAGGCCCGAGAGCTTAATCCAAGGATTATCGAGCTCGGGCTTGGGCATGGCCTGGGCCTCGGGCGCGGTCTCGTTGCCGATGAGCTCAGACTCATAGATAAACGTGTCGTCGCCGAGCGCATCGTAGGCAGCAACCGGGTTACCCTCGGCATCGCGATACGGCGTGCCCTTAAACACGGCACCGTCGTATGCCACGAGCTGGCGGCCAGTCTCATTCTCGAAGTAGTACACGAAGATACCCTTCAGAGCTGCGCACAGCGGAATGGCAACGACCATGCCGATGGGACCCATGAGTGCCGAACCAATAACGAGGGCCGTCAGACTCATGATGGGATGCACCTGGACCGAGCTTTGCATGACCTTGGGCGAAATGACGTTGTCGGTGACGTTTTGGGCCACCATGGTCACGATCAAAGTCCACAACGCCAGCATCGGGCTGAACATAAAGCCGAGCACCGTGGCAATCGCAGCACTCACCCAGGGGCCAACAACAGGAACCAAGTGCATAATGCCCGTAAAGATGGCCATGAGCGCCGCGTATGGATGGCCAATGAGCGTAAAGCCGATAAAAGCGAGGATGCCACCGCAGATGGACGTCACGACCATGCCACGCATATAACCGCCGACCGAGCGTGAAAGGATGGCGACCATAAAGCGGTACGAGGTCTCCTTTTCCTGACCAATGATGGTGCAGACCTCGTGGTGCATACGGGGGTAG
This sequence comes from uncultured Collinsella sp., assembly GCA_900549455.1. GTDB lineage: Bacteria > Actinomycetota > Coriobacteriia > Coriobacteriales > Coriobacteriaceae > Collinsella. The sequence goes on along the minus strand of UROM01000065.1, from coordinate 7,831 downwards.
TCGCAGGCCAACCAATAGGCAAGCACCAAGCCAAGGAAGATGACGAACAGCTGCGAGGCCGTATTGGTAATGAGCGGGAATACACCGCGACCGAGCTCAGCGGCAATCTGAGACACATACTTCGATGCCACGGTAACGAGCGAAGAAAGATTGTCGTCCAGATAATCCTTGAGCGGCGTGTTGTTGAGCGTCTTGGCATGCGAGATCAACTCGTTGAGATCGCCGCCCGCAACGCGAAGCTGCTCAGGCAGGCGGCTCAAGACTTCCATAATCTGACCGAGCAAAATAGGCGACAAGATGCAGACAACACCAACGAGCACGGCAACGACAACAATGAGCGCGATGAGCGAACCGATGCCACGACCGACGCCGTGATGCTCGAGCCAATTGGTGATCGGCGACATCACAAAAGCGATAATGGAACCGACAGCTAGAAACTCGATAACCGGAGCCAGGATACCCATAAGGTTAAAGATGACGGCGGCGATGACAATGCAGCCGACGACGGCCCAAATGCGAAGCGTCAGAATACGGGTATCGCGCAGCGTGCGGTCGGTCTGTTGGGGGTGCTCACTCATGAACGAACCATCACTCCGTCGGGGTCGATCTTGTCCTGAATCTTCTTAAGGGTACGGCGCAGCAGGCGCGAGACTTGCACCTGCGAGATACCCAGCTTTTTGGCGATCTCGATCTGGGTCATGCCCTTCACAAAGCGCAGCTCGATCACCTCGCGTTCGCGCGGCGAGAAATCGCGGATGGCCTCCTCGATTACCAGGCGGTCATCGGTAAAGTCGAGCTCGTTGTCGTCATCGGCATATCGGTCGAGAATCGAAGGGGCATCGTCGGAGTCGGACGCGCCAGGAGCCTCGATGGGCACCGAGGTATAGGCCGAAGACGACTCCATGGCCTCCAGCACCTCGTCGACAGTCACGTCCAGGTACTCAGCGATTTCTTCGACCTTAGGCGAGCGCTGCAACTCATTGGTGAGCTTGTCGGTAGCTTGGTTGACCTTTGCCGAGAGCTCCTGCAAGCGACGCGGAACGCGCACACTCCAGCCCTTGTCGCGGAAGTGACGCTTGATCTCACCCAAGATGGTGGGCGTGGCAAACGTGGTGAACTCGAGTCCGCGCTCGGGATCAAAGCGGTCGATTGCCTTGAGCAGGCCCAAATAGCCAACCTGCATCAGGTCGTCGAGCGGCTCACCGCGGTTCTTAAATTTGTTGGCAAGAAACCTTACCAGGTTCATATGGGACATGACGAGTTGCTCACGTGCGTCCGGATCACCGGTCTCTTTGTAGCGACGAAACAGCTCGCGGGTTTTCTCCTTGTCCCAAGCGGTCTTACCGCTCCGGGAACGTTCGGTCATATTAGATATCCGCCTTGAGGTCGAGGGAAAGCGTCAGGGGCGCCGCAGTCTTTTCGTAGGAATCGCACACGCTCGCCAAAATGAGCTCGGCATACACAGCAGCCTGGTCGTCCTCGTCCACAGTCGCCTGATCGCCAAAGGTAAAGGTCATGCCAACGTGAGACTCGTCGACATCGAATTTGATCGAGATGTCGTCGGAATCAACGGCCGTGCAGCCAAAGATGAAGGCCTCCTCGGCAGCCATACGGATGTCCTCGATGCGATCGACGGACATGGAGCACAGTGCACCGACATTAGCCGCCGTCATACGCACAAGGCGAGCCAGACGCGGATCCCCGGCAACAGTCAGCGTGATGGGGCAAGTTGCTTCGCTACTCATCGCAGGACTCCTCGGAGGTCTCGGCGGACGTGTAGGTGTAATACTGGGCTGCTTTAGCAGCAGGCTTCTGTGCATCATCGTCACCAGCAGCGACATCGCCCCCGGCTTCGCCAATCAGGACGCGCTCGGTCGGCTGCTCGGCTTCGGCGGCAGCGGAAAGCTTGTGCTCGGCGTCGGCCGCGGGAACCTTTACCTTGTTAAAGAGTTTCTGAACGGCACCGGCCGCAGAATCGGTCACGCTCGACACAGCATTGCTAGCCTCGGCCATGCTGCCCGTAACCTCGGAAATGTCGCGAACCACGGCTTCGACCTCTACGAGATTGGAGGTAAGTGCGTCGACGGCGGTCTTGCTCGACTTGAGGAGCGGCTCAACCTGCGCCAGCGCGGGGGTGAGCTCATCGACGGCGCCATCGAGCTTTGCCACCACGGGCTGAGCCTCGGCGATGGTGTTATTGAGATCGCTTACGGTCTTGTCGAGCGAATCAACGACGTTGCGGGTCTTGCGCAGCGTGAGCGCGAGCTCGATAACAGCCCACACGCCGGCAACGGCGAGCAGAAGCAGGGCGATTTGAATGGGACTCATACAAGCCTCCCGAAGGAATTGAAATACAGACGCTGTTCATGGTACCCCAAAGAAGGGGAAAGATATCCAAAGGGAATGCGCGAGATGGCAACGACCTACTTGGGCGCATTGCCGCTACGGTCGCGCTCGCTTTGCTCTACACGCCACTCTTCCCAGCCGCGGCCGGCAGGCTGCCAAAACGCGCCGTGCTCAAGCCCCTCGGGCAAATAACGCTGATCGACCCAGCCTTCGGGATAATCATGCGGATACTTATACACGCCGTACTCGTCGCTGCCCGGGCGATGACGATCGCGCAGATAACTCGGCACCTCGCGAAGCCCACTCGAATGAATATCGGCCAACGCCGCATCAATGGAAGACTCGCACGCGTTGGATTTAGGCGCCAGGCACACATAGAGCGCAGCCTGAGCCAGATTAATGCGGCACTCGGGATACCCAATGACCTCGGCAGACTTAAACGCGGCATGCGCCACCAAAAGCGCCTGCGGGTCGGCGTTGCCAACGTCCTCGGAAGCCTGGATCATAATGCGGCGAGCGATGAACTTGGGGTCCTCACCCGCATCGATCATGCGCGCAAGCCAATAGATCGTGGCATCGGGGTCGCTACCACGCATGGACTTAATAAACGCGCTGATGATGTCGTAGTGCATGTCACCGTTTTTGTCATACGAAAAACCACGGCGCGGGTTGGCAATCTTCACGTCATCCACGGTGATGGGATAGCGCTCCCCCGCCGCCGGCGCTGGCGTTCCCTCGGTATCGGGACGCGTGACGGCAATCTCGCTCGCAAGCTCGAGTGTCGTAAGCGCCGATCGAGCGTCACCTGCAGCCAGCGTGCAGATGGTCTTAACCGTATCCTCATCGGCAGAGAACTTGCCGTTCAGGCCCTGCGGCGCCTCGAGCGCACGCTCGATCAGCGTGGTGATATCCTCGTCTTTAAGATGCTCAAGTTCCACGACGCGACCGCGCGAGAGCAACGCCGAGTTGACCTCAAAGTACGGATTCTCCGTCGTGGCGCCAATCATAATGACGGTACGGTTCTCGACTGCATGCAGCAGGGCATCCTGCTGCGACTTGGAAAAGCGGTGAATCTCGTCGATGAAAAGAATGGTGCGACGGTCGTACGTATTCAGACGTGTCTTGGCCTCGTCAATCACACGGCGCAAGTCCTTCACGGTGCCCGTCACGGCGCTGACCTCGACAAACTCACTCTTGGTATGGTTGGCGATAATATGTGCCAGCGTCGTCTTGCCCGTACCGGCCGGCCCGTACAGAATCACACTCGACAGCACGTCGTGCTCAATTGCGGCACGCAACCACGAGCCCTTACCGACGGCCTTTTGCTGACCCACATACTCGTCGAGCGAATTGGGCCGCATGCGCACCGCAAGCGGCGCATTCTGAAAGGAACGCTCACGCGTCGAAGCAGAAAAAAGGTCGTCCATAGCCATCCCGTGCGTCAATCAAATACGTTTTCCACTAACAGTATACCGAATAAATACGAACTACCGTTCGTTAATATAAGTACGGTGCGGAAACTTCAATCCCGGGAAAAGCTTGCTCGTAAGTTCGCAGAAATAACCGTCCGTCATGCTCGCAATGTAATCCACGACCGCCTGGTCTTTATCGCCCTGCCAGGCATAGGTGCGATCGTAGTAGGAAAGCTGCTGCTCAATGCGAGAGATGTGGTGCTTAAAGATGTAAGAGGACTCGTCGCCTTCGTTTATATCCTGCAGGCAACGGTCGTAGAGCTTTTCAAAGGCCTCGCGCAGCTCCGCTTCGGAGTCGCTTTCGATGCCGCCCTTGCTATAGATCTTCTCGTAGTTCTCGCGCTTAGCGCGGCGGATTTCCTCAAACAAGCCCTCGCTCATCTCGATGCGCGGCTTGCCATAGCTGTGCTCAACAATATCGATGGAGGCGTGCGTGAGGATCCAGCTGTTGTATGCACCGCCCAGGCCATCGTCAAAGGCGTCGGGCGACAGCAGGCCCGCCGCAATGGCGTCTTGGCGATCGCGCCCAACGTAGGCGAGGATATCCGAGATGCGAACCACGCAGCCCTCGAGTGTCATGGGACGCAGATGCTCAATCGCGCTATAGCCCGCGGCGATACAGTCCTCAACCATCTGATCGAACTGGTCAAAGGAACCCATGTCCGAAAGCTCAAAAACACGCTGTTCGTACTCGCCGTTGTGGCACAGTACGCCGTCGAGCGTCTGGAGCGACACGTTGCGGCCGTACAGCGCGTCAAGCACGCGGACCGACTGCACGTTATGGAAAAAATAACGACCGGTACGCAAGTGATAGATATCGTTGAGAAAGCGCTCGCCGGCATGGCCAAAGGGCGTGTGGCCCAAGTCGTGGCCTAAACCAATCGCCTCGATCAGGTCACAGTTGAGCCCCAGGGCACGTCCGATATCGCGAGCGATGCGCGAGACAAGCTGCACGTGCAGGCCGCGGCGCGACAGGTCGTCGTTGCTGCGAAAACTGAAGACCTGCGTTTTACCTGCATAACGGGTGTATGCGGGCAGATGCAGAATCTTTTCGATATCGCGCATAAAAGCCGGACGCATGAGCGTACCCTCGTCTGCGGCTCGATTGACACGGCGGATGACCTGGTCGTCACCACATCGATAGGGATTAACGACGCCCGAGGCGCGATCGGCAGCGATACGCTCGACCAGCTCGGGCGACAACGCCGCGGGAATGCGATCCATACGCGCCTTGATGGCGGCTGTCTGTTGATTGATTGCCATGGCATGCTCCTTAAAAAGGGCGCGCAAACGATTACAGCGTACTACCCACGACCTCGATTATGGCAAATATAGGCACCAAAAACGGCAGCAAAGGCAGGGAGCGCGATTTTGCAATGAGACAAGCGGCGGCAAGGGTCAGGAGCGCAACCGCAAACGCGACGACACCACCCAGGGGATCGAGGGTGCAAAGGGCAAAGAGCGCCTTGGCGTCCCCCATGCCAATGCCAGGGGCGTGGCGAACACGACGCCAGAGCGACTCAGTAAGCACAAGGGCAAGGTAGACGATAACCGCAAGACCAGCGTGGTCAAGGGCTGTGTTAACGCCCCTGTCGAGCCAAACGCCTGCAAGCGCAGCCACGGCGCACGCGCCGGCAAGCTGATTGGGAAACCGTCGCTCACGGGCATCAATCGCCGCGCCGGCAAAGATGCAAATCCAAAACGGGATATAGAACATCGAACACCTCCTTGGGCAGCAGCTCAAACGCAAAAACCACCACAAAGGTGCCTGTCCCCTTTGTGATGGTTTTGATCATGGTTATTTGGCGCCTTGCATGACCTCGTCGAGGGTAACACTCACGGCGTGCTGCGTCGGCACCCAGTCAACCTTCAAGAACAGAGCAGCCACCGTAATGGGGATATAACTGAACATAAAGATCGGGAAGGTAAACAGGTTAGTCACCAGACGCCACTTTTGCGCGCAGTGAATATGCTTGTACTCAAAGATGGTCGTGAGCAGTGCCAGGATAAAGAACGTCTGATACATCATGGCGAAGGTCAAAATGAGCGAAGCGGCGCACGCCTGCATCTCAACCTCGGTAGCCAAAAAGCCATGCGAAAGACCGCCCACGATGAGGAACGTCGCATTGGCGAGCATCGAGATCAACGATAGCAGCATGCCGGGCGCAATCGTCATGAACATGTCATAGGCGGCAAAGCGATGGTAGCGAAAGGTCGATTTGACCAAGTGCTTACCGTAGGTAAAGAATACCTGGTAGAAGCCCTTAGTCCAGCGCATACGCTGTTTCCAGGACGCCTTAAACGTCACGGGCTGTTCGTCAAAGAACTCCGCCGGTGCATAGCCAATGCGAATGCCGTGGATGGCGCAGAACGTGGTGAACTGAATGTCCTCAGTCAGCGTGTGGAACTGCCAACCGTGCATGCCCTCGATAACACTGGCGGAGATGAGGTAGCCCGAACCTGAGACGGCGCAAGACGTCTTGCAGATGTTGCGCGCGTTGTTAAGGAAGCGCGCCTCGCGCAGATACCACGTAGCATTAGCCGCCGAGATCCACGAGCTGCCGAAGTTCTTGGAGTTACGATAGCTCGTGACCACATGAAAGCCCTGGTCAAAAGCATCGTTCATCTTGGATACGTAATCACGGGAGATAACGTTGTCGGCATCGAAGATAAAGTAGCCCTCAAACGTGTCGGGATACTCGTTAAGGATGCGGTCGAAGCCAAAGTCCATGACCCAGCTCTTACCCTTGCGGGCCAGGTCGTTGCGCTCATAAACGATGGCGCCCGCCTCGCGCGCGAGCTGCGCGGTGTTGTCGGTGCAGGCGTCGGCAACGACAAAGACCTCGATGAGCTCGGACGGATAGTCCTGATCCTTGATGGAGCGAACGAGGTTGGCGATCACGGCCTCCTCGTTATGCGCAGCAATAAAGAAGGCATAGCGGTGGAGTTTTTTGGCCTTGGGAGGCGCGACCTCGCCACGAAGAGCGCCAATGACAAAGAAGACCACCTGGTATAGAAAGCAAACCGTGAGCAGCGTGACGACAATCTGGTTGAAGATCACGATGGGTGTGTTGGTTTGTAAAAAGGCGAGCATGCAGGCTCCCAGCAACGCGTTACGTAAACAATCGTATATCTTACCGCAGGCTTACCGAGTTCAAGAAACCACCTAATACTGGCTAGGCTTCGAGCAGACCGAGCTGCGGGACGATTTCGTCGCCGGCGGCAGTGCGGCCGAGCGAACGCGGGGCCAGATCGTCCAGAACCGCCGCAAGGTCCCACGGCAGTTCGTCACGGCACTCAATGCGCTCCCCCGTCGCGGGATGGTCGAATGCGACGCGCCAGGAATGAAGGAATTGCCTGGTCAGACCCTGATCGGCGCGCGCATCGCACTTACCGTAGAGCGGATCGCCCACGCAGGCGTGGTTGATATGGCGCATATGCACGCGAATCTGATGCGTGCGACCGGTAAACAGGTGGCACTCGACAAGCGTGTAGCCGTCGTCGAAACGCGTGGAATCAAAGCGTTCAAGCACCTTGAAGGTCGTGATGGCCTGGCGCGCAAAGGGGTCATCGGAAACCGCCATCTTCACGCGGTCGCGTGTCGATCGGGCAATACCGGTGTTGATGGTGCCCTCGTCCATGGCGATGTGCCCGTGGACGAGCGTGATATAGCGACGGTCGAGCGTGCGCGTACGGATAAGATTTTGAAGTGCGCGCTGGGTGTCGTCGTCTTTTGCCGCGAGCATAAGGCCCGAGGTATCGCGATCCAAGCGATGCACGATGCCGGGGCGGTCCTCACCCTGCACGGTACCAAGATGATCGATACCGCAGTGGTAGACCAGAGCGTTTGCAAGGGTGCCGCTCTCGTGGCCATGGGCGGGATGGCACACCAGGCCGCGCTGCTTGGAGAGCACGATGAGGTAGTCGTCCTCGTAACGGATATCAAGGGGAATGGCCTCGGGAATCACATCAGTGGGATCGTGCGGCTCGGGCAGGTCGACCGAGATGCGGTC